>JADEXV010000188.1 GCA_015206945.1 Nostocales cyanobacterium LEGE 12452 | reverse complement strand
AGCAGAATACGCCAATCAGGAAGTGGAAAATTACCAATTGGTAAGGACCGCCGTTGTACAACCACTCATCTAAGGAAGCTGCTTCCCAAATTGGGTAGAAGTGCAAACCGATTGCGTTAGAGGAAGGAACAACTGCACCGGAGATGATGTTGTTTCCGTATATCAAAGAACCTGCAACTGGTTCGCGGATACCATCGATGTCTACTGGAGGAGCAGCGATGAAAGCAATTACGAAACAAGCGGTAGCGGCTAGCAAGGTTGGAATCATTACTACGCCGAACCAACCGATGTAGATCCGGTTATTGGTGCTGGTGATCCATTCACAGAATCGATCCCATACATTGGCGCTTGAGCGCTGTTGTAAGGTTGTTGTCATTGTTTTATAAATGCGATTATTTGCAGATGAATTAGGTAGGTTTGACTACCTGTTACACATCTTAAGGAATTTATTGCGTTTTGTAAAGTACTTTCAGAAAAAACTTTCTCTTGAGATTTACGCACCCACAGAAAATCCCCAAACCTTTGAAAAAGCGGGGACTTTGGGTGATATCAGTTTGGATTTTAGACTTTCTTGCGGAACGCTGCGCGTAGCTTGCTTCCCCGGAGGGGTACGGCTACGCTCAGTCGAACGATTTTGGATTGTGAAAAATGCACTTTATTCTTCAATTCGTTGCTGGCTGCTTGGATATGGACTCTATACCCACTTCTTCTAAAGGTGGACGCACAGATAAATAAACCAATGGGCCGAATAGCGGTATCAACGCTATTAACCAAAATAACTGCGTATTTTTCCAACCGCGACGCGCCATATCATCCCCCAGTAATGTGGGAAATAATAGGCAGAGTAAGCAAAAATCTAAACTCATCACATGGATGAAGCGGTTAGTTTGCCACTCTTGCACAAAACTGCCCCAATCTCCTTCTCTTAAACCGTAGGCAACTAGAATAACTGTGCCTACCGTTAACACAAAACCAGTCACACGAGAATCTAGTAACTTGAGCAATATATTCTTTTGACCGAGAAACTGATTATTTGGTTCTCTAAGAGCTAAGTACGGCAACAAGGCAAAAGCACCAACTCCGAAAGAAGCAGTAGCAAACAGCCAAGCAGGTATTTTTTGTCCTCTACCATCAATAAAGACTACTGCGCTGTAAATAAGGGGCCAGATGCCCATGAGGTTGAATAGTGCTATGACTAAGGGGTTAACGCCTTGCCACTGACCAATAGAAAGGTTTTTAATTAACTCGAATGTACCAGGTTGCTCAGGAGGCGCGAGGAAAAAAGCATAGACGACAAATCCTAGCCACAGTAGACCAAAGGCAATTTTTCTAAGCATGAAAGATTTAAGTAGTATTAATTATTGATTTTGCCGCTACAAATCAGGCTATCTGCTTGCTATGGTATTATTCACTTGTCTAGACCTGATAGGATTAATCCCTATTAAGGATTGAAATAGCTGAAAGCTTCTGAGAGATAGTCAGCAGCAGATGCTACTACTGCGATCGCACTTTCATAATCTAGGCGCGTTGGTCCCAAAACTCCTACACTTCCTACAGGTATTGAACCTCGGCGATAGTTAGAAGAAATCAAGGTACAGGTGCGTATCGGTTCTAATGGATTTTCTGTGCCAATGCGAACCGTTACCTTGGACTTACCACCATCCTCTGGTTCTGGTTCTTCAAATATTAATCGCCACAGTTGGTCTTGTTCTTCTTCCAGCAGGTGGATAATCGTTTGTACTTGCTGTAACTGGGAAAATTCTGGCTGGCGCAAAACTTCTGACACACCCCGAACCATAATTTGGGTTGCAGTCGGCGCAAGAGTGCGACGAGTCAATTCGGCAACTGAGTTTTTCAAAAATTCCCCGTAGCGTTGGAATTCTTGATCTAGTTCGCTCCAGTTGAGGTTGGCTAATTCCAACAGACTTCGCCCGCGCAAGTGGGTATTCAAAAAGTTAGAAACAATCTGCAACTCGCGATCGATTACCTCTGAATCCCGCTGGGTTTCTTCTGGTGTTGGCGACAAATCCATCAATTTAGAATGTGTCTCATAACCATCCGTTACGACAATCAGCATGATCCGCCCAGCTTCAATTTGTACTAATTGCAGATGTCGCAATAGTGCTGTAGTCGTTTGCGGCATAGTGATCAAGCTAATGCAACCACTCAAGGTTGCTAAAATCTGCGCGGCTCCTTGCAGCAAGGTTTCTAAACTCCGATCTTCCCACTGGAGATGCTTTTGCAGTGCTACCTCTACTTCTCGCCCTAAAGTTTCAGCACCACTTCCCTGCGACACGCTGCGCGAACGCAGAGAAGGTGTAATTAGCTGGTCTACATAAATGCGATAGCCTGAATCTGAAGGTACACGTCCAGCAGAAGCGTGTGGTTGGTAGAGCAATCCAGACTTTTCTAAAACACCCATTACATTGCGAATTGTCGCCGAGCTTACACCCAGGTCGTACTCCTCAACCAAAGCCTTTGAACCAACTGGCTCTGCCGTAGCAATGTAGTGACGTACCGTTGCCCAAAGTATATGCTGTTGTCGATTTGTTAACTGAACTTCCATTATGGTATGTTTTGCTGAAGGCAAATTTTAATCAAACTCTAAAGAAATTTGTGGATTTAATCGAAAACAGAGAATATTAATAATTTATTAAAGTATCAAATTATATAACTATATTATGATAAGTATTTTTAAAGTTTATGTACAAAGCATTTTTTAAGATTAGGGTTGAGCTAGTAGCTCAATTTTTTTGCAAAAGCTGCTAGTTATAATGTACCCTTTTGATGCTTTTTTCTAACCGTACTTTTGCATAAATTTCTGCTTGCAACAGTATTATTAGATACGTATTCTCTTCAGGGGCTACTACCTGAACTCTAATTTAGAGCAATCCAGCATTTTTGTGCAGATGTACTTGATGCCCAAATTTCAAACTTTCCGGCAAGCCTCTACATTGATATACTTCTATCTTTAGCATAGCAAAAGTCAGATGGAAGAGTAAGTTCCATCTGAATGATGTATCCGAGCAGAAACTAATACTGGGGAATTGAAGGGTCTACTAATTGGGAATAGGCATCAATACCACCCGAAATATTTTGCACATTTGTAAAACCTTGAGCAATCAACCACTGGCACATTTGGGCAGAGCGGATGCCGTGGTGGCATAAAACCAAGGTTTCGGCTTCGGGATTGAAGAGGGTAGGTACTTGATCTCCCCATTCGGCAAATTGACTTAAAGGTAGGTTGACAAAGCCCTCAATGCTAGCAATTTCCAATTCTCCAGGTTCACGCACATCTACTAGCTGAATACTTGCATCACTAGAAGAAAGACGTTGCGCCAGTTCTTCTACACTAATTTGGTTCATGGGTTGACTAAAAGAATTCCCTATAAACAGTCCTAATCCTATTTATGGTGACAGAAAATCTCTGCCTTTGCATGAGTATCCATTCTCAAGAGGGTTGATTAATTCTGCTAGGCTTTCTGCTTAAATGGCTGTAAACCGTCTTTTTTAATAGGTTTAATGTGAATAGGCAACGTTCATTTATCGGTTTTATCGTAGCTGGGGCGATCGCAGTGCTAGTAATTGCGATCGCAGGCTTTTACTGGTTTTTCGCTAAAAGTCCGGCTAACCTCATTGGTTCTAGCTCTGGGCCTGGTGCAGCCATATTCGTGTCAAAGCTTTCCCCTGCAATGGTTTCACTATTGACGAATCCTGACCGTTTGCAGGCGTTGGAGCGCGAAGAAGAACTATCTAAACTCAAAACCAGTTTATTCGCCAAGAGTGGCATAGATTACAAACAAGACATTCAACCCTGGTTAGGGGACGAAATTACATTAGCTATCACCACCTTAGATATCGATCGCGATCCAGAAAACGGACAGCAGCCAGGGTATTTGTTAGCACTAGCAACCAAGCAACCAGAAAAAAGCCGCGAGTTTGTCGAGTTGTTGTTTTCCAAACGAGCGTTAGCTGGGGCAAACTTAGCTGTTGAACAATATAAAGGTGTAAAACTGATTTCTGACAATTCTCAACCAGAACAAGACTTGCTTGCTGGTGCTGTTGTCGGTGAAGGCTTTGTGTTGTTTGCCAACGATCCGAAAGTACTACGAGATGCTATCAATAACGTCCAAGCGCCCGATTTGAATTTAACTAGCTCACCCGAATACCAAAAAGCTACCAAAGAACAGCTCAAAGGGGGTTTAGCTGTAGCTTTCTTGAATCTTCCCATCGTGGCAAAATGGCAAGGGTTAGAGTTACCAGAACAACTTTATAACAGCCAAATTATATCCTTGGTGCTGAATCCCAAAGGATTGCTGGCAGAAACCACCTTTTTGACTTCAGCAGAAATTGTCCCTCCATCTGCACCGTTATCTAAACCTGTGGGAGCATTGCAATATGTTCCAGCATCCGCAGGTTTAGCAATTTCCGGCTCGAATTTGAGTCATTTGGCTGACAGTGACTTAGCCAAACTCTGGAAACAAGTAACAGCTACCATATATGGTTCTGGGGAAGATGTGGTTTCTCCGTTAGCAAAACCTTTGGCAGATGTTCAAAAACGCTGGGGTATAAACTTACCAGAGGATATTTTTAGCTGGGTACAAGGAGAATATGCCATAGCATTGTTACCTGGGAAAGAGCAAACAACCCCTCATTGGATTTTTGTAGTAGAAAAATCCGAGAGTGTGGAAAAAGGTGTTGCTCGATTAGATGCGATCGCCTCATCAAATGGACTCAGCATTAATCCCCTGACTATAGATCAGCAAAAAATCTCCGCTTGGACAGAGTTAACCACAGCGACAAAAAAAAATGATGTCAAAGAAGGAACATCTTTCAGCATTGAAACAAAAGTACAGGGATTGCATACAACTTTAGGAAATTACGAAATTTTCACGTCTGACTTAGAGACTATGGATGAAATTCTCACAACCAAGAATAATTCCATAATTGACAATCCTAATTTCAAAGATAGTATCGCGGCAATTCCCCTACCAAACCAAGGTTATGTATATCTCGACTGGACAAAGAGCCAGAATTTGTTAGAGCGTCAAGTACCGATTCTCAAACTAGTCGAAGTCTTAGGTAAACCATTTTTTAACAACCTGCGATCGCTCACAGTTAGTAGTTATGGAACTGACACGCGATCGCTTAAAGGTGGTGTCTTCTTCAAACTCCATAATTCGTGAGATTTTCATAGAAGCTCAGGTGCAGAAGGTAAAGATAAAAAATTCTTTTACCTTTACCTTCTGTACTTTCTTGCATCATCATATTTACATAAGCTTTATGTAATATTTGCTAGTTAATAATTTGATTGCCAAAATTCCCCACTCGGATGCAATTTAATGCTGCTGTCGAGATCCAGAAATAACCTAGCAATTAACTGTTCACTTTCCAAAACATTAACTGTGGCACATTTTAATGTGGCACAGCTAACTGAAATTTCACTGGAATTTTTTTATTAGAATATGTATATATCATCACTAATTTAAAAGCCTGTTGGAGGGCTACTATGAAATACTGTTGCCCCCGACTTCAGTTTCGCGGCGGTTGGCTGTTGGCTATACTTACCGCCATCACAGCTACCCCTGCAATAGCACAGACAGCAAACTTTGCCACTTTGAATTTATCAACAAACTTTGATCCAGCACAAGGAACAGTGCAGGGGTTTACAGGTGGTTCTTACTCATTGTCTGCCATAAGTAACCGCGATCGCGATCAAAAAGCTTGCATTGGCTTTGCCGATTCCAAACCAGATCACATCATGGTTTTGGAAAAGGACTTTTCTCAGCTAACAATCCAAGTTGATAGCAACAACAACGACACCACTTTAATCATCCAAGGTCCAGATAAAACAACAATTCGTTGCGGCGATGATACTGGCAAAAGTAAAGATGCTAGCGTTAGCGATCGCGACTGGAAAAGGGGCACCTATCGAATTTGGGTAGGTACATTTAATCCTGGAGTCAAGCGGGATTATACTCTGAAAGTGGAGCAGCAGTGAGTTGGGGAGTAGGGGAGAAGTTGCAGTAAGTTTTTCCCCTCTGCCCCTCCGCATTTTAATACCCAATCCCCATTCCCAATTTTTAGGTGTAACACCTGAGAGGATAATATGGGAGAGTAGCTTGTTGTGCTTTCCGAGGGTGCTATCTCGTGCTATCTATACTGCGTGCTGACTTTCGTATCATATTTGAACGTGACCCAGCTGCCCGTAACTGGTTGGAAGTTTTATTTTGTTACCCTGGTTTGCAAGCCCTGTTATTCCATAGGCTGGCTCACTGGCTGTATAGTCTTGGTCTTCCCTTTATTCCACGCCTGATTTCTCACTTGGCTCGGTTTTTGACTGGAATTGAAATCCACCCTGGTGCAACAATTGGGCAAAGTGTGTTTATTGACCACGGGATGGGTGTAGTAATTGGTGAAACTGCGATCGTGGGAGACTATGCCCTAATTTATCAAGGTGTCACCCTTGGGGGTACTGGTAAAGAATGTGGTAAGCGCCATCCTACTGTGGGTGAAAACGTCGTAGTCGGAGCTGGAGCGAAGGTACTGGGCAATATCCAAATTGGCAATAATGTCCGTATTGGTGCTGGTTCTGTTGTTTTAAGAGATGTGCCTTCAGACTGTACTGTGGTAGGTGTGCCTGGGCGCATTATGTATCGTTCTGGAGTTAGGGTTTCACCTCTTGAACACAATAACTTACCAGATTCAGAAGCTCAAGTAATTCGTGCTTTAGTAGACCGGATTGAGGCGTTGGAAGAACAAATACAAACTCTTCAGCGCACCAATTCTTCAAACAAAACTCCTGTTTTAGTGGGTGGTTTAGCAACGAAAGAGGATGAGCTAACTCACGATACTCGCTGGTGCAACCTCAAGGATAAGGCTATCCAGGAATTTCTAGATGGTGCTGGCATTTAAAAGAGTGAGAAGTTAAGAGTGAGGAATCAGCAATAAAAATCATAAATGTCAGGTTTGCAGTTTCCAACTCCTAACTCCTGTAGAGACGCAATTAATCGCGTCTCTACTCCAATATTTAAGGATTAATCGCTTGGCTAGACCACTCTTGCTGCTCATCACGGTGGTAAAGCCATCGATTTTGTGGTTCGCCGCGTAATTCTAAGTGATCTACCTGCACGGGATCGAGTAGCAGTAGACAAAAATTAGGCACTGGCTGCACGGGTTCGGGTGCTGGTGGTGCAAAAGCTTCTGGGTTTTCAACTCTGAGTTTACCAGGATGCGGCCAAGCAAACTGTAAACGCGCCGCATCACTCAATTCTTGCCACATTGCGATCCTTGCTGGCTGTAGATTCTGGTCAGAATTATCGCCGCTTACTAGAGTCAAACAACCAGTGATGCGGAATTGTTCTCGTGTATTGGGGAAGTACCAGCAAATTTCTGCCCAAGGTTGTTGCTGTATCTGATCGGCTTTAGCGCTACGGTTATCGGTGATAAATTTTAGCTGGTTTGTATCTTCCAGAAAGCCGCGAAAGACTAGGGTACGATTAGCAGGGCGACCATTCGCTTGTAGTGTTGCTAGTTGCAGGTAACGGGCATAAACAAGGCTGCGGTTGCGATGGAGTGCATGAGCGATCGCACCTCGCCAAGGAGCAAGAGACATACTAATTCGTAATTCGTAATTCGTAATTTTTGAAAGTCAGATTTAATCCGGGTTTCCAGGTTTGGATCTGTTGTCTTATTTTAGACAATTGGTACAACTGTAAGTAAATAATTTTGCAATCCTCTCTGTGTCTGTGCGTGAACCTTATCTCCAATTAAACGAGATGCACATGAGGCTGGAGATGCCATCAGTTAGTTTTGCTTTCGTAAAACTGGTGATTCAGAATTGTCAGCCTGATGTGGCGTATTACCTCAGAGAACGCTCCTAATTGATCCCAGCAAGTACGGGAATTGTCAACCTCCATCGCTATCCTGCACCGGATTTAGTTATTGAAATTGCGAAAACATCTTTGCTAGATGATTTGGGTACAAAGCGATCGCTCTATGAAGAATTGGGTATTGCTGAATACTGGGTAGTGGAAATCCAAAATGCCCAAATCATCGTCTATGCTATGGCAGATCAAGGCAGTATACGTATTCAATAATCATGGAAATCCAAAATGCCCAAATCATCGTCTATGCTATGGCAGATCAAGGCAGTATACGTATTCAATAATCACAGGTATTGCCTGGGTTGGCGATATCTACGATGGGCTACGCCTACGCTATTTTAGAAGAAGCTTTACGCCGAAGTCGTCACATAAGTCAATCTGAATTTAGAACTTGGTTATTGAGCCATTTTCAGCAAAAGGAGGGTTAAAATTTGGCAGTTTGGAGCATTGTTAATTACTCACAGCTTCCATCAGATTTACGATTGGATTCCGAGTATTATCAGCCTGAGTATCTATTTCAGGAGAAGAAAATCTCAAATCTTCATCCAAGATACTTACAAAATTTAGCAATTTTTAGATATGCGACTATTCCGAGAAAAAGAATGGTTATTTAGCCTACTGGTAATATCTCTATTTCTATGGCTGATATTTTTAGGAAATTCCCCTTTGCGAGATTGGGATGAAGGTACTGTGGCACAGGTTGCCCGTGAAATTTGGCGTGCCCCATTTGGTTCAATGCATTGGCTTTACCCCACTCTGGGAGGAGAACCTTATCATAATAAGCCACCCTTGATGCACTTATTAATTGCTTGGACTTACTCGATCGCAGGTGTGAATGAGTGGACAACGCGTCTACCGGGTGCAGTGTTAACTGCCTTGGGAGTGCCTTTGCTTTACTTGGTGGGATGTTTGCTTTTTAACCAAAGTTTACCAGCTCTGTTTAGCGCTTTAGTTTACCTAACGATGTTGCCTGTAGTGCGTCATGGAAGGCTAGCAATGCTAGATGGTACAACTATTACCTTTTTCTTGCTGCTGTTATTTTGTTTGCTAAAAGCACGCCAGAATCGTCAGTATGCTTTAGGTGTAGGATTTTGTCTAGGGTTAATCACTCTCACGAAAGGGATGATAGTTTTGCCGCTAGGAGCGATCGCTTGTTTATTCCTGATTGCAGATCGGCAGTTTGCTTTATTAACAAGCCCCTATTTATTAGTGGGAATCTTTTTAGGAAATGCACCTGCGATCGCTTGGTTTGCTGCTCAATGGCAACATTATGGTGAAACTTTCTTCCAAGTTAACTTTCAAACACAAACTTTTGATCGCCTAACACAATCTGTTGAAGGTCATAGTGGGCCACCCTGGTACTATTTACTTGAGTTAATTAAGTATAGTTTTCCCTGGCTATTATTTTTACCGGAAGGTTTTTATCTAGCTTGGAAAAAACGCCATACTTCCTGGGGTAGTTTAATTATTATTGGCACAATTATTTACTTCGGAACTATCTCTTTAATGAGAACTAAGCTGCCTTGGTATGTTATGCCTGTATATCCATTTTTAGCTTTGGCAATTGGTGCTAAACTTAGCGAGATTTGGCAGTATGGTCATTTTAAGGTGCGAAGTTTGACAATATTTATGGGTATTATTGCTATTGCTGGTTTAGGAGGTTGTGTTTACTTTATTCTTGCAAAGAAAGAGCCTAGTTTAATAGTCATGAGCATTGTTTTGGCAATAAGTATGAGTATTGCAGCATGGCTAATTAAGCAACGCGATCGCAACTTTATTCCAGTGTTATTTTCTGGGATGTACTTAGTTTTAGCACTGTTAATGAGTTCGCAATCATGGATTTGGGAATTAAATGAAGCTTTTCCAGTTAAACCAGTAGCTGAATTAATTCGAGCAAATGTTTCCACAGGAACACAAATTTATACTTCTTTTGCTTATGGACGTCCCAGTTTAGACTTTTACTGTGATTGCAAGGTAACTCCTGCACCTGTGCCCACTTTACAACAAATGTTATCTAACAAATCTTATTTGCTGTTAGACAATGGGGCTTTGCAGCAAATCAATTTAACTGGTAGTAAAATTCTCCGTTCGGCTGAAGGATTTACACTGATTTCGCCATAACAATATGTAAGATATTTGACTTTTTTCATCTGAATGAATTTATCCTTTAGAGACATATTCTCTAAAATTTAACTTTGGATAAATCAGCGCTGCTACGATCCTTCGTTTGTTACTTGAACAATGGATTGACTCGATTGGGCTAGATAGATACCCGCTAAAACTACGGCAAAAGTAGCCCAGTCAAACAAACCTACTTGTTCTGCAAAAATGAACCAAGCAAAAATGGAAGCTAGAACTGGTTCTAAAAGAAGCGTGACGGCGACAACGCCTGAAGATATTCTACTAAGGCTATAAGCTAAAAGTCCCTGACCCAGGACTTGACAGAAAAGAGCTTGGAAAATGATGAAAAACCAACCCGTCCAGGAATAGGGGAACAGTCTATTTTCGAGGAATGGTAGCACTGGTAGGAGAAACATTGTTGTCACTCCACAGCGCCACAGCATGATAGTTGCAGTACTAAATCTGGTTCGGAGTCTTTCTATCAGCAGCATACACGTAGCCATGAAAACCGCAGTTAGCAATGCTAATGCATCACCTAATATTTGATCGCTTGCAAATTGCACCTTATTGAGTTCAAATGCGATCGCTCCCCCCAAGGCTATAATCAGACCAATCACAAATCTGTTGTCGAAACGCCGACCAAATAACAAATATCCAGCCAAAGCAACAAATAAAGAGTTCAAGTTAGACAGTAAAGCTACGTTAGCAACACTAGTTTGACTCAGCGACCAAGCCCATAATAGAAGATAGGTTCCAGCAGAGGTTCCCATTGCCAACAATAGCCACACTTCTTGACTTGTAAAAGGCTTCTGTTCTATAGATTGTTTATCAAGCAAGGTATGAGTAATACTATCTCCTACCGATGCCCGCAGACTCCCTAACGCTTCGCTATCCTGCCCCCTGCCACCTTGAATAGATTGTTGGTAGCGGAAAGCCTCAAGTCCATTCCACAAACCAAAGACAACTGTCGCAATCCAACTGCGATGAAATACTACAGCATTTGCACCAATTTCTTGTTGACACAATTTGGTTAGAGATGGTGCTAAAGATATGGGAATTAGAGCAAACAATAATGAGACAGTTCCTAATAAAGCTGGTGTTTCGGAGAATTGTTGCTTTAGTAATGACAGTTTAATCGTCATACTTTGAACGAAAGTGTTAATTATATTTTTGACTGATTCTTGGAACGGCAAATTAACAGCCTCTTGGCTAGATACGGCTAAGTATAAACCCATTAAAACTACAGCGAAACCTATCCAATTTGAGAAAGTTAATGTTTCCGAAAAAATTACCAGAGCGAAAATGCCGCTAAATACTGGCTCTAATAGATGCACCAAGGAGACAACTACAGAGGAAAACTTGGCAAGGCTATAGGTCAAAAGCCCATGACCTAAAACTTGGCAAATCAGCGCCAAGCAAATTACCCAAAGCCACCCACTGACTGTAGAAGGAAAAAGTTGATCTTGAGTAAACAAAAGTATGGGGAGGATCGCCAAAGCTGCGATCGCACAGATCCACAATTGAATTGTAGCTGGAGAAAATTTGGTTCGTAATTTTTCTACGATCAGCAGGTATGCACTCAATAAAATTGCCGAAACAATCGCAGCCAAGCTGCCTTGAACCTCGTCTGTGGCAATTTGCAACTCCTCAAATTCAATAGCGATCGCTCCGCCAAGGGCGATAACCATCCCAATCAGGAATTGGTTCTCAAAACGCTGACGAAATAACAGCCACACCCCTAAGCTAGTAAATATGGGAGCGAGATTATGCAACACACTAGAAATTGCAACGCTAGTTTGAGTCAGCGACCAAGCCAAGAGAACTAAAGTGGCAGCCCAAAGAATACCAGCACCTAGCAATAGCAAAATATCCTGGCTAGTGTATAGCTGCTGTTCTACAGGTTTGTCTCCAGAAAATCGCTGCCGTATTGCCTTGTATCCATTCCACAGTAAGAAGACCACACTAGCAAGCCAAAAGCGATTAAATACAGTAGCACTGGGGCTGAGTTCAATTTCGCTCAATTTCATAAAAATAGAGCCAAAAGATATGGCACCTACACCTAGAAATAATGAAGCGATCGCTATCTTCGTTTGATTGGATACATTCATTAGAAAATTTAAATTCAATTTCTTAGCAATAATGGATTAAACCCTCTAAGCAATTCAATCTCTTGGGCAAATCCTACAGCTATTTTGGCTAGTAGTATCACAAAAGCGCTTAATATTCAACGATCGCGTCAAATAACAAGATAAGCTGTTACGCAAATAAGATTGCACATCAACTGGTGAGGTTGTCATTTGTCCTTTGTCCTTGGTAAACACAAATAACAAATGACTAATGACGGTCTACACGGAAAATATTGCAACATGTAGGCGCGTTAGCTTATACAGCCGTAGACATTGCTGTCTTAAATTCGGTGAAATTTCCATAAGAGATTGCTAATAAAAAAATTACCCAAATAAACGAACCACAGAGACACAGAGAACGCAGAGAAATGAAGGGGAGAGACTTGTTGCGTCAGTTTTGTGGATATTTTTTGATTTGAAAGTCCTTAAGCGACCCAATTCCAAATAGTAAAGTTGATCGCATAAACAAAGAGCAATATGATAAACCAAATAAATACTATATATTTCCAACGTTGCTGCTTGGAAAACAACAAGCCTAATGCAAGCGAGAGCGATACAATACCGTAAGCATAACGGTTAATAGACGCTAGAGCTCCAGAGAATATTAGCATTAATAAAGAGCAAAAACCGTATATTGTAGCAACATTGTTAAGCTGGGTGCGGTAGTGCCACAACAAATAGCCGCCACCAAAGACCATAACAACTTTAATCAAACTATCTTTGCCCACTAATATAGCGTCCGTGAATATAGACCACCAACTTGGTTGCGCCCATGCCTTATGTACATGAATGAATGCTAAGGGATCTCCAAAACTAATAGCGCAATATACAGAGAATAAAAGTATCCCCACTGCTACAAAGAGACCCGCTATATAAGCGCTTAGGGATCTCCGTTCTATCCATGCTACGAAAATAAATGTGGGTAGTAATGTAATTCCTGTCGGCCGTGTCGCACTAGCTAATGCACCACAAAAAGCAGCCCATACATACTGACGGTTATCAAATGCTCGTAAAGCTGCTGTAGTCAAAAATAGAAATAGTCCTTCAGTATAAATTACTGTGCCATATAAAGAAAAAGGACACCAAGCCATCACAGCAATTACCCATTTTGCAGCATTAATACCATGACGTTCTTTTGTCCAAGAGTACACAAGAAGCAACGCACCAAGAAAAGTTAGATTGCTTAACAGCGTACCAGCCACTTCAAACGGCAAGCCAAACGTCATCAGCCCGCGAATGAGTAACGGAAATAAAGGATAGAAAGCAATAGAATACTGGTTTCCATCATCAACGTAGTTATAACCTTCAAGTGCAATTTTCTGATACCACTTACCATCCCAATGAGAGAAGAGTTCCCAACTGGGTTTAGGAATAAAATCGGGAGAAAAGTCTAGCGGATATGGAGGGTGCCAATGTGGTTGTACGGGTGATGTATATATTAAAGGAGCAACAACTTGCATTGCAACTATAATTACAAGTCTGCTCAAAAGCCACATCGCAATTACAAAAAAGTACCCATTAACTTTGAAACTATAATTTTGTTCAAGTGTATTTTTTGCCGAATCTTTTATTTTCATCAGACTAAAAATTAATAAGTAAAGGTAAATATACCAGTCCGCTTTGATTTTTGAACTTATTTGCGTAGAGAGAAAGTGGGGAAGGAGAGGAGCCTTTTCGGGGTATAGTGATTTTTTTCAAAAATCAAACACGAGTCCTATAGATTGAAATTAATGGATTGGGTCTGGTGTAGGGATGGACAAGAGGACACAGGTACATTTTCCCTGCGTCTCTCCTTTAACGCGTTAGTGTATCGATTATAGTGATTGCTGTGATTAAAGAGTCCCAAGCAATTTATAGTGAGAGTTGTCTGTAAATCCTTAAGCAATTGTGAAAGCGATTACTCTCGTTGGTTCCACTGGTTCTATTGGTACTCAGACTTTAGATATTGTCACTCAGTACCCAGATCAGTTTCGGATTGTGGGATTGGCAGCTGGGAACAATGTCGAAATGTTGGCTGCCCAAATTCGGCAGTTTCGACCAGAAATAGCAGCTATTTGCTCAGAAGATAAATTACCAGCGCTCAAAGAAGCACTCGTTGACCTAGATCCCCAACCGATTCTACTGGCTGGTGAGGCCGGAGTGATAGAAGTTGCCCGTTACGGCGATTCCCAAACTGTTGTTACTGGGATCGTTGGTTGTGCTGGTTTGCTACCCACGATCGCAGCGATTGAAGCTGGTAAAGATATTGCCTTAGCGAACAAAGAAACTCTGATTGCTGGGGCCCCTGTGGTTCTACCCTTAGTTGAAAAACATGGTGTAAAATTACTCCCTGCCGATTCCGAACATTCCGCAATCTTTCAATGCCTCCAAGGTGTTCCCAAAGATGGCTTACGGAAAATTTTGCTGACTGCATCTGGTGGGGCTTTCCGTGACTGGGATGTAGAAAAGTTAGCAGATGTAACCGTTGCTGATGCTCTCAAACATCCTAATTGGTCGATGGGACGGAAAATCACAGTAGACTCTGCTACTTTGATGAATAAAGGACTGGAAGTAATTGAGGCTCACTTCCTGTTTGGCTTGGATTATGACAATATCGAAATTGTCATTCATCCCCAGAGCATTATTCACTCACTGATTGAACTGCAAGATACTTCAGTTTTAGCCCAACTCGGTTGGCCAGATATGCGCTTACCCTTGTTGTATGCTCTATCTTGGCCCTATCGCATCTACACCAATTGGGAACGACTAGATTTAGTCAAAGCTGGAAATTTAACCTTCCGCGAACCAGATCACCAGAAGTACCCTTGTATGCAGTTGGCTTATGCTGTGGGTAAAGCTGGTGGTTCGATGCCAGCTGTGTTAAATGCCGCCAATGAGCAAGCTGTAGCTTTATTTTTAGATGAAAAAATTCGGTTTTTAGATATTCCTCGGTGTATCGAATGGGTGTGCGATCGCCATCAAAATGATAACCGTGCTAATCCCTCTTTAGATGACATTTTGGCAGCGGATAAATGGGCAAGACAAGAAGTTTTAACAGCGACTGAAAAGTTAGAAACTCAATCGCGGATAATTTCTCTGCGATAAAAACCTTCAGTTCACATTGGACTGAGGATTAGAAATTGATGCCTAGTCTCCAATCTCTAATCCCCAGCCTCTTATCCAATGAATATGCAAATCATTCCACTTGATGGCAAAGATATACTCACCTAACTATAAAAAGTAAACTAATTGAAGATAGTCGGTGGCTTCCGGATTAGCCGTAATTTTTATGTATATCTATAAATTGATATTCAAAAAAAATAAAAAAAATTTACAAAAACTTTGCAAATAATCAGCATAGCCTATAAATAATTATCTCATTTTTCGGTAAGATATCCCCAGGCTAATTATCACAAAAAACCATTTTAGTGAATATTAAAAATTGGTTTTATCATCTTTTATACCAGTGATTATTACCAAAACAAAAGCTTACCCTTTCTGAATCAGCCCACTCTCAGATAAGGGCAATTATTAAGGAATTAATATATATGATTATTACGTTGATTATAGCTTGGATAGTCTTCATAATATTATGGAAGTTGCTGAAAGCAACCGTGAGCACTGCATTAACTATTGCGGCAATCCTTGTTTTATTAAATATTAGTTTTGGCATTACTCCCCAAGATATTTGGCATTACGTAACGCAGTTTGCTCAAAATCTGTCACAGATCCAAACTGGAAAGTAAAAATCTATACTTCACTTTTGCTAATGAAAGGTGAAGTATAAAATATGAAATGACAACCTTTCTTAATCAATTGTTATTTAATGCTGAAAT
>JADEXV010000187.1 GCA_015206945.1 Nostocales cyanobacterium LEGE 12452 | reverse complement strand
GCTATCAATCTTAATGTTAAGGTGAATGCTCCCATTTCGCCGCCGCGAGTTTCGTCATCAGGTCGATTGCTATCGGCAGTAATAATATCAGGTAATTTAGAACAAGGGCCTCATAAATCTAATGCTCGAACTTTAGACAATCAAATTACTGCTTGGCGATTTGGCCCTGATTTATACTGGCAGATTGACCGTAATACCAGCTTATTTTCGTCATTGCGTTTGGGTAGTTACAACGATGGTAATTCTGAGGTGCAGTCTTTTAGTAGGTTAGAGCGCAAGTTTGGGCAATTTTCTTTGGCAGCTAACTTATTCACTTGGAATTACGATCGCGATTTAGAACGCACAAGCGGCTATTTTTCTCCACCAGATTTTCTAGTTTATAACGGTGAGGTAGCTTGGGAAGGAGATATTGCAAAATTCTTACGCTGTCGCCTTGCTGCCAACTTAGGACGGCAGCGGCTTAAAGGAGAATTTGACAACGCCAATACCTATCAAACGCGCTGTACGGTAAAACTGTCGCCCAGTATAGAAGCAGACTTGGACTATAGCTTTAGTAATGTCCGCAATCAAGAAACCGGCGGAAGCGCCTACGGTGGTAATTCCTTCACAGGACAGTTGCGGGTCAAATTTTAACAAAAAAGAATTCAGGAGTCAGAATTCAGAATGAATATAGAATCAAGCGCGCTATATATTTTTGATTTTTTGATTTTTTGAAAATTATAAACTTTGACTATCAAAGTATTCTTAATTTTAACTTTTAACTCCTGGATTCAGAATTCTGAATTCTGTTTTTAAAATCCAAAATGGTATAAGACTGAACAATGAAAGCACCATTACCTGATAACGAAACACAGCGAATCGAATCTCTTTTGCAGTATAAAATACTCGACACTCCTTCGGAAACAGCCTTTGACGACCTCACCCGTTTAGCCTCATATATTTGTGGAACTCCCATTGCCTTAATCAGCTTAATTGATACTAATCGTCAGTGGTTCAAGTCAAAAGTTGGTTTGGATGCCCTACAAACACCCCGCGATTTGGCATTCTGCGCCCATGCTATTCTGCAACCTGAAGTTTTTGTTGTACCTAATGCCACAGAAGACGAAAGGTTTGCGACAAACCCGCTGGTCACTTCAGATCCGAATATTCGGTTTTATGCTGGTGTGCCGCTGACTAACCCTGAAGGATATGCACTAGGAACACTTTGTGTAATCGATCGTGTACCAAGAAACCTCTCTCCAGAACAAGTTGAAGCATTACGAATTCTCGGTCGCCACGTAATCAAGCAACTAGAAATGCGGCGCAGTTTAGCAAGTTTGGTATTGGCAAATGATACACGTAAACAGGCGCAGAAGGGACGCAAACAATTTTTTCAAAGAATAGCTGGAGGGTTTGGGTTAGCATCGGCAATTTTAGTTTTGATTGGCGTGATTTCTTATCAAAACACACGCATATTGATTGATACGAATAAGCAAGTACAAAAAACCCAAGATAAAATCAATAAATTAGAAGAATTACTGTCTGAGATGAAAGATGCTGAGACTGGACAACGCGGTTACATCCTCACTGGACAAGAAAGTTATCTAGACCCTTATCAAGTAGTAGTTGGAAACATCGATCGCAAAATTGTAGAACTGAAGGATTTAATTGCAGATCAACCTAACCAACAAAAGCAGTTCGCAACCCTTGAATCTCTGATAACTGCAAAACTTGCCATACTCAAGCAGACTATATACCTGCGTCAAAATCAGGGATTCGAGGCGGCGTTGCAGGTAATCCAGACAAATCAAGGAAAACATCTCATGGATGATATCCGCAAGATCATCAATGAGATCAAGAATGAGGATAAAAGGTTGCTTCAACAGCAGTTACAAGCTGCAAAAGCCAGTGCTAAAAACGCGATTTTGACAATTGCGATCGCTATTTGCTTAAGTTTTCTGATTCTGGCTATAGTCTACTACTTTATTTATCGTGAGGGAAAGGAACGTAAATTAACAGAGGAAACACTGAATCAAGAACGCAACTTTATCTCAGCAGTCCTTGATACAACGAGCGCTTTGGTAATAGTTCTTGACCATAAAGGGCAAATTGTTCGCTTCAATCAAGCTTGTGAACAAATTACTGGTTACTCATTTGATGAGGTGAAAGGAAGGCATTTCTGGAATCTGTTTCTACTTCCTGAAGAAATCGAGCCGGTGAAAGCACTTTTTGAGCAGTTACGATCTGGTGAAGCGCCCAAAGAATACGAAAACTATTGGGTAACTAAGGATGGTAGTCGGCGGCTCATAGCCTGGACTAACACTACCTTGCAAGACTATGAGGGTAACGTTGAATACATCGTTGCCACAGGTATTGACATCAGCGATGTCTACGAAGAACTTCGCTTACGTCAACGAACTGAACAGCATCTGAAAGCAGAGTATGTTACAACCCGGATCTTAGCAGAGTCAACCACAATCAACGAAGCCATGCCCCAAATCTTGCAAGGAATCTGCGAAAGTTTGGGATGGGATTTTAGTGAATTTTGGATGCTAGATCGACGAGCAAATCTACTGTCTTTGCTAAATTCATGGTATAAAATCTCCTTCGAGATGCAAGAGTTTGACATCCTCAGTCGGCAGACCACATTTGCACTAGGAATTGGGCTGCCTGGTCGTGTCTGGGCTAGTCTTGAACCTGTTTGGATCGCTGATGTCGTTAAAGATCGGAGTTTCATTCGCTCTCAAATGGCTGCCGAAGCAGAACTGCACGGAGCTTTTGGTTTTCCGATCTGTAGTGGTAAAAAGATCATCGGTGTCATTACCTGCTTTAGCCATGAAATCCAGCAAGCTGACCCAGATTTGGCAAAAGTCATGAATTTGATTGGCGAGCAAGTAGGGCAGTTTATTGAGCGCAAGCAGGCAGAAGAACAACTCCAACGCCAAAACTTGCGATCGCAACTATTTACTGAAATCACCCTCAAAATTCGTCAGTCTTTGCAAATCAATGAAATTCTCCAAATTACTGTCACCGAGGTGCAAAAAATTCTCCATAGCGACCGAGTTTTGATTTATCAGCCTTTGGCAGATGGCTCTGGAGCTACCGTGGTTGAGGCAGTAATTTCTGGCTGGCTGGCAATTAAAGAAAAAGAGCTAGTCAATGCTTACTTTCAAGCCGAATATATCCAGCAATACTATCTACAACAGTACCGTCAAAAACCAAATCTGGGGCTTGCTGACTTGGATATAGCTGAAGTCCAAAAAAACCATCTCGAATTACTCCAACAATTTGGAGTCCAGTGTAATTTAGTCATACCCATTCTTGTCAAAGAAGAACTCTGCGGTTTACTGATTGTCCATCAGTGCGGCGGCTCTCGCCAATGGTCTAGCTTTGAAACTCATCTTTTACGGCAAATAGCTGACCAAGTAGGTATTGCCTTAGCCCAAGCCCAAATGTTAGATGCAGAAACTCAACAACGACGAGAACTCGAAATTGCTCGTCACCAAGCTGAATTAGCTTCTCAAACCAAAAGTGCCTTTTTGGCCAACATGAGCCATGAAATTCGGACTCCGATGAATGCTGTATTAGGCATGACAGGCTTAATGTTAGAAACTCCCCTAAATTCCGAGCAACGGGATTTTATGGAGACAATTCGTATTAGTGGCGATGCTCTGTTAAGCCTGATCAACGAAATTTTGGATTTGTCCAAACTAGAGGCTGGGGAAATGTCACTAGAAACTCTAGATTTTAACTTATCTACCTGTGTAGAAGAGGTGTTGGAATTATTGGCTCCCTCAGCTCATCATAAGGGATTAGAAATTGCAGGATTAATCTACAGCAACGTCCCCACTCAGCTCCAAGGGGATGCTGGCCGTCTGCGGCAAATTCTCATGAACCTGATCGGCAATGCGATCAAGTTCACCAGCAAGGGAGAGGTAGTATTACGAGCAGAATTGCGATCGTTTTCCCTGACTACAGCTACCATCTATTTTGCGATCGTAGATACCGGTCTTGGTATTACCCCAGAAGATCAATCCAAACTCTTTAAACCATTTACCCAAGTAGATGCTTCCACCACCCGTAAATATGGAGGCACAGGTTTGGGATTAGCCATCTGCAAGCAACTAGTAAGCTTGATGGGAGGAGAAATGGGTGTAGAAAGTCGGTTGGGGAAAGGATCTAAGTTTTGGTTTGAAGTAACACTCGCCAAGCAACTTGGCCATATTTCCTTAGAAGGCGAACGCGAACTTTTGCTGAATCGGCGCTTGTTAGTGGTGGATGATAATGCTACAAATCGCAAAATTATCTACCATCAAGCTACCCGTTGGGGGATGCTGGTGGATCAGGCTGCTTCGGCTACTGCTGCCCTCAAAGCTATTCAGGAGGCTGCCAATCAAAAAAAATTCTATGACATAGCTGTAATTGATATGCACATGCCAGAAGTAGATGGCATGACTTTAGGAGAACAAATTAAAGCAAATTCAGCGATCGCTGGGCTACCTTTGATTATGCTTACCTCTACCGATCAACGTGATGAAATCCAGCGATCGCTAAAAATAGGATTTGCAGCTTATTTAGTCAAACCTGTTAAGCCATCGCGGCTCCTCGATACCATCATGACTATTTTAGGAACACAGATGGAAGAGGAGTCTGAAGTCAAAATTCAGGAGTTAGAAGTCAGAAGTCAGGATTTAAAACTGCAAAATTCTGAAAACAACCGCAACTATTCTTCTTCTAGTTCGCGGCTTCCACCTCCTAACTCCCAAAAATTAAGAATTCTCTTAGCCGAAGATAATTTGGTGAATCAGAAAGTCGCTTTAAAGCAACTCAAAAGCCTGGGTTATAGTGCTGATGTTGCTGGGAATGGGAAAGAAGTTTTGCAACTATTAGAAAAAATTCCCTACGATTTAATTCTGATGGATTGCCAAATGCCAGTTCTCGATGGTTTAGAAACTACAAAAGAAATTCATCGTTGGCAAGAAAACTACTTTGCTAGTGGTTATCGTCCGGTGGTAATTGCAATGACAGCTAATGCGATGAGAGAAGACCAACAAATGTGTCTAGATGCCGGAATGGATGACTATTTGAGCAAGCCAGTAATCAAAGAAGATTTGGCGGCGACGCTAGAGCGTTGGGGAAATGTGATATTCGAGGCAAAAGAAACAGTTGCCTTGGAGGAAACAGTTTGTACAACAGATGTAGGTTTAGTTAACCTCCTAATTGATTGGGAACGCTTGCACCAACTCTCAGAAAATAACTCAGAATTTGAATTGGAACTACTGCAAATATTTGTTGAGGATATTCAACCTCGTCTAGAGTTAATTAAAATAGCGATCGCAGCTTATGACTTTGAACAAATAGTACTCCAAGGTCATCAGATTAAAGGTGCTAGCGCCAATATGGGAATTACAACCATGCATCTGGCAGCAGAAAAACTAGAACAATTAGCTTACAACCAAGAGCGTCGAGGTACTAGTAACTTAATTTTAGAGCTAGAAGACTTTGTTAAACGCATTCAAGAGTTTCTAATGCAAACTCCTAACTCCTAATTTCCCACTTTGATCATCGAAATACTTAATAATATTTAATAATAAATAAACAGTAACGATTATCTGCTGTAGGCTCATAACTTAACTTGTCGGCAATGGTGGACATGATTTTTAAACCACGTCCGCGCTCTCGATCGTTATTCTCAAATTCAGATGTTTGCCGTAATTTCTGCTCTAAGTCAAAAGGCTGTCCTTGAGACCGGATGCGAATTTCTATGTATTCATCTAACCGCACAGCTTCTATCTCAATAGGAGTTTCAATAGGCAAATTTTTGTGGGCATGTTCAACAATGTTAGTAAAGCCTTCTATCAAAAGTGTTTGACATTGCCACCAAATTTGTTGATCGGGAATAGGTGGTTGATTCATCTGCTCGAACCAAGACAAAACTTGAGATGAAGCTGTCAGGTCTGTATTGACTTTGAGATAAATTTTATTATTCACTTCTTAACTAATAAAATATTGTGAAATCATCATATTCGTTAATTAGTTTATTTAATTTGAGTATTTTTACTATACATTAAAAACTCAATTTCATATAACTTAAATTAAAGCAACTATTTATCGATCGTTTTACTTAGAAAACTGTAATTTATGTTTAAAATTCTGGTTATTGATGATGATCCAACAGTACGAGCTGTACTAAAAAGCACACTCCAAAAGCAGGGTTATGAGACTACTGTAGCCAGCAATGGCGAAGAAGGAATTAGACAAGCACAACTACTACATCCGGCTTTGATTATCTGTGACTGGATGATGTCCCAGGTAGATGGGCTGGAAGTGTGTCGCCGAATTAGAACAGATCCAGAATTGGCAACTACTTTTTTTATTCTATTGACGGCTAGGGGAGCAGCTCGAGGAGAGGAGGAAGATAGAGTTAGGGGACTTGACGCTGGAGCGGATGAGTTTATCTCCAAACCAATAGAGATGAATGAATTGAAAGCACGGGTAAGAGCAGGACTAAGGTTACACCAGCTAAATCAGGATTTACAAAGTCAAAAGCAAGCTTTGGAGACACTAAATCAGGATTTGCAAACTCAAAAGCAAATTTTGGAAGCAGAATTGTCCGAGGCTGCTGATTATGTGCGATCGCTTTTACCCTCACCGCTCGTAGGAGCAGTAACTACAGAAAATCTGTTTATTCCCTCAGCGCAGCTAGGAGGCGATTGCTTCGATCATTATTGGATTGACGAGGATCATTTGGCAATTTATTTGTTAGATGTATCTGGTCATGGGGTGGGTTCAGCCCTCCTATCGGTATCCGTACAGAATGTTTTGCGATCGCAATCTCTACCAAACACTAACTTTTATCAACCAAGTGAAGTCTTAATAGCACTCAATCATGCCTTTCAAATGAGTAAGCACGGTGATAAATACTTTACAATCTGGTACGGAGTTTATCACCGCCTTAAACGTCAACTCATTTATGCCAACGCCGGACATCCACCAGCTTTACTGTTATCTAACACCTCCACGAACAACATCAAAGTTAAACAGCTAACTTCTTTAGATTTACCAATTGGCTTTTTGCCTGAAATTCAATTTGAGGATGCTGTTTTTGAGGTCGAAGAAAACAGCACTTTATACATCTTTAGTGATGGTGCTTATGAAATTAATCAGTCAGATGGTAAAATTTGGGGAATCGATGCTTTCATTGACTTACTAACCAAATATAGTCAGAATAACTGTAATCTAAATCAACTATTAGCGAATATTCTTACCTTAAATACTCAAGATAATCTTGATGATGACTTATCTTTAGTCAAAGTTAACTTTGGTTAGAATAGTCAAATATGCATCTTTACTTTTGGATTGCTTAATAGCTTATTGTATTGCCAATACTTGACGATTGAATTCATCTTGATCGGCAAAGGTTTGAAAAACCCTATCTATTTTAGTTAGCTCAAACAACATCCTGACTTGATCGCTTATAGAACAAACAAACAGTTTAGCATTAGCAGTTCGTGCCATTTGCATTGCTGATACTAAAGCACCTAACCCCGAGCTATCAATAAACTTTACTTCTTTCATATCGAGCAGCAAAATATCGGCTCCGTTTGCAAAAATATCGCTAACTTCACGACGTAGTTGATTACCTCTGATGCCATCTAAAATTCCAGATAATTCTAGTACGTTTACATTCAAACTCATGGTTTTATTTTCCGATTATTTTGCTTGGAAACTATGTAGTTATATTTTGGCATTGACTTAATGCAAACCGCAATAGATAAAGCCTGCAATTAGCTTTGTTTTACTACTTGGTGATTAGTATTATTTGCGATCGCCATAAAAAAGCTAGCATCAACCCACTGCCGAGAAATTTCAAAAGCTTCAAAATAGCCATCTTTTTGGCCTAACTCTCGTGCCCAAAAGCGAGACAGAACAAGTATGGCATCAAGTTGCATAAATGCTTTATTTAACTCTGATTCATAACAACCGATCGCTGCAACTTTTTCTTCAATTACAGAGGTAATATCCACAAAAAAGTTGGGTTCAAAACCCCGCAAAAAAACAGGTGGTGCTGAATACCACAAGGGTATATTTTTGCGGGTAGCAACATTAGAAACTGCGATCGCACACACTTCATGATCTCTATGTCCATATTTTTCAGGTTGTGGTGCGTGAGTAATAATCAGATCCGGTTGCCAACGTCCAAGAGCTTCTTCAGTAACTTTAATCACTGCTTGTGTTGAGAAATTACACTCCTCAAGAGCATGAAACTCGTAAGTTGCACCGATGATTTTACCAGCCGCATCTGCTTCTTGATGACGTGTACCCTTAACAGGCGAACTAGAAAGACCGCCATCAGTCAAAATTAAGCAACGAACATTCCACCCTGCTTGAGACATCAGACTGAGAGTACCAGCAGCAGGTAGAACTTCATCATCAGCATGAGCATAAATTGTTAAGACACTTCGCTGACCAAAGTTTTTTGAGTCTGAATAAGTGTTCATAGCTGTTTTTTTCTAGGCTGGATTTATAAGTCAGTAGTCATTCTTTTTTCTGCTCACTCCTCTTACTTACCTTTTAAACCTCTTTTGGAGGCTGCCAAACAGATGCGTGGATGATCGCCCACAAAAGTAATAAATTATAAATAGCCCATGCACCATTAAGCAGATGAACATCAGGATTATTTAAATGACCAATTGCGAATTGATAAAGGCTCCATAGCATCCCCAAAATGGTAAGGATAAAAACAAGCAACTGTGGCCAAACAAGCCGGAGATAAATCCCGGATTGCCGTTGCTTTGGTGTGACTTGAAAATTGAGTTTTTGTCCTGTGAACACGCTCCATACAGCTTGGATTAATAAAGGGAATAAAGCGATCGCATATTGTTCGGAGCGCCATACTTCTCTAGCTGGAATGCCCCAGGTGGCTGCCAGGAAAGTCAGACGGTTAATAATAAAAGCTGGAAAAAAGTGTATGGCAAAGTCAGGGCCGTAGCTTCTAACTGGAACAATGTCCGTAAAAAAATAGATAATTGGACAAGAAATAAAAACCAGAGTTGCAAAACCAGAAAAATAACTATACATTGTCTTGAAATATTGCAACCTTTGCCAAAAGGTTAGCCCTGATTTTGTCAGTGGATTTTCCCTCACTAGCACTTGGATAGTCCCTTGCGCCCAGCGTAGCCGCTGTTTAAGAGTAGAACTCAGATCGTCTGGCGCTAAACCTTCTGCCAAAAGTTCATTGTGATAAATAGATTTCCAGCCAGCACTATGCAAACGCATGGCTGTATTCATATCTTCCGTAATGCTATTACTGGATACCCCACCAACTAAATCAAATTCATCTAAACGTTTGTTATCTTTGGCAAATTCATCAGCAAAATTTTGCAGTCCTACACTAACTAATGCTTCACGTCTGAGGATCGCATTTGTGCCCGTATAGAAGGCAGCGTTCATGCCATCTTTACCTTGTTGAAGTGGCCCATAAAATAAATTTGCTCGATGTCCAAAGGGATCGCCTGGAGGAATATTGTAAAAATCCTGACGGGTCTGTACAAAAGCAATTTGATTCTGGTCGTATTTTCCTGTTGAAAGATTATAGGTGTAGAAATAAGGCAGAACTCGCTTGAGAAAATTTCGCTTGGGAATGTGGTCAGCATCTAGAGTAACAATAAAATTTCCTGACGTTTCTCCAGAAAAAATTGCATAGTTGATGTTGCCTGCTTTAGCATGATGTGCTACACCAGGTGTTTTGGGACGAGCAATGTAGCGAAAACGAGCTAGTTCAACTAGTTCTAGTTCTTTTTTACGAATCGCTTCTTCTAAGGCTTTCCGTTCGGTAATTAGGCGATCGCGAATACTTTGATGAGTTGGAGGTAGCCAAAGAATAAGCGATCGCAAACTTTGTACAAATCCAGCCGCAGGCTGGTTCACCACTGATTCTGATGTTTGCAGCCATTGTTCGGCAGCTTGAGTATTAGATGTCAGATTTTCCAGTTGCTTCAAACGTTCCAACAAACAAGAATGTTCTGCATCAATCCGTTCCGCTTCTAGCTGTAATTGTGCTGACTGCAAATCTTCAATACACAATCTCTCTGTCATCGCTCGCATATCAGCCGAGTTACCATCATCCAGCACATAAATGCGTAACTTGATTGGCGGATAATCTATTGCTAGGGCCGCTTTGGCAGTTTCTTCGACAATTTCCGGCGGCTCATTGTAGCAGGTTATAAACACATCCACTGTTGGCCAGTCGGCTCTGGGTATGGGTGGGGTCATCTGGTCAAGAGATTTAACTTGTCTGACTAAAGGTCGCCATAACCCAATTACAAACATTACGCCACCGAAATAGCTGTAAATCTCTGCTATCAGCAAAGGAATAGAAATCCAGAGGGCATCAAAATTGATCGAATGGGTGATGCGCCATTGCAAATACCAGATACCAAAAATTAAATTTATTTCTGCTAAATAACGAAATAATAGCGTTCTTTTTTTGAGTAATGAGCGGCTGTTACCAGAAAAGTTTGTTAGAGAAACTGAAGTCATGTTAGTACCGATAGTTAATTTATCTGCATCCCCATCAAAATAAGTATTCCCTAGTTAAATTTGTGACTAACAACTTTTTCTCAATCAACCCAAAATTGGTGTTGCTGAATTGAGCTACAAATCTAGATGTAGAGACGTAGCATTGCTACATCTCTACAAGGATTTTGGTATTACTAGGACTTATACAAAACTACACACTGTATGGTTCTGTTATTTTGTGCCAGTTACTAGCTGAGTATTTTCACCACTTGAAACCCAGTAACTTCCAGAACTATCAGAAGTTAACTTGGTTTGTTGTGTGGCGCTGTTTGGTAGACCTCGCCCAGAATTCCCTTTAGTCACTGTCTGCCACCAAAGAGATTTCATAGTGGTAATCGGACGAATTAAGGGTTGTCGATTTGTCACATTGTATAGCAAGGATTGCAAAATCATACTGTTGGTGCTGCTGGTGAAACCAACTGCTGTTTTGCCGGTGGTTTCGTAGAAGCCCTCATAAAATCCAATTAGTGGATTATATAAGTCAGTCGTTCCTTCCTGTAACTGTTGACTATACTTATTGTCTGGAAGCAGGGCATTATAGGCAAAAGCTACTGCTGTACTTACCAATCGGCCCTTCGGTACTGGTTGACCGTCATCTCCTAAAGCTACCCAAGAGTCCCCTTGTCCAGTAATTGTACTGTGGACAGTGTAAGGTTTACGATCGATTAAGGTGGTGGCTGAGGCTGTAAGCGTGCCGGTGCGGCGGTAACGTTCAGCTTGTGCTTGAAAAATTGGTTCAAAGAGCGATCGCATTTTTGGATCTAATCCAAACTCCAATCCATAGAGTACAAAAGGATTGCTAACTGTATATTGGTTAACTTTAGAATTAGTATCTGTGCGATGGCGTTGAATAGGGACTTTCAATCCCTCCACTGAGGCAGTTTGATATTCACCCCCAACAGCAGAACGATCAAGATTAAACCCCCATAATTGAAAAGCACGAGCGGCATATTCTTCATAACCCAAGCGGATTTCGGGGTTAACGCGGGTGAGATATCGCCCATCTTCCTCTTTGGTAACGGTGGCACTGGAGAGAATACCTTCACGCACCACACGCAAGTATGACCAATCCAGGACAATTTTATCTACAGCAGCCGTGTATTCTGGATGACAGCTTTTTAAGTTGTAAAGCGCTGCCAGCATTCTACCTAAATCTAAAGCTGACCAGCCGTTGCCTTCGAGAACTGGATTACCACCATAATCGACTGGTTGGAGCGATCGCGTATCATAACTCCGACTTGGCAATTCACCCGCAAATAACGGTAACTTTGTCAAAGCTCCTAAGAGATGGCGGGTGCGGTGGTCAAATTCTTTAGGGGTAATTGTATCGAGCGATCGCGCCGCATGGAGTGCTGCGAGATAATCTCCCAATCCCCAGAGGGTTGCACCTTTGAAATCACTGCGATCGTCTATCAGCCCACTCTTAGCGTGATAATTAGCTTGAAAGTATCGCCAAGCCGCTTCTGCATAGCGCCGTTCAACAGGCGTTAGTGGTCGATCTAGTTTCAGTTTAGATGATGGCTGGGGACTATCCACTGGTGGAATCGGTGCAACAGCTACTTCTGTAGGTTTAGAAGTTGCGATCGGAGTCGTAACAGTAGAATTCGGTTGATTTACAGGTGTTACTGGAGAGGCATTTTCACTAGGCTTGCCAGTAGAATTTGGTTGATTTGAGGATGTTGCTGAAGAAGCATTCTCACTAGGCTTGCTAGTAGAATTCGGTTGATTTGAGGGTGTTGCTGAAGAAGCATTCTCACTAGGCTTGCTAGTAGACACACTCGTAGAAGCGGAAGCAATTAACGGGCGATTTCCCCTAGCCTTGTAGTATAAAATCTCCAAGATTAACCCATTCGTATTACCTGTTAAAGCTTTGTTGGGTTGTTTTGATTCTTCATAGATTCCAGCATAGTAACCGCTATCATCAGGACTGCGGAGATCCTTGACTGCATCAAAAACTTTTTGGGCATAAGCATTCTCTGGAAACAGATAGCGCCAGCCAAAAGCAGCTTTTGTACTGAGGCTGCGAAACTGTGGATAAGGTTGATTGGCATCTGTAATAGTTGCCCAGTTTGTACCGTTGGCGTAAACGGTGTTGTAGAGAAAATAAGGTGCTTGGTCGATATTATCTTCTGTTACCGCAGTTAACTGACCTGTGGTATCAAAACGCCGTTTTTGCACATCTAAAACCCTGGCAGCAAAATCAGCTAATTCACCTTGCAAGCCAAATTCAATCCCATCAAGGATATAAGACTCACTCACAACATAATTATTAGCATTGGTGCTTTGAAAGTCACGGCTATCAACAGGAATTTGCACACCGTTAATTTCAACTAACTTAAACGGTTCTAAAGCAATAGCTTTGGGTGCTGAGAAACCCCAAAGTTGATAACCCCTAGCACCGTATTCTTCGTAGCCAAGTCGTCCTTCTTGTACTAGTAAGGTTTTGTTGTCAGAGAGAACAGTAGCGCCAAAAAGTTGTCCATCTTTGAGCGATCGCCCTACTTGCCACTTTGCGACAATTCCTTTGAGCCAATCATTATATTGAGGATGACAGGTACGGATGACATCAAATGCAGCCAGTATTCGCCCAACATCCAAAGCAGACCAACCAATACCTCGCTCTAGTGGATTGTTGCCATAATCAACCATCTGTCCTGTGGCTGCATTATAGACTTTATTGGGCAAGGCATCTTCAAATAACTTCAGACTGCTAAGAGTCGTCAAAAACTTATTGAGGCGGGAATCAAAGTCTGCTTGATCGGTAAGATTCAACCATCGTGCAGCATTCAATGCCATCAGGTAGTTACCCATATCCCAGAGTGTACCTGAAGGATAACCCCCAGTAGAATTGGTAAATCCTGTTGCTGGCTGATAATTTTTGACAAAATACTGCCAAGACGCACGAGCATAAGTTTGTTCTTCAGATGTGAGCGGGGTTGTAATATTGCTACAGCTATTGGAATTTTGAGATAAGACTGGTGTCGGGATGTAAAACAAAAATTGCAGAAATGTTCCAATTAGGAACCATGCAATCCATCTCAACAGCTTTTGTTGAGGGAGTTTGTATATCATAATTCAAAGAAGGAGTTAAAAGAGCGTCATCGCCCGTCTGTACAGTTATACCTGATAAATCTAGTTTTATCCGGTATAAAAAATAGACTTGACGATCGCTTTGGTCAATAGCGGTCAACCATTTTCACCGCAGAGATGCCATCTCTGTTAATCTGTCGGTTAGTCCTGTAAAAAATTGAAGCTGGGGCGATCGCAGCTAAAATGCTCAAAATTAATTTTTAGACTAAACCGTTTAGTTTAAAATAGTCATTAGTTAATTTTTGACTTACTAATGACTAATAATTTTTTGAGAAGTTACGATAAAATCACAATCGAACTTTAGTTGAGACATTTCCTTCCCAGGCAAATAAAAGCATCAAACAGCAATGCCTCTTCTGTTGAATTTTATCAATTTATAGTAAATCTCACTTAGCAAATCCCATGCCACATCGTCATTATCCTCCCGCCTACTTACGCTATTTCAAAGCCAGGTTATGGAATCTAGGGCGACCTGGTTTTTGGGGAACTGCGATTTTTTTATCTGTAGTTGGGCTAGCAACCTGGGAATACTGGTCAAATCCAGGTATTTTCGTTTATAAGCAAAAAAAACCAGTCGTTTTACAAAAGTCTGCTGATTCCTCGCTGTCAGAAGAAAACAAAGCTATTGCAGCAGATATTGATAACCTACCAGTTTTATTTAATGACTTTGAGCAAGCAACTCTCTCATTAAACGCAAATGCGCCTGAAGAAAAGACTGAGGCAAAAAAGACCAAAGGCTCATTAGATGATGTAATTAACAAACAAAAGTCTGCTAATAATACCAAATTAAATCCTGGTTTAGGTGTTAACGGCGACACCTCCCCAGCCGTGAAAAATCCCTTTGTCCAACAAACAGACAATTTGTTGCGTACTGGAACAGTTGATAGTAATAACCCGTTTCTAGGTCTTAAAACCTTAAATGCGGCGTCTGAACCAACAGGGGGAGACCAAACATCTTCTAGCCTGGGTGTTGGATTTACTAATCAAACCAATAAGAATCAAAATTCCCTCTCTATCAACCCTCTACAAGCAGCGCTGAATCAATCGACAAACCAGAAATTGTCTAGCTTCAATGGTACGACTGCAACTCAGACAAACGCCTTGGGGCAAGTCGCTGCTCCAGGAACAACGTTAATGCCACCCATCAATAGCTTAACCAGTCAAAATTCTCTACCAAGCATTGGAGTAACTACTGGGACAGGTAACACGTCAACGGGTACGAACTTAACACAAAATCCCTACAGTAATTTAAATAACGGTCAAGTAGTGCCTAATAATGGGTTAACTACGGGTACGAACTTACCGCAAAATCCCTACAATACCTACACTAATTTAAATAACGGTCAAGTAGTGCCTAATGTAGCACCAAGTAATACTGTACCTTACTCTAGCCAGAGTCCGAGCCAAAGTGTTGTCACACCCACAAACCCCGTGGGATATGGGAATTATGGCTTGCAGCAACCAACGCAACCACCACAATCTAATTATGGGAATTATGGCTTGCAGCAACCGACTCAACCACCACAATCTACCTATGGGAATTATGGCTTGCAGCAACCGACCCAACTACCACAATCTAATTATGGGAATTATGGCTTGCAGCAACCGACCCAACTACCACAATCTAATTATGGGAATAATGTGTTGCAGCAACCAACACAGTCTAATTCCGTATATCTTCGTCAACTTCGAGACAGGTATAGAAATCCGGGTCAAAACTGATTTTGAGTCCGTTGGCTTAATAAAGTCTAGCTAAGGAGATTGTGGGCTATTTGGAATTATCGGAACTTCTGGTGTTTCGGGTTGTTGCTGTTGTCGTTGCAAATATTTACTCAATACATAAGCCATATCCCCGCGGGTTACGGGTTTTAATGGGGAAATATTGCCTTGAGCATCTGTATTCAGAAATCCCTCAGTAACTACTGTCGCGATCGCTTTTCTAGCCCAAGTTGGGATAGATTTTTCATCTGGATATGAAGCCAGAATCTCATTTACAGCGGCATCAGGAAATTGAAATACACCATAAGCCTGGGCGAAAATAGCCAGAGCTTCTGCCCTTGTCACCTTTTGGTTAGGGAAAAATACATTGCCCCGATAGCCTTTCATGATGTCAGTTTTTAAGACTGTCTGTATATCGTTAAATGCCCAATGAGAACGAGGAACATCTGGAATCGCTAAATTTTCTTTATTAACAGCTTCTCTTTTATTTAGCCCAAATGCTTTCACCATAATCGACGCTAATTCTGCCCGACTCAGTAACCTTTCTGGGTAAAATTTGCCATCAGAAAAGTTTGTCATCCATTTGGTAGCAGTTACCTGTTGAATGGAATCAGCTGGAACTCCAGAAGTAGATTCTGGTACTTGAGCAATTGCTGGCAAGCTTTGTAAGAGCGCCATTAAAGAGAGAGTAATTGAAAGCTGACGTATCATAATAACTACTTTTAGCTGCTAACGTGAATTCAAAAAACTACGTTACTGAGGTTAACGTAAAATTTAATCTCAGTTAATTAATGACTAAGCCCCGTTGGGGCGGGGTGTAGGGTGTAGGGTGTAGGGTGTAGGG
>JADEXV010000186.1 GCA_015206945.1 Nostocales cyanobacterium LEGE 12452 | reverse complement strand
GAGCAGGGGGGTAGAGGAGAAGTTGCAGTAAGTTTTTTCCCTCTGCCCCTCCGCCTCTTCCAATGCCCTATCTATTGTTCCCACTAAGCACTCAAAACTTCTCTAGCAACAACGCAGTCAAGTTGAATTTGGGTTTTCAGGGCTTCGAGAGAAGGAAATTTTTGTTCGGGGCGCAAAAATTTAACTAACTGCACAACCAGTTTTTTGCCATACAAATCACCTGACCAATCGAATAAATGTACTTCCGCAGATGAATAAGTACCGTTTACAGTTGGACGATTACCGATATTCATGACGCCCAAGTTCTCACTAAGGGCAGTATCAGATGTTTCATCAAGAGTGAAAACGCGGACAGCGTAGACTCCTTGGCGGGGTAAAAATTTTTCTTTTGGTAGTTGGAGGTTAGCGGTGGGAAAGCCTATTGTTCTGCCCAATTGTTGACCTTGGACGACATCACCAATGAGGGAGTAGGGGCGTCCTAGTAGTAGATTTGCGTTTTCGATGTCTCCCTGCTCAAGGGTTTGGCGGATCAATGAAGTGCTAATGCGGGCATCCTGAGTTGGAGTAGTACTGACGCAACTACTTTGGGTGGGCGAATCACCTGTATAAGTTTGCAAGGGAACGATGGTAACGGGAATATTGTGCTTGGCGGCGAGTAATTGCAAATCTTGAGCAGTACCACTGCGCTTTTCGCCAAAACAAAAATCCTGTCCGATGCTAATTCGTTGGCATCGCAGTTGTTGCACGAGAATTTTTTCGACAAATTCTTCGGGGGTCAACGCAGACAATTCTTTGTCAAAGGGTAGTAGTACCAGTTGTTCTACTCCAAGCGATCGCAAATGTTGGACTTTTTCATCCAGTGGCGTTAACAAAGTCCGGGGTTGCCCCGTAAAGAACTCCTGTGGATGGGGGTCAAAGGTGACAACTGTTGAATAGGTATATTCTTGATTTGTCAGTTGATTTTCCTTTGAGTGCGAACTACTAGCTACTGACAAGTGACCACCAGCGTGCAAGACTGGTTGAATTACCCTTTGATGACCAAGATGAACACCATCAAACTTGCCAAGGGCAACAGCAGTCGGCGTTAGTAGTCCAACGCTAGAAAAAGCAACCCGCACAGAACACCCATTTTTAGACAAATTTAGCACGTGGATTCTGAGATTTTAGGTTTATTTTAGCTCTCAGCAGGAAGCTACCCTATGGTAAACCGCCTTAAGGAGGACAGCTTTTGTAGTACCAATTTGTCATTTGTCATTTGTCATTTGTCCTTTGTCATTTGTAAATAAGCAATGACCAATGACTAATGACCAATGACCAATGTGTGCTCCTGTTGTCGCCCTGATCCTGTTTCGGCGTGACAACTCTGGGCAGCGCTGTCTCACCGTACAGCCAACAGGGACGCTCTGGCGCTGAAAGCCTCTGATCACCAATCTAATCTAAAATCTCCAATTCCTCCGATCGCAATCTTTAAGTAGAAAACTTGCTAACAGGAAAAGATTCTGATAAGGCAACTGAAGTGGGAATCTGAAGTACCAATCCTTCCCGTGCCATGATAGCACCAGGAAATTTCGCAGCTGCTTCTTTCCCGACACGATCCAAAAAGTCGTCATCGTGCGCCGGATCGTGATGGTAAATCACCAGAGTTTTGACGTTAGCAGCTTGTGCCACTTTCACCGCTTCTTGCCAGGTAGAATGTCCCCAGCCAATTTTCGGGGATTTTGGCGAGTGGTATTCCTCGTCTGTGTAGGTAGAATCGTAAACCAGAATGTCAGCATTCCGAGCTAGCCACAACACATTGTCATCGAGTCGATCGGGAAAATGTTCGGTATCAGTAATGTAAGTAGCAGCACCACCACGCCAGTTTACGCGGTATCCGACAGCTTCACCTGGATGGTTTAAAGGTGCTGTTTCTACGATCAGGTCATCGATATGGATTGGTTGCCCCGGTCGAACATCGTAGAAATTTAAATTGGCTTGCATAATTTGCAAGGGTACGGGAAAGTTCGGGTGCAACATTTGATCGTTGAGGCGCTGTTCTATGGTAGAACCATCAGGTGCGATCGCGCCGTAAATATGAAAGTCATTCCCCTTTACAAACCCTGGAGTAAAGAAGGGAAAACCTTGCATGTGATCCCAATGAGAGTGGGTAAAAAATATGTGAGCTTCTAACGGCATTTGGCGCAAGAGAGATTGCCCCAAAACATGTAGTCCCGTGCCAGCATCGAAAACTAAGCGTTTATCGCCCGCTTGCATTGATATGCAAGGGGTATTACCGCCGTAACGAACAGTGTGTGGCCCTGGGCTGGGGATGCTGCCGCGAACGCCCCAAAATTGTACGGTAAATTGATTCTCTATCCTAGACATGGGTGTTGCTTGCTGGACTGAGCGGGCGATAAATGAAATAATTGTTACTTATTTTGTCTAAGTTTATGCTGTCTCACCGATTTTGCTAGAGGGAGAATTTCTTGGTAAAACAGCATATCCTGTTTCTGGCTGATTGTGTAAATGTGAATGAAATACGTCAGTGATAATTTCCCAGGTTTTGGGCTGAATGTGTATCGGTTATTTCAAGAGTGCCCCTACGTTATAGCCTACTTTTTCCGTGATGTATTTGAATAACCACATTTTTTTCCTGGTAAATCAAATGATTCCAGGAAAATTGAATTCCCACTCCGATAATTTCTCTAGTCCAGTTGCGTAAGTAAGATTGTATTGTAATGGAGTAATACTGATGTAGTTTTTACGTACAACTTCCACATCTGTAGGTACATTTTGAGGCAGATTTAAGCCGCTTGGGGGTTCCACATCCTCAATTATTTCTCCAGTTAACCAGTAGTACGTTTTTCCACGAGGATCGACTCGTTTATTAAACACATCAGTGTAATGCCGTAGACCTTGACGAGTGAGAGCAACTCCGGCAATTTCTTCCCATTTGACGGCAGGAATATTGACGTTGAGCAACATTAAATCTGGCAGCGGTTTTTGGGCTAACTGATCTACGAGAACTGTGGCAAACTTAGCAGCAGCTTGAAAGTCTTTAGATGTGTGACTCATAAGACTCAGCGCTACACTGGGAATGCCTTCAATTAGACCTTCCATTGCCGCAGAAACAGTGCCGGAATACAAGATTTCAGTTCCCAAATTCGCACCTTGATTAATACCAGAGAGAACTAAATCCGGGGGAGTTTCCAGCAAAGCCCACAGCGCCAATTTGACGCAATCTGAAGGCGTACCATCGCAAGCCCAAGCTTTGATAGCAGGATGAAAAATCCCTTCAACAATTTCGGCGCGAATAGGTTGGTGTAAAGTTAAGCCGTGTCCAGTTGCCGATCGCTCTCGATCTGGGCAAACTACACTCACATCATGACCAGCCTCTGCCAAATAGTTGGCTAGGGTACGAATCCCCAAAGCAGAAATGCCGTCATCGTTACTAATTAGTAATTTCATAGTCATTAGTCATTGGTCATTAGTCACTTGTACTGAGTTTCGACTGCGCGGTAATCGAGCGAAGTCGAGATTCAACTACCGCGTTCGCGTAGCGTCTCGTAGAGAAGCCGTTGGCGCAGCCTCTCGTAGAGAAGTATTAGTCATTGGTCATTAGTTATTAGTTATTTGTTATTAGCGATTTGTCAATGTCTGAGGTCACAAGCAGCAAAAAAACATTTATACTCACTAGACAGTGTGGTGGAACTTTGCTTACCTTTAAGACAAGTTGATCAATCCCCAAGTCTAGTTAAGTGAGATGTTAGCTGGATTTACGCGTCCGCTGTACTAGCGCAATCATCTCTAACTGATAAACAGAGGTTTGGTTTCAACCCTCACCTTTAGCGGATGTTAATGGTATGGCTGTAAGTTTATTTATCGACCGCTTCACAGCTTTTGAATATAGACTAATGACTAATGACCAATGACTAATAACTAATGACTAGCAATTTAGAAGCTCAACTTTTAGCACTGCGGCAGGAAGGAGAAAAAGCGATCGCAGCCGCTGACACCTTAGAACGTCTGGAGGAACTCAGAGTTAACTATCTGGGTAAAAAAGGCGAACTGGGGGCGCTGTTGCGAAGTATGGGGCAGATGAGTGCAGAGGAACGACCAAAAATTGGAGCGATCGCCAATACAGTCAAAGAATCCTTGCAAACTAGTCTAGACCAGCAACGCGTCGCCTTGGAAGCTGCGCAAATTCAGGTACAGCTAGAGGCGGAAACTCTGGATGTTACTATGCCGGGAATTTACAGCCCCCAAGGTCGCATTCATCCCCTCAATGGAATTATTGACCGGGCGCTGGATATTTTTGTTGGTATGGGCTATACCGTAGCTCAAGGGCCAGAAATGGAAACAGATTACTATAATTTCGAGGCTCTTAATACCCCGCCAGATCACCCTGCCCGTGATATGCAGGATACCTTCTACCTGCCAGATGGGAATCTTCTGCGGACTCATACTTCGTCAGTGCAAATTCGTTACATGGAAAGAGAAGAACCACCGATTCGGGTTGTTGCTCCAGGGCGAGTTTATCGGCGAGATAATGTAGACGCGACTCACTCAGCAGTTTTCCATCAAATAGAACTTTTAGCCATTGACGAGGGACTAACTTTTACAGACCTCAAAGGCACAATTAAGGTATTTTTACAAGCAATATTTGGCGATTTACCTATTCGCTTCCGCGCCAGTTATTTCCCGTTTACCGAACCATCTGCTGAAGTTGATTTGCAGTGGAATGGGCGCTGGCTAGAAGTGATGGGCTGCGGTATGGTCGATCCAAATGTACTTAAGTCTGTGGGTTACGATCCAGAAGTTTATACAGGGTTTGCTGCCGGATTTGGTGTAGAACGCTTTGCAATGGTGTTACATCAAATCGATGATATTCGTCGATTGTATGCTAGTGATTTGCGGTTTTTGCAGCAATTTTAGGGAAGCGATCACTTTAAATAATCAGGTGTTTACTAAATATCTTGCAAAAGTCAATTAGATGAAAATCTAACCACAGATAAATACCCATGAATTATCTGTGGTTTTAAATAATAGATCGGGATTGATGAATTTGGTAAACTATCAGTACGTAACTTCTGTTAACGTGATATGACTGCAATCACTACCAAACGTCTAACGCTTGAGGAATATTTGAAGTATGACGATGGCACGGATAGCCAGTATGAACTGGTGGCAGGTGAGTTAGTTGCCATGCCACCCGAAAGCCCAAAAAATGTCCAGATATCTCTATTTTTACTAGTAAATTTCCTCAAGTTCGTCCCAGTCAATCGGTTAAGTAACAAAGTTGAAATTGTTGTTGCTGGTTCTCGTGCAACAACTCGCATTCCTGACTTAGTTGTGCTGACGGATGAACTTGCAACAGCCTTAGAAGGTGCAACGCGATCCACAATTACCCTGGATATGCCACCTCCAGCATTAGTTGTCGAAGTTGTTTCTCCTGGCAAAGTTAACGAAGATCGGGACTATCGCTACAAACGTTCCGAGTATGCCGCCAGGGGAATTGCTGAATATTGGATTGTCGATCCACAAATAAGTGCAGTTACCGTACTGATATTAGTTGACGGGTTTTATGAAGAAAGCAGATTTGCAGGAAACACTGCGATCGCTTCTACTATTCTCCCAGAATTACAGCTAACCGCAGAGCAAGTACTCAAAGCTGGAGAAAGCAATGCGGATGATGCCATTTCTTAGTAAAAATTTAAAAGAAAGACAGGCGATCGGTAATTTATTTGCAATTTCCTAGTTACTAATTAAGTATTTTAATTAACTCTTATAGATAAAAAATTTAAAATGCAGAAAATTTATAACTATTTAAACTCTAAAACATCAGCCACAGCTATTACTAGTTTAATCTTTCTGGTTAGTTTGCCCTTTTTGATTTTATTAGCATTACCAAGTATTATTTTCAGAGATGATTTTGTTGGGGTTTGGTTAGATAACCCAGGCGATTTTCCTTTTAGTTTTTCTATGGCATTTTTTGTTGCTTTATGTTGCAGTACAGCGACTATTTTAAATTTTAGTGATAAGCGTGATGACTTTTCTTTTTCCGCAATTATCATTGCTGCACTTATAGGTTGCATTCTTAATTTAATAATTATACCTATTAATACTAATAGCATTCTTATATTTTTCTATTTACTGACTGCTTTTCTGTTTATCTCTCCAATAATTTTAATTATAACTTTGACGATTGATAGTATTTTAACAAAAGCAAATTCACCGAGGAACCCATTTAAAGTAACATCTAAATTGGTATATACAGATATCTTTATTATAATTAATCTACTTTGTAGCTTTTTATTAATATTACCTATTGGTTGTATTTATATATGTTGTACAATTAAAAATAAAACAAAACATCGCAGCCAACATCTTTTAAAAAAGATACTTCCATTATTAATAGTAATTTTAATTCCTTACTTTATAGCTTGTACTACAAAATTAACTCCCGGATTAATTATACCAATTGAATATAGAAATTATCTAGGTTTTAGAGAGTATAACTCTTATTACAAACAAGCAATTACTCAATTGAATGAGTGCAAACAACTCAAAAATCATATCGGTCACATACAAACACAGGGGTTTGCAGAAGGTAGGCACTATCAGCAAACTGATTTTTCTGCTGGAGGAGAAGCTGGTCGTTTTGTTCTTGAGTTAGTTGGAGATCGGGGGAGTGCTTTGGTTAACGGATGTTATGGTGATTGTTTAGGACAACCAGAAGAATTAGCAGTAAGAGTTTATACAAAATCAGCGGTTAAAAACTTGACTTTTTCTCAAATTTGTCCATAACTGTTGGTAAACTAAAAGCAACGCCAGTTCTCCTGAGTTATTTATTCTATGTTCGCTGAAACCTCCTCGCGCTACGTTACCCGTAACCCGGAAATTTTGAGTGGAGAGCCAATTATTATAGGTACTCGGACATCTGTTCGTGCCATTGTCGGTTTGTGGCGATTGGGGATTATGCCAGAAGAAATCTTGAACCATTTGCCACATCTGACGCTGGCACAAGTGTTTGATGCTTTGAGTTTTTATCTCGATCATCAGGCAGAGATTAATGAATACATTGAGCGAAACCGAATACCTGATAAGTTAATACATTTATCTGTAATTGAAAATATTCAGGTGGTTGGTGAATGACACTAACCACCATTTTGAAACTTTATTTCACTATTCCTGAATGACCGGGGATATCTGCCAAAGGTTCAAATCTACCGCCTAAGTATTTGGCGAGAAATTCTTCTGCGATCGCAAAAAAGTGCAACCGATTTTCTGGTCTAGCAAAACCATGTCCTTCATCTGTGTAAAGTGCATATTGCACAGGTAAACCAGCCTGCTGCATTGCATTGACAATTTGATCGCTTTCTGATTGTTTCACTCGTGGATCGTTTGCACCTTGACCGATAAGTAAAGGTTTTTGAATTCGGTCAGCAAAGAAAAAAGGCGATCGCGATTTTAGAAATTCCTCTTCTGTCTCCAAGTTACCGACACGATGAGAAAGCATTGCCTTCAATGGTTCCCAATAAGGCGGTATAGTTTCTATCAGAGTAATCAGGCTACTCGGCCCGACAATATCCACACCAGCCGCAAATATTTCTGGTGTAAAAGTTAATCCTACTAGAGTGGCGTAACCTCCATAAGAACCGCCCATAATCGCAATCTTTTGCGGATCAGAAATGCCTTGTTCCACCAGCCAGTTAACGCTGTCAATCAAGTCATCGTGCATTTTGCCAGCCCATTCCCGATTCCCAGCATTCAAAAATGCTTTGCCATAGCCAGTGGAACCGCGAAAGTTCACTTGCAGAACAGCATAACCCCGGTTAGCTAGCCATTGCGTTGTGGGAGAAAAACCCCAAGTATCCCGCGCCCAAGGGCCGCCATGAACCAACAGTACTGTTGGGAGATTCTGCGTAGGTATTCCCACAGGGGTTGTCAAGTAACTGTGAATAGTTAAACCATCCCGCGCCTCGTAAGAAATCGGTTGCATTGAAGCTAACTGCAACGCTTCGAGTTTGGGTTGGTTGCTAAAAAGGAAAGTGCTAGTTTTGGACTCTCGGTTGTAGGCATAGTAATAAACTGGCCCATTGTCAGTTCTATAAGCTACTAGCCAAGTTTTATCTTCTAAGTCCCGGCTAATTATAGAGAATTCTCCAGGACGCACCTTAGCGATTTCCTCAAAATCTGCGGCGATACTGCGATCGATTACCTGCCATTCCTGTTTATCTTTGTAGAAAGAAACTGCTTGGATAACTCGCGTTAATGGATGAATGATTATCCCCACGACATCATATTGCTCATCTTCAGCAATAACGGTTTCTTGACGGCTATCTAGGTCAACAGCTAGCAGACGTTTGGCGTTAGCATCGTGATTGCCTTGAATATAAAGGGTTTTACCATCATCTGAGAAGCTAACAGAATTCCCTTCCTCTTCTGCTCCCCAGTGACGGAGAATTTCCCACTGTTTATCTGGTTTCTGCAACAACAAATCGTAACCACCATCGGCTGTGCTAGCTGTCGCTGCACGTATTTGAAAATCAGCGTCAGATGTCCAACTGATAATGTTACCGGGGTTATCAGTGTCGAACTCAACCGCACCATTTTTAAGGTTGATACGGTAAACGTCAAACTTTTGAGGATTGTTCAAGTTCAACGCTACCAGCACTTGATCTGGAAATTTTGGTTCCAGTTCCACAAGTTCTGCTTTCACACCCTGGAATGGCGTTAAGTCACGCACAATTTTGGAGTGGATATTAACTAAGTGGAGGTGAAAGTTCTCGTCGCCATCCGAGTCTTGCATATAAATCAACTGGTCGGCGTTATAAGTCCAGAAGAAAATGCGGATACCGCGCTTTTTGTCGGCAGTTAATATCTGGTCGTCTTCTTGTCCTATAGTTCGCAACCATACCTGCAAGACATTTTTCTCATCAGGGGCGATATATGCCAAGTACTTGCCATCAGGGGATAGTTGTGGGCTAGTTTTTTCGGGATTCCCAAACAGAATTTCGCGCGGAATCAATGGTGGTAAGGAGGGCGTTTGAGCAGATGACATATTTTTATCCTCTACTTGACTACCTTATTGTCACTTGGTGGTGAAAATGACAATTCATCCTATTGGATGAACCTCATTGCAGAATAGTAAATGAGTTTTTGATACTCGTGAATGAGTCTTTGATACTCGCTGACGAGCCTTTGATACTCGGCGACGAGTCTTTTATACTCGGCGATGAGTCTTTGATACTCGACGATGAGTCTTTTATACTCGGTGATGAGTCTTTGATACTCGGCGACGAGCCTTTGATACTCGGCGACAAGCCTTTGATACTTGTGAACGAGTCTTTGATAGTCATTGACTGCAATTGTCGCAATGTCCGCAACGCAGGTTAACTGCTTCTTTGTCAAAACCAAAAGCATTTAACAAAAACTGCCAACGACACTGCTTAGTTGTTAGGTATTGCTGCATCTGTTTAGCAGCGTGTAATTGCGTCGGTGGCTGATTTCCCGCTTTTTGCCCAATGGTGTAATGGAAAGGATCGAGCCAGTTTAGCTGACCGTTGCTATGGAGTAAAGCCAGTGCTGTCGCACCTTCGGGAAATTGTCGAGTTACTGCATTCACTTCTCCCTGTTTTGGTAATTTTTTCACAAGTTGCTGCGCTATTTGTTGTTGCGATCGCATTTGTTCTTGAAAAAACTCCTGTCTTTGCTTATCCCCTGAATCTAACCACCCCGTAGGTTCACTCACCAATGTCAACGCCTCTGCCGGTTTTCCATCCCTTCCAGCACGGCCAATTTCTTGCACATATTCAGATAACAGATGCGGCGCGTGAAAATGTGCTACCCAGCGAACATCACTTTTATTTATCCCCATACCAAACGCACAGGTACAAACAACAAAGGGGATTTTGCCACTTAACCAGCTTGCTTCTACTTCACGGCGTTCAGTTGCACCCAATCCCGCATGATAACTAGCTGTAGCAAAACCCATCTCTGCTAACCATTCAGCTAAATCTTCGCTATCTCTCCGAGTGCGAACATAAACTAATCCCGATTGTTGCGGTCTATTTTGAATAAACTTTAATAATTGTTGTTTCCTACCCCGTGGTGTCCAAGCAATGCGAATGCTGGGATGCAAGTTCGGACGGTAGGGATTCAACCGAAAAATCTCTGGTTGCTGTAATTGTAAAACTGTTTGAATAATTTTTTGGGCTGAAGGGTCAGCAGTAGCAGTAAAAGCGGCGATACTGATTTTTGTTCCTGGTGGTTTTGATTTGAGCAACGCAGGACGCACCGCCCCTAATCTGCGATAAGCTGGGCGAAAAGTATCACCCCACTGGACTAGACAATGAGCTTCATCTAAAATCAAACCATTAATTTGCAATTGCGGGTGAGATAATCTTTCCCAAACTGGCGGACTTAGCAAAGTTTCTGGCGATAAGTAGAGTAATCTTAGCTGTTGACGTTCTAAAGCTTGCAGCGTTGCACGGCGTTGAGATGAAGATAATTCACTGTGCAAAAGTGCTGCTTTTTGGTGGCTTTGTAGTAGTTCCTGAACTTGGTTTTCCATCAACGCCACCAAAGGCGAAACTACCAAGGTTAATCCTGTTTGTAGCAGTGCGGGAAGTTGAAAACAAATCGACTTCCCGCCACCTGTAGGCATAATAATCAGCGCATCTTTTTGGGACAATAAACTGTTGACAATTTCTCCCTGTGGTGGACGGAAATCTTCATAACCCCAGATTTGTTTGAAAGCAGCGCGGACTTCTTGCCAAGATTTTGTTGTAGGCTGATTCATAATCAATAACTATATGCACCCAGATCATTGAATGCTGAATATAGCCTCTGTTATGCAGCGAATGGTTCAGTAATTTCATCATTTGACACTACAAAACCACTGACTCCAAGAATGAATTATAATTTTTTAACCTATTAAATAAAAGATGTAGCAAGATGAATGAAGAATTAAAACATCGGTTTTACATCAATACTGATAAATCTAAATTAGATATTCAAATGATTCATGATTTTTTACAAACTTCCTAATGGGCTGAAAACATCTCATTAGCCACTGTGGAAAAGTCAATACAAAATTCTTTATGTTTTGGACTTTATGAAGAAAATCAACAAGTTGGCTTTGCGAGAGTCATCACTGATTATGCAACTTCTGCGTTGTTAAAAGATGTTTTTATTTTGGAGCCTTATCGAGGACAGGGTTTAGGAAAATGGTTTGTAGAATATATTTTGGAATATCCAGAATTGCAAGATGTTCAAAGGTGGATGTTAGGTACAAAAGATGCTCATGGACTTTATCGACGTTATGGATTTAAAAATTTGACAGAACCAGAGAAAATTATGATGCGTTTAAATCCCAATGCTAATCAAGCTTGAGGCAAACCAGTGCGTAGGCGTAGCCCGCACTTCTCTACGAGACGCTGCGCGTAGCTTGCTTCCCCGGAGGGGTACGACAAGCTCAGTGACCATCGTAGACATCGCCAAGCTACATTGACAGTTAGATTACAATCTTAGGTATAGTTTCTCTGACTGGAGTTGTTCATCGGGTGATTCAATCCGATTCAATGACAAAGCATACCAGACAAGTATTACTTAGTGCGCTCAAGGTGGTTGTCTTATGCCTGACACTGTTCCTACTATGCACAAGCAATAGTTGGGCGCAAATCACTACTGATAGCAAAATTGCTCCTCTGATTGAGAAGCTGATAGATAACGATACCCACATCAGAAGCCTTGCAGCAGATGCATTAGTTAATATCGGTTCGGCAGCAGTGCCGTCTCTGATTGAAGCGTTGAAAAATCAAGATAGTAATCTTCGCTGGCACGCGGCTTCGGTTTTAGGAGATTTGGGTGCAGAAGCAGCACCAGCAGTTCCAGCCTTAAGTGCGGCATTGCAAGATGAAGATGGACAAGTCCGCCTGTACGCCACCTTAGCTTTAGGAAATATTGGTACAGCAGCCAAAGCAGCAGTTCCATCGTTGATGGCGGCGTTACAAGACAAGGAGCAATTCGTTCGCATTTATGTTCCTTCTGCACTTAGAAAAATTGGTGTAGAAGCGAAAGTAGCTGTCCCAGTATTAACTGCTGCCTTAAAAGATAAGAACCCCACTGTACGTTACAATTCTGCTTACGCTCTGGGTGCAATGGGTACAGAAGCAGTATCTTCTGTCCCGAATTTAATTGCCCTGTTGAATGATAGCCAGTTTTACGTGCGTTTAGGTGCTGTCAAAGGTTTAGGAGGAATAGCGGCAGGCTTTCAGGACAAGGCAAATGCTTTACCTACCTCCAAGTTGCAGAAAGTCATTTCAGACTTTGAGCAGGTATTAACAACTATACAAAAATACAAAGATAAATTCACAGAGACGGACATTAGGCTGATACGTCGCCCTCTCAATGCCCTGAAAGCAGAAAAAGAAACTCGCCTTTTTGATAGAGTTCTGGAATCGCTATTTAAGCATAAATTACTTTTGGGAATTGCGGCTTACCTTATCTTATTGCCTTCTATTTGGTTAATTCTCTTGCGGGTAGCCCCTTTATGGTTGTTGAAAATTAACAACGCCCTCAAACCCTACACAGATTTTTCTCTCCCATTTATCAGCGTTAATGTACCTCTGCGATATGTTCTATTTGTTGGCTGGTTTCATTACCATCCCAGAGTCTTAGATGCATGGGTAGCTAAATATATTAAAGCAGCCCGCGAACAATTCCCTAAAAAGGATACAGTTAGCAGTCGCGCCTGTTACATCCCCATTCCCGTTGTTCTGGATGGTACAACAGTTCCTCAACTGATGAATGAGAATTTGCGCTCAACTTTCGAGAAACAACGTAGCTGTCTAGTAATTGGTGGGGAAGGAGGTGTAGGTAAAACCAGTTTAGCGTGTCGAATCGCTGGATGGGCAATGGCTGAGGATGAAGACCAACAACTCTGCAAACATTTGATGTTACCTGTGCTTTTGGAAGAAGAATTTCGGGTAACTGAAGGTAAGTCGCCGCTTTTAGAAGCCATCAGAGGACAGTTGCAAGCTTTAATTGATGAACCAGAGCCGATTTGTCAAGAATTACTGTTACGTTTGTTAAGAAAGAAACGCATTCTAGTGATTGTAGACCGATTCTCAGAAATGAATGCCACTACACGAGAAGCAATTGAGCCGGAGTCGCCAGAGTTTCCGGTGAATGCGTTGGTGATTACTTCCCGAATTGAGGAAAAGCTGGGGCGGGTTAATAAGACGATAATTAAACCTCTGCGGATTGAGGCTAATAAACTATCGTCCTTTATGGAAGCTTATCTCATGCAGCGAGGTAAACGCGATCGCTTTACTGATCAAGAATTTTTTGACGCTTGTAACCGTCTTTCTCTCATGGTTGGTCAAAATAATATCACTGTTTTGCTAGCGAAACTTTATGCTGAACAGTTAATCGCCAGTAAAGATGTTACATCTAATATTTCTGCGTTGCCAGAGAATATTCCCAATTTGATGCTGGGTTATATCAATGAACTCAATCGTGATGTTACAGACAATCAATTTGATGACCGCACTGTTCATCAAATTGCCAAAACTATCGCCTGGGAATGCTTGCAGCAAAGTTATCAACCAGGAACCGCCAAGCGTGCAGATGCTATTGCTGCATTAGCAGCTTTAGGTATTGATGACCCCGAAGCACACCTCAATTATCTGGAAAAGCGCCTGCACCTGATTCAAACTATCGGTTCTGCCAAAGACAGAATCCGTTTCTGTCTTGACCCTTTAGCTGAGTATCTTGCAGGTTGGTATTTAATCGAATTGTATGGCAATAACGATGGCAAATGGCGATCGCATTTTTTCAAAAAGGCAGACGATTTAGTTAAAACAGGCGCACCAGATGCCATCAAAGGCTTGTTGTTGGCAGTACGAGATTGCTACTTATCTGAGGTTCAAGGTAGCAAAGAAACGGATTTTGTACCCCAGAAGTCGGGTAAACTGGCTGGGTTTACACCTTCAGTTACACCAGTTACTACTGTGCAAACAGTAATACCATGAGCGATCGCATTGATGTAAGCATAGCTAAATTCCTCTTTCTGGGTAGTGATGTACATTCAACTGAAATTTATTGTTTATTCTTTAGAGCAATTCTTGAATGAGGGGCTTGTAAATCCCTGTTAAATCACCTCCACCATCGCCCCACTTGCACAATTGCGCGGGCAACTTCTGCCGTTGCTGCTTCACCACCTAATGCAAAGATAACGGGAAACAATGCCTCGATATCTTGCAGCAAATTCGGGCGAGTGCTAAGAGATAGCTTATGAAGTGTATCTTGCCAAAGGGGAAAAAGTTCCGCAGATGGCATTTGTGACAAACCGGAAGCTAAGGCACTCAAGACACTGGCGCGATCCCCAGACTGATTTCCCCTGCTAGCACCAAAGCCATAGCCGTCATAGCTTTCATACTGAATTTCCCTGGCAGCAGCGAGGACTTTTGGCAATAACCCTGGTGGCAGTTTTTTTGCTAAGGCACTCAAGACATAAGGGTGATGATACTCATCCTTAATTTCTTTAGCAGCAGCGAGGGCTTCTGGGAACAAATCTGGTGGCAGTTTCTCTGCTAAGGCACTCAAGATATTGGCGCGATCTCTCTCAGACTGAATTTCCCTGGCAGCAGTGAGGATTTCTGGCAACAGCCCTGGCAGTTTCTCTGCTAAGGCATTCAAGACTCTGGTGCGATGATACTCAGACTGAATTTCCCTGGCAGCAGCAAGGACTTCTGGCAACAACTCTGCTGGCAGTTTCTCTGCTAAGGCTCTCAAGGCATAAACACGATTACTCTCATTCTGAATATCCCTGGCAGCAGCGAGGGCTTCTGGCAACAACCCTGGCAGTTTCTCTGCTAAGGCTCTCAAGATATTGGCGCGATCGCTCTCATTCTTAATTTCCCTGGCAGCAGCGAGGACTTCTGGCAACAACCCTGGCAGTTTCTCTGCTAAGGCTCTCAAGATATTGGCGCGATCGCTCTCATCCTTAAATTCTCTGGCAGCAGCGAGGACTTCTGGCAATAACCCTGGTGGCAGTTTCTCTGCTAAGGCACTCAAGGCATAAACACGAAAGTTCTCATCCTTAATTTCCCTGTTAGCAGCGAGGGCTTCTGGCAACAACCCTGGCAGTTTCTCTGCTAAGGCACTCAAGACTTTGACGCGATAAGACTTAGACTGAATTTCCCTGGCAGCAGCGATGACTTCTGGCAACAAATCTGGTGGTAGTTTCTTGGGTAAGGCACTCAAGACTCTGGCGCGATCACTCTCATCCTGAATTTCCCTGGTAGCAGCGAGGACTTCTGGCAACAAATCTGCTGGCAGTTTCTCTGCTAAGGCTCTCAAGACATTGGCGCGATCGCTCTCATTCTGAATTTCCCTGGCAGCAGCGAAGACTTCTGGCAACAACCCTGGTGCAGTTTCTCTGCTAAGGCACTCAAGATATTGGCGCGATCGGTCTCATACTGAATTTCCCTGGCAGCAGCGAGGATTTCTGGCAACAACCCTGGTGGCAGTTTCTCTGCTAAGGCTCTCAAGATATAGGCGCGACTTTCATCCTTAATTTCTTTAGCAGCAGCGAAGGCTTCTGGCAACAACCCTGGTACTTTCTCTGTTAAGGCATTCAAGACACTGGCGCGATTCCTCTCATCCTGAATTTCTCTGGTAGCAGCGAGGACTTCTGGCAACAACCCTGGTGGCAGTTTTTCTGCTAAGGCTCTCAAGACATAGGCGCGATCGCTTTCATCCTGAATTTCCCTGGCAGCAGCGAGGACTTTTGGCAACAAATCTGCTGGCAATTTCTCTGTTAAGGCTCTCAAGACAGAAGTGCGACTGCTCTCATACTGAATATCCCTGGTAGCAGCGAGGACTTCTGGCAACAAATCTGCTGGCAGTTTCTCTGCTAAGGCTCTCAAGATATCGTAGCAATAATAGGAATTATTTTTAATTTCCCTGGCAGCAGCGAAGGCTTCTGGCAACAAATCTGCTGGCAGTTTCTCTGCTAAGGCTCTCAAGACAGAAGCACGATCTCTCTCATCCTTAATTTCCCTGGCAGCAGCGAGGGCTTCTGGCAACAAATCTGCTGGCAGTTTCTCTGCTAAGGCACTTAAGGCATTGGCGCGATCGCTTTCATCCTTAATTCCCCTGGCAGCAGCGAGGGCTTCTGGCAACAGCCCTGGCAGTTTCTCTGCTAAGGCTCTCAAGATATTGACGCGA
>JADEXV010000479.1 GCA_015206945.1 Nostocales cyanobacterium LEGE 12452 | reverse complement strand
GAGATAACCACACTGCATAACCAACAAATCCAAATAGCAAGGTAATCAGAGCAGTAATGCCGTAGCTGATGCAAATTAATAAACCGTCAGATTCTATGGTGGCAACAGTCAAAAGTAAAATACCGATAGTCGGGATAGGATTTGTAAACGGGATTGGTAATATTAGCAATACTGTTAATAAAGAGATACAAAACCCATTAATTCGCCAAACTAAAGGATTATGGGCTATTTTTGCTAATCGGGGACGAGCGATTTTCTGGAAAACTTTGGTGAGCCGTCCCAAATTTTGCAAAAGTAACTGGGCGAAGGAACGAGGAAATTTGTAGTTAGCGATTCTTTTTGGTAGCCAGGGCGATCGCCTTCCTAAAATCATTTGCACTGACAACAGTAGACAAGCACCACCAAATGGGCCAGTTAATCCCGGTGGCATAGGAAGCAAAAAAGGCAAAACTAATAATGTAATTACCAGACTGAAGCCCCGTTCTGAGGTTTCTGTCAGAATATCGCCTAGAGTCAGCGGTTGTTCAGCTAGGCGTTGCAACAGGGATTTTATATCTTGAGAAAATCTCAGATGCATTTGGCGTGAGTTGATGCGAGTTCCCACTTTGTAGTAGAGGAAGATGAGAGAGAATAACTTCTAAACTCTGCCAATTTTAGATTTTGAATTTAAGGAAAATCTAAAATCTAAAATTGAATGACTCCTAACTCCTGCTTTCTGGGGGTACAAAAACAGCTATAGCTTTAGGTATAACTCGAAAATGAGCAGGTGTGTAGGTAGTAATTTCACCATCTGTATTGATAGGGCGAGGTTTGCGAGTATGGACCTCTATTTCTTGACCTTGAAGCGAGCGTACACTCTGCCAATGTATATGTCGCCCTCGTCGCATTGCGGGTAGTAATAATATAACCTGCCACCAGTGCTCAATCTCCAAGCTATAAAGGTCTAGCCTTTGATCGTCTATTGTGGCATCGTCAGCTACTGCCATACCACCACCGTAATAGCGACCGTTACCGACAGCAATTTGCACTGTTTTGACGCGAACCAATTCACCGTTGATCGCAATCTCTGCTGTAAAAGGTCTGGCTTCCAAAACTACTTGCAATGCAGTAGCAGCATAAGCAAATACTCCCCAACGGCGCTTAACTTCTTTGGTAAGTCGTTGGGTAATTTTTACACTCAATCCCATACTGGCAACGTTAAAAAAGTGCTTGCCATTCACACAACCCAAGTCGATGCGCTGTAAATGTCCATTTCCAATAATTTTGCAAGCTTCGTTGAGGGAATTAGGGATTCCCAAAGTTCTCGCTAGATCGTTGGCAGTTCCCAGAGGCAAGATTCCCAAAGGTAACTGAGTCTCAATTAAAGCATCTACTGCGGCATTTAGAGTGCCATCTCCTCCGCCAATAATTATCAAGTCAACTTGATGCTTATAGCGAAGTATAACTTCAGCAAGATGCTTGGGATCTTCTGTAGACTCCTCAATTAAATCAAAGCCAAATGTTTTCAGACTTTGAATCGCTTCCGATAGACCCTTTTGCCCTTGGCGAGCATGACGATTTACTAACAGCAGTGCGCGGGAACTCATGGGTGGTACCTTTTGTTGTTGATATGTCCAATTATCCGCATCTATGTATTCTGCTTGAAGTTGGCTAGAAAAAAGCGTTTAGGCTGTGATGAAAGTTATTAACAATTCATTTTCCTAACACTTATTATATTGTGACTACTAATTTTTAATTTTTCTTTTTCTTTAGTTTAGCTTTACTAGCCCTTAGTGTGTTTATCTTTAGAAAATATAATTATTACTCTTCAGCTAAATGAAGTTTAGGTATTTTTATTTATAAAATAGCGAGTTGTTCAAATATTATTATGCAAAACATAAGGGATATTTTTCATTCAAATAGATACATATACAGCAGATTGCAACTTTGTGAGGTAAAAATTATTGTAAGGGCACAACATTGTTCATTGGTGTCAACTTAACGTGAAACCCTGGCAATTACGTTATATCAAGCCTACTCAATTACTAAGTTAAGTCCTCGGAACCCCACCCCGCCAAAGCTACGC
>JADEXV010000185.1 GCA_015206945.1 Nostocales cyanobacterium LEGE 12452 | reverse complement strand
CTAATTCTCAACTCCCCAGATATAAATTCGTACATGACAGAGTACAGCAAGCAGCTTATTCGCTAATTCCCAAAGACCAAATCAAGCAAATGCACTTAAAAATTGGGCTGCTTCTCTTGAAGAATACCCCAGTTAGTGAACGGGAAGAAAATATTTTTGAGCTTGTCAATCATTTTAATATTGCAGCTGAATTTATCACCCATCAAGCTAAACGTAATGAGTTAGCTGAAATGAGTCTGCTTGCTGGACGTAAAGCTTTAGTATCAACAGCTTATTCATCGGCACTTAAATATTTAACTACTGGAATTGAGCTACTAGCAGATGATAGTTGGGAAACTAAATATAATATCACCTTAGCTTTGTATAATACGGCAGCAGAAGCGGCATATCTCAGTGGTGACTTTGAATATACAGAGAAATTAGTCCAGGTTGTGTTGGTAAAAGCAAAAACTCCACTAGATCGAGCGAAAGCTTATGAAATTGAAATACAGTCTTATGGTGCGCAAGGAAAAGAACTAGAAGCTGTCCATATTGCAAAAACCTTTTTGAAAACTTTGGGAGTAGAGTTTCCTACAAATCCCAGCCAATCAGATATTCAATTAGCAATAGAGGCAACATCTGTAAAATTGGTTAATAGATCGATTCAAGACTTAATTGAACTGCCGGAAATTACAGAAGCGCAACCACTGATAATCATGCGTATTCTATCAAGTACAATTGGTCTTGCTTATACAGTTGCACCAGAATTATTACTGTTTATCATTCTGAAGCAGATCAATTTATCAATTAAATATGGTAATTCTCCTTTGTCTGCTTTTGCGTATGTCATGTATGGAGTAATGTTGTGTGGGGTAATAGGAGACATTGATTCTGGATATAAATTTGGCAAACTAGCTGATAGTTTGTTGCCTAATTTCCAAACAAAAGAAGTAACTGGCAAGGTTGTGGAAACATTTAATCATCTTGTCAGGCATTGGAAAGAGCATTTAAAGGCAACATTGAAACCTTTACTTGAGGCTTATACTATTAATCTTGAAGTAGGAGATATGGAATTTGCAGCTTATGCTCTTTATGGTTACTCTCAACATGCATACTTTACAGGACAAGAACTAATAAAACTTGAACAAGATATAGAAATATATAGCAAGACTATTAAGCAAATAAAGCAAGAAAGAGTATTCTATTGGAATGAAATATTTCGGCAAACAATCTTGAATCTGCTAGGAGATGTTCAAAATCCGCAGAATTTAATTGGTGCAGCCTATGATGAAGAGAAAATGCTACCACTTCATCTGAAAGCTAAAGATGGAGTAGCACTGTTTTTCCTATATTTTTGCAAACTTCACATATCTTATCTGCTAGCTGATTACTCTCAAGCTCTTAAAAATACAGTCATGGCAGAAAAGTACTTATCTGCTGGTGTTGGCATGTTTGTGACTGCTCAATTTTATTTCTATGATTCATTGACGCATCTAGCAGCATATTCTGATTTTGATGAATGTGAACAAAAAGAAGTCCTTCATAGAGTAACCGAAAATCAGAAAAAAATGCAAAACTGGGCAGATCAGGCTCCCATGAATCACTTGCATAAATTTTATTTAGTAGAGGCGGAACGGCATCGAGTTCTTAGTCAATATCTTGAAGCGATAGATAATTATGAATGTGCTATTTCCCTTAGCAAAGAAAATGAGTACATTAATGAAGAAGCTCTAGCTTGTGAATTAGCGGCTACATTTTATCTCAAATGGGGTAAACAAAGAATCGCCCAACTATACCTCACTGATGCCTACTATTGCTATGTTCGCTGGGGCGCATTAACCAAAGTTTATGACTTGCAAAAACGCTATCCTCAATTACTTGTACCCACGATTCAGCAAGAAGAACTTAGCTATTCTTACAATGACAAGAATTTACCTGAACTGGGACTACACCTATCTACACTTAGCAATAAATCTACTCTGGTGACGAATGAAACTGTCATTGGCTCCAACACTAGTATTTCAGATATGTTAGATTTGGGAACTGTCATTAAAGCTTCTCAAGCAGTGTCTGGAGAGATTGAATTGGAGGCACTTCTTTCTACGTTAATGGAAGTTGTGATGGAGAATGCAGGAGCTTCTAAATGTGTGCTGATATTGAGTGAAGCTAATAACTTAGACTTAACTATTGCGGCAATTAGTTCTGCTTCCACTTTTAGAGATACTAATACGGAGTTTTTATCTATTCCTTTCGAGTCTACCGATCTTGTCCCTATTTCTTTGATTAATTATGTCAAACGAACCCAAGAAATATTAGTAATTGATGATATTAAAGACAAAGCTTATTTTGCGGTAGATAATTATATTAACCGTGAGGAACCAAAAAGTATATTATGTATTCCAATGCTTAATCAAGGTAAATTGCTGGGGCTGATTTATCTAGAAAATAATTTAACTACAGGAGCATTTACACGCGATCGCTTAGAAGTTCTCAAGCTCTTAACTATCCAAGCTGCAATCTCTTTAGAAAATGCCATTCTCTACAATAATTTGGCTAAAGCGAATGAGCAATTGGAGGACTACAGCCATATACTAGAGGAAAAAGTGGTAGTAAGAACAGCAGAACTTAACGAAAAAAATCAGCATTTGCAAGAAGCCCTAGAAGAATTACAAAGTACCCAAAGTAAATTAATCCAAAGCGAAAAAATGTCTTCATTAGGGCAAATGGTAGCGGGAATTGCCCATGAAATTAATAACCCTATCAATTTTATTCATGGTAATATTACTCACGCAAGTGACTATGTTCAACAATTGCTAGATTTGATTAATATCTATCAGCAACAATATCCCCATCCCTCAGCAATAGTGGAGGAAAAAATTGAGGAAATGGATGTAGAATTCTTGAGAGAAGACCTTCCAAGAGTTCTCGATTCGATGAAGGTGGGAAGTTCCCGTATCCGAAATATTATTCTGAGCTTACGTAACTTTTCTCGTTTAGATGAATCGGAAATGAAGCCTGTCAATATTCATGAAGGCATCGACAGTACCCTAATGATTTTGCAGCACAGACTCAAAGAAAAGAGCGATCGTGTGGAGATTGAGGTATTTAAAGAATACACACAACTGCCGAATGTTATTTGCTATGCTGGTCAGCTCAACCAAGTGTTTATGAATATTTTAAGTAATGCGATCGATGCCTTAGAGGACTACAACAGTGGAGAAGATTCTCCTAGCAAAAATCCTCAGATTCGTATTCGTACTGAACTAGGAGAAGCAAACACGTTGAAGATTCGGATTGCTGATAACGGTTATGGCATGACTGCACAGGTGCAGCAGAAAATATTTGATCCATTTTTTACCACTAAGGCAGTAGGAAGTGGTACGGGGTTGGGGTTGTCAATTAGCTATCAAGTAGTAGTAGACAAACACAAGGGTCAGTTAACCTGTGAATCGACTCCGGGAAAGGGGACTGAGTTTGTGATTGAAATTCCAATGCAACAGTGAGACAAACTGTTAATACTGAAAAATTTATAATATTCGGCACTCAGCACTCTTTATAATACGGTTCGGTTAATAACTTCATCCAACCGTATTATGGAGATATCAATGAACGCTTCTCACCTCTACATTTGCCGCGATGGGCTATGCCCCGCCGGAGGCGATCGCAAAATCATTGAGAGATGGCTGCTGTTTATATTTTGCTTGTAATTCCTCACCCAGATGCTTGTAAGCAGATGGATCTATTGGCATCAAAAACTCCCCAACCAAGTTTCCTGCTTGACGGCGGCTACTCAAACCCATATCCTGAAGCAACTCATCAATGTAATGGAATGTAAAAGGAGTTACACATGCTCCACTGACGAAAGCATAAGGTCTATCTTTTTTCCTCCATTCCAACTCTGTTGTTACATCCTCTAGCATCTGTTGCGGGGATGGTAAAGGTAAATTTCCTTTAGCATACTCTGATAACCACCTAGCACCAATTTCTGCTGATAACTGGGCACAGAAAGTATAGTTATAACCAACAAAACCCATTTGTGGAACATGAGGGTGAATAAGATGGCGGTAAAGATGGATAGTGCCTTCCTCATCAAATACGTGTCTGCGGTACTTCTCTTCTAAAAAGGGGATATCCTGAAGAAAACCTGTGCCAAAGACAACAACATCTGCCTGTATTTGTTCGCCGTTATCCAATTCGACGCCACTAGCAAAAAACTTGTTGATCTTTGTCTTGACAGCACGAATTTTACCCGCGCGTACATGCTCAAAAAAGCCTTTAGGCACTAAGCCGATACTACAACCAATCAATTTATTCATCGGTTGTTTGGGCACCATTCCACAAGCATCAAGGGGAAACTGTAAGCGTAGAAGAGTCTCATTTAGGCGCCAGAATGCCCACACCAGTGGCTTTCCAAAACTATGCAGCCACTTTTCCCATCCTTGAAGTTTATGATAGGGCATCCAAGTTTCTGCAAACCGAGTCAGGAAAATATACTTAATGTTCAGCAGACCGAGAAAGAAGTTGGGAACTTTCCACAGTGCTTGACGGAACACAAGGGTACATTCCTTAGCCTTGCTAGCTGCGAGATTAGCCAGATCGGTGGCTGACTTGCCAAAACCGACAACAACCACTCGCTTGCCCTCAATTACAGAGCCATCATTAAAGTTATTAGTATGTATTACCTGCCCTCCGGCGGCAATGAACTCTTCCATTCCCGGCAAGTTAGGTATGTAGGGTATGTCATAAGTGCCATTGCATACAATCACAAAGTCGAACTCGTAATTTTGTTTTCCGATCTCCTTACCATCTTCTTGAAAGCTAACACTAACTACCCATCCAGGAGTATTTCCTGATTTGCGCTCCACTTTGGTGACATTCACACCGAACTGAATTTTTTCTGTGACGCCAAAGTGTTGGGCATAGGATTCAAGGTAAGCGCATATTTGCTCTCCCGAAGGCCATTCTGGATAAGAAGTAGGCATAGGAAAGTCTGAGAAAGCATAGGTGTCTCTGGGATTTTGAATTGACAGTCCTGGGTAAGTCCTCGACCTTTCCCACACACCACCAAGTCCCTGCCGTTTCTCGAACAATGTAACTTCGTAACCTTCCTCAAGAAACGTCTTTGCTGAGACTAATCCGCTGACTCCAGCCCCAATCACGCATACTTGTTTCACGGTCATTTGGGTTCTCCTAAATTATGAAATTAGTGCAGGAATCTGATATGAGCGATCGCTAACCACACTCAGATACTCTGATTGCTCTTGTGACTTAATTACATAAGTTAAGTATTCATACTGGGACGGTAAAGTTGAAGTTAGGTAATTGGCTCTTTCCCTAATTTCCAAAAATGCAGCCTCGGCGTTGTCATTTCCGATATGTTCTAAAATGGGAAGACTGCTTTCAGGCATGTAATTTAGCCCCAGCAACATTACCGAATAAGAGTAAGACTCGAAGCCATGGTATTTCGGGTTGATAGTCTTATTGCTTGGCAGTCTATTTTTCCATAATCGTAATTTTTCCTGTAGTTCTTCTGGAACTTTGATATTGTTCTTAGTTGCTTTCCAGAATTCCGTGTCGGTGCGATCGCTAGCATAGTAATGAAGTGTCAAAAATTCTCGCACACCATCTATGCAGTCAGCGACAACTTTGTTATAGCTGTGAATTAACTCTTGATTGAAAGATTTGCTAGGAAAGTGGCTAACTAACTCTTCAATTCCATGTTGAATGAAGAAGATGCCAGTAGATTCTAGTGGTTCTACAAATCCACTGGAAAGGCCAATTGCTACACAGTTTTTCACCCATGAGTTTCTGTTACGTCCAATCCTCATCTTGATATGAGAGACCTGACGATTATCAGCAGCAGCTCCCAAATACTGGCGAAATTCCTGTTCTGCGTCCTCAGCAGAAATAAATGCACTCGAATAAACATACCCAGTACCATCTCTGCCATACAAAGGTATATTCCAGACCCAACCAGATGAAAGCGCAGTTGCTGTAGTGTAAGGTTTTATGCCATCTTTTTTGATATCAGTTGGTATCTGCATTGCGATCGCGCGATCGCACAAGAGTGAATCTGAATAAGAAATGAATGGCTCACCAAGGGCTTTGTTAATCAAAAGACCACGGAAACCAGTACAGTCAATGAAAAGGTCGCCACTGAGAATCCCATGCTCTTTGGTTGCGAGACTATCTATGCTCCCATCCTCAGTTAACTTAATATCTACCACATCATCAACAATTTGTTTCACTCCCCTTTCCATTGCATAATCTTTCATGAATCTTGCGAGTAGATTCGCATCAAAATGATAGGCATAAGGGTACTGAGTCTTTAACTTATCTAGGATATTTTTCTTGACGATATGCTCTTGAGAAAATTCATTTTCAACTTTGCGATCAAAGACTTTACCATCTAAATATTTTGGCGACAGTTTATGGTCGCATAGCCAAGGAATTAGAAAGCAAGCATAATCAAATGCTTCTTGGTCTTTCTTCATTTTCAGCCACCATTCCGAGATATCAAAGCCATCAATTACCTCATATCTCTGGAAGGGATGGTAGAAGTGTTGCCCCTTCGCATTCCAGTTGACAAACTTAATTGCCATTTTATATGTGGCATTACACTTTGGCATCCATTCATGTTCTTGTAGCCCAAGAAAATCAAAGAATACTTTGATGGTACTAAACGTTGCTTCTCCAACTCCAATTTTAGTGATATTAGATGATTCCACTAGAGTAATATTAATATTTTTATCTAGTGCTTTACTCAAATAAGCTGCCGTCATCCAACCGGCTGAACCACCACCAACAATTACTATATTTTGTACATCCTGTACATTCTGTGACATAACAAAAGTTCCTCTTTAAGCCTAAAATTAAGTAGGGAAGTCAATTACAAAAAACTTATTCAATAATTTATGCAGCTTTTAATTCTTGCTCGATTTGATGGGTTTGAGCATATACCAAAAGTTCATTTGTAAATTGTGTGAAAAATGTAAATAAGTTCTCAACTAATTCAAAGGCTTCTTGCCGACTTTGTTCTGATAGTTGAATCTCTTGTAAATATTGCTCTATTCCAGATGTACCCGTGATGTGACCAGTTTCAACATTCAGATGAAAATCGGCAAAATATCGGCATGGCTTTTGAGTAATGGCTTTAATTTCTTTACCAACCTCTGCGGCATTTGAAAACATTATGTTTCCAGTTGCTTCGAGAACTTCAATAATTACGATTTTCTGAATAGGAGTAGCGTTTGAAGTATATCGATATAGCTGATAGTTTAGCCAACGAGCATTCTTAGTTTCTTCACTCCAAAGAAATTTCAATGCATCACTAAATTTCAATGATTTATCAAGTTCTAGGTTCTTCAAATCTTCCAAAAACCACAGCCAATGATGGTCATCTTCATAAGTATGCTTGTTGATTAATGCCTGAATTGGATCGTTTGTTGGTTCTACTCGCAAAAAATACTTATTCAGTTCGCCAAAATTCATAATAAAATGAGCGGCGCATGGTGCCCAAGCTAATCTTTGCCTGGCATTTATACTCTTGTCTTGCATAAAATTAAACAAGGGTAGTTGAGCATACTCTTGCTTTTTTTGTTCAATCAATGCTAGTAATTGTTGCATTTTTTAATTGCACCGATTTTAACTTTTTGATATTAGAGAAAAAATAAATATCTTGCTTTGTCACATATTTGGTCGATAAATCCTTGAAATTGTTTTGATATTCATTGGCATAAAACACACCATTTGAATAGCAAATAATGCACAATTTGTTATATTGCCATACAGTTTATTTAAGGATAACTGGCCTTTAAAGATTTGATAAATCTCGTCTCTACATCAGGATTTTAGGTGTATTGTGTTATATCGTATTGAGGCTAACGTTAAATTGTAACCAGCTAATTTACTGTTATTTATTTTTACTTTAACTTCAACATATCTATGTAACAAACGCAAATTTTACGTAAGTACACTTGTTAAAAAATGGTCTTATATGAGCGTAGAAAAACCAAATCGGTCAGTTAAGCGTTCTACCCTAACGAAGATTTGAAAGCAGACTCGTATATACTTGGAAAGATTTTTAGATTTGTTATAGCTAAATACAGTATCAATAATTACTTTCCATACTCAAGTGCCACTGTAAACTCAACAGTACGTCCAAATTCTTTTGGTGCATATAACAAATGTAGTTGGACACCAAGCCAAGGAAATGTACCAGTAGTCGTATAAACTCCTGGTTTGAAGTGGTCGGCGTAGGCGATCGCATTATCGCCTTATCTTCTCTCAATAGCGGTAGTGCGATCGCTCCTTTTAAATCTTCGCATTTCAATTACAATGCGTAGGCGCAGCCCGCACTTCTCTACGTTCGCGCAGCGTGTCGCAGACAGACGCTGCGCGTTTTGCTTCCCCGGAGGGGTACGACAAAGCTCAGTGACCACCGCAGGCATCGCTATAAATCATTCGGTATAGACTTGGAAAGATTTTTAGATTTGTTGTAGCTAAAGATGGCATAAATAGTTACTTCCCATCCTCCAGTATTAATGTAGACTCAGCAGTTCGCCCAAATTCTTCTGGTGCATATTGCAAGTGAACCTCTGCACCAGGCCAAGAAAATGTACCAGGAGTAACAGAACGGACTAAGTAATGCAGGCTATAAACACCTGGTTCCAGATGGTCGGCGTAGGCGATAATGCGATCGCGGTACACATTCTTAAACCCAAGTTCCCAGCTATCGGCTTTTGCTTGTAATGCAGCGGTAGCAGTTTGAAAACTCGCATCCACCGCCTCAAAACCTGATGGTAGGGGATCTTTTATCACCAGATGATCCACGGGGCGATCGGCGATGATTTCTAAACCAATATCAAACACTTGTCCAGAGGCTAAAGTCAAGGGTTTATCGAAAGCATAAAGACCTGTTTTTTGCAAAACTTTCTCTTTATTTACTTGACTAATTTCTCGTGTTATGCGTAATCCGTTAAATCTACCTGGTTGATTTCCTTGCAAGCGATAATTATAAGCAACCAGATAGTGCAAAGTGCCATTACCTGATTTTTGCAGCGTTAAATCTTGACGCCCACGAGGTAATAGATTCATCGGCAGAATTAGTTGTAAGCTAGGATTTTTGTAACTTTCAAAACGATTTTCTCCTAACTTATTACCAGCTAATTCCACTGTGGCAACAAAATTAGGTGGCGTGGGTTGCAGTTGGCTATATTCTACCAAAGCTGTTAAGGCTTGGGCATTATTATAGTTGGTTTGCCATGTACCATCGCGTCGTAATGCCAGAAGACTTTGGAATAATTTATCTATAACTTCGGGTTTACTCTGTTTGGCAATAAATAAGCGTAAAGCTTGCGCTTGCGTCGTAGTAGATGAACTCATCCATCCCCAACTGCTGGGTAAACTTACAACTGCTGTGCGGCCAGTTTCATAGATATTCTGTTGCAGCTTATTCACTATTTGTTGAGATTCATCTTGCCATTCTGGGAATTGAGATAAGTATCGCGCTAGTTTAATTTGAGTTGCTACATCAAAGTTATTGCGCTGTTCATAAATATCTGCGAGGAAAGTATTGCGTTTGTCTCCCAATTTTGCTAACGAGATTAAAGCATTAAGTTGCAGTTGCCTTTTACAGAGTAGTTGTTTACAAAAGTCGTATTCTCCGGGGTTTGCTAGAACTTTTTGTAAATAGCCTCTCAGGCGAGGCACCATTGCAGAATCGACTAAATTAGGGAACACCTGACCGGCTTTAGCCAAAGATTCACCCGTATAGGAAGAAACCCAAGGGTCGGATTTTTCTTGTCCGGGGAAAGCAGCAAAACCACCATCAGCTATTTGGAGTTTTTGTAATTTTTCAATTGCTTGACTCGCTTGTTGGCTAGGATTAAATTCTGCAAATGTCTGACCATATTTCTGTGCAATAGTTTGCAAATTAGCAGCAATTATTAATTGACTCGCCGCCGGTTCTGTAAATGGTAAATCATCATCTTCTACAGCCTGTTTTGCTGGTGCTTTAATTTCTGGAATCAAAGTACTCGCCAACTGAATATCTAAACCTCCCGCATCAGGGAAGGTATTTTTATCAACATTTAAAGGAATCTTCACCTGTTTGTCAGTAACACCAGATTCAACGACTTGTTCTGTAATTTCAATTGGCTTAATTTCCAAAGGTACTTCAAAAGCATCTGCGGCTGTACCATTTAGCTGAGTGGTAAAGCGAACTTTACCAGTTCCCACACTATCCGCCAGCATAGGAAAGCGATAAGCATGAGTTGCGGATTCGGCTTTGGTTTGCAAAGAAGTCGTTGTGGGGTTTTTGTCAGCAAACTTCACAGTACCGCTAAGTTCGCCATTAATTGAGAGATTTCCTGTATTCCCAGTGTTGTTTGTGACAGATAAACCAGCGAGGATGCGATCGCCTGGACGGGCAAACTGTGGCAAGATAGCATTAGTTAGCAGTGGCTTAGTGCTGATAAACGTCGCCTCCCCATTCCCGAAACGCAGATTTCCATCGGTGGCGACAGCCATCACCCGCCATGTAGTTAAGTCATCCGGTAATTTAAAGGTTATCTGTGCATTCCCATTTGCATCGGTGAGGACAGAACCGTTGTAGTAAGCTAAGGCTTTAAAATCAGTGCGAGTGCGAGTATTGGCTGCACCAGTGGAGAAACCACCGCCATAACCCCAACCTTTGGGTTTAGCTACATCTTGTGCTTGTAATATGACATCTGGGCGATTATCGCTAAAGCGCGTAGAAATTGGCTGTTCTGCATAAACTGTATCTACCAAATCTGGCGGACGATAACCAGAAAGTTGTAAAACCGCCTCGTTTACCACCATGACTGTAAACTGTCCTTTGGTGGGGTTTCCTTGATTGTCCTTCAGTTCTAGCTGTACCGTTTCTTCTGCACCAGGTTCTAATGATGCTTGCACTGGTTTAACTTGCAGTTTTAAATACTTATCTTCTAAATTAACTTTAAAAGGTGTAAAACCAATCTTCACCAAGTTATCTAAACTTCCCGCTTCCACTTGGTTAATGGGTTTACCTTGTCTTACCAATACAGCTTCAATGGCTGCATTTGGTAGCATTTCTGGCGTAACTTGAAACTGAATTTGTGGTGCGCCTCCCTGAACTTTGATAATCTGCTGATAAAGAGGTTTATCTTTAATCACAGCGAAGTATAATTCTGCATCTGCATAGGGAGATTGAATTAATACAGTAGCAGTTTCACCAGGTTTAAACTCTTTTTTATCTAATTTAACTTCTAAGACATCATCTTCTTTAGAACCCCAAAATACCGGATTTTCTCCAGTTGCCCAAATTTGTAAATCTGTGGCACTTAACTCGCTTTTGGTATCGCTAAAGTTAACTCTAATCCGATATGAAGCGGATTCCGGTGCTGTCAAATTTACCGATTGCGGATTACTTGCAGATGTAATTTCTGCTTGTCCGACTGTTTTATATTCAACTTGATTTTTTGGAGTTCGGCTACCTTCCACCAATTGGGTAACACTGCTATATTTAATCTGTTGTAATTCCAAACGCACCCGTTGACCTGTTATCGGTTTTCCTGTAGGGTCAGTAACAATCACTTCAACAGGAAAAGCCTTACCAGCATCAGCGATGAAATTACTTTTTAACCCGATAAGGCGATTACTGGGTAAAGCTGTAAATGTTCTGGAATTCGCTACCGACAGATTAGAAACATCTGCAACTTGCACATCTACTTGGTAAGTCATCGGATATGGTAAATCATTAGCCACATTAACAGTTTGACTACTTTTACCATTAGTATCTAGTTGGGCATTAGTTTGCAATACATCAGTAGATATAGTAGGGGTTTCCTCTGGCCATAACCATTGCCTACCAAAAGTAAATCCTTCCCAACCTTTAGGAACAAAATCAGTCTGCTGGCGAGTGATAAAATATTTTGCTTCTCCCCCATCTACAGGTGCGCCAAACAAATAATTGCTTGTAGCATTAATATTAACTTTCTCGTCAATGAGAGCAAATTCTTTATCTAAGTTGAGTTCGACTTTGAAATTGGGTGGCTTAAACTCAGCTACCCGAAATTCTCCAGAAATTTCTTGTCCATTTTTACCTTTCGCCTGGATTGTATAGTAGCCTAAGCGTTGAGTAGTTTTGATTGGTAGTTCCAGAGAAAAACTGCCAAATTCATTTGTGGTTTGCGTACCTAAGCTGGTTTTTTGTCCATCGGGATTTACCAAAGTTAATTGGTAAGCAGCATTTTTATCTTGCTGAATTACACCATTTTGTAAATAGTCTGCAAAACCAGTTAACCAAGCTTTTTCTCCTGGTTGATATAACTGTCTATCCGAGAAAATTATCCCGCGTGATTCTGGCTTTTTATCTTGCCAACCCGCATCAATACCGTAGCCATAAACACCGCTATATTCTTCCGTTCTAGCAAATGCCCAATCTTGATTATCACGGGCAATTACTAATAACTGTGGTGATTTACTAGAGCTTTCATTGCCAGAATAACATTTCTGTAATCCTTCACGAATAATTCTAAAAATTCCATTGTCATCAGTTTTACCTGTTGCACAAGGTACTGGTTCTGGACGAGATTTTGCTTGTAATTTTGATTGATAAATTTCAATAGCAGCCTCTTGAACTGGCGAACCATCTGTAAGATGATTGACACGAATTAAGCCTGACTCAGGAAACCACTGAGTAAATATGCCCAAATTCGTCAATTCAACTAAGCCATAAGTCGTAGGTTCGCGCCACAGTTCCTTACCATTGTCCTGATATTTATTCGTGCGGGCTTGCACTCCATAAGCTAACATTCCCGTAGTAGAATTTATTTTTTCCCGCAGAGGAACAGCAATATCAACTGATTGATTTTTCTTACCCGATACCTTAAAGCTTTGCCATTCAGAAGGTTGTGGTAATAAATCACTACCATTATTAAAATAAACTAAATCTGTCGGTTTAACTACTCGATAAGCGGCTTTATATTTAGATTCTGGCAGATTTCCCGTAGTAATATTTAGCTGTAAGTCTTTACTTGTAGGAAAAATATTCAAATCTGATGGTACCCAGATATCCCCGGCTAAGTCTCCAGTGTCATATTTAAGGGTGACAGGTTTACCCAAAGTTTGCCCAAACTTATCTTTGAGATTTTCGCCGATAGTAATTGTATAAGTCTTGGCAGGTTCTAGCGCATAAGGATTAATCCCGACAATTTTATCTTCATCATTAACTTCCAAAATTCTCGAAGTTTCTTTTGGTGCTGGATTAATAGTAATGTTTTCTTTAGCTGAATCTGCTAATAAAATGTTATTAAATTCTAGCTGCGGACTGCCTTTAACAAATCGTCCAAATGTTCCGCCTGAGTCTGGCTGTCCGTAAAAGTTAATTTTCTGAAAAACCAAAGGCGAATAAGTTGCTAATTTACTGGCAAATTCTTTCTCTGTTGTTAGATTACCATAAGCAGGACGTATTCCTGGAGAAAATACTAAGCGATAGCTGGTTGCTTTTTCCAGATTTTGCTGTGGGGCGAGATTATAAATCCAATTGCGTGCTGAAGGGTCAAATTTTTCTAAAGGATCTTCTTCATTTTTTAATGGTTTTTCTTCTTTGTTTAATTCAACTTTAAAACCTATACTTTTCTTTTGACCTTCGGGAATTAACTGTAAATGTTCTTGTACAGAAGCTAAATCCAATTCTACATTGGAAGTAAACTGTAACTTCTGTTGTAAATCAATTGGTTCGATATCAGCCTTCTCTATGGGATTGACACCGGGTAAATTAGTTAATTTAATGGATTCAGTGTTGAAAGTCCAAGGTAAATCTTTGTCTAGGCGATGATTTTTTAAATCGGCTAAACCTGCTTTAAGAGTAACTTGAAACCGTGTCGCTATTGGTAATGCTTTATCAGCTTGGAATCCCACCATGCGCGGTGTTAAAAAGCGAAATTGACCGGGTAAAGGCGGCCAAAGGGCAAATTTTTGTAATATTTTTTGCTGTTCTGGACTATCAAGACTTTCAACTGGGAGTAAAGCTTCTTTAAAACGGATGCGGATTTGATTGAGAGGTTTTGCATCTCCAATGGGACTTATTTGTTCAATCCAGTCTGGTAATTTTGGTGGTGTGAGTGAGGAAACTGCTGGTAGTTGTTCTTTACTGGAGTTGATACCAAAAAAATTACACCCTGCCATTCCTAATATAAATGTAAAGAGAAGGATAAACTGTATTGTTCTCTTCTGGCTTGAAGAACGCCTAATTTTCTTTACCGTAGACGCTTCGGCTTGCCGCAGGCTACTGCCAATAACCCTAAGAACGCGATAGGTTATTCTATGCTGGAAACGCAGTAAAACTCTGATAATCATTTTTCTAGTAATTAAAAATAAAAAATTCGCGCACTATAGCAAATAAAACCTTGCATTACCTGATGGAGTCGGAAATGCCAACCTTAATAAAGGACGCAAGATAACTAGTTACTTTTACACAACCTGCGGATGTAACGTATGTTTATTTACATAGATAACTAATCTAGTGTTATTGTTCCAAAAATGACTACAATTCTTAACTATAAAGAAGTATTTAAATTTCGCAAACATTAATTTACATCTGCTGAGTTAGTAAAAATTAATTATTAAGGATTTGAAATATTTACTGATGTAGATGTAATCGCTGCGCCAAGATTAAGGTAGGTTTTCTTAGACAGGGGATTCCCTGATGAAACTAATTTTACGATCGCTACTCAAACTTAAGCCCACTAGTAAAGTTATCCTAGCTGTGCTGCTAATCTGTCTGCTGGTACGCTTACTCCCTTATTTTGCGCCCGTTCGGGCCGCAGATATTGCCCAAAATCAGTTGGCAATGCAATTTAGCGATCGCAATGGTTTACCATTAGGAACATTGCTCACCCGTGACCAAGAACATACATCAGTAGTACCACTAAATCAGGTTTCGCCCCAGTTTATCCATGCTATTTTAGCCGCCGAAGATGGCAGCTTTTATCATCATGGGGCGTTGGATATGAAAGCTGTTATCCGCGCCAGCAAAGAAGCCATCCACGCGAAACGAATTGTTTCCGGCGCTTCCACAATTACTATGCAGTTGGCGCGGATGTTACAACCAGTCCCGCGTACTCTGTCAGGTAAAATGCAAGAGATTTGGCTATCTTGGCGGTTAGTAGCAGGGATGAACAAAGATGAAATTCTGGCTGCATATATCAATCGGCTACCAATGGGAGGGAATATATATGGTGTGGAAGCAGCCGCGCAGACTTATTTTTCCATCCCAGCTAGTGAATTGAATCTTGCTCAAGCTAGTTTGTTAGCTGCTATTCCTAATAATCCCACATACTTTAACCCTTACGAACATTGGGAACGGCTGAAGCAGCGGCAAAAATACGTTCTTAATCGGATGGTACAGGAAAAGTATATTAATAGTGCGATGGCTGCGCCAACGTCTGCGACGAACGCAACCCGAACACATACTGAAAAGGTTGTGTTTCAATCTCGCCAAGGGGGAATTATCGCTGCACCACACTTTTTATTTTGGTTAGCCAATCAGTTTGATAAAACGCAAACAGAACAAAATTCCCCCATCCGCACGACTATAAATCGCCCTTTGCAGCAGTTTGTAGAAGCACAGGTACAGCAGATAATTTCTTCCCTAGCCGCTAACAATGTCCATGATGCAGCCGCGTTGGTGATTGACAACCACACTGGTGAAGTTTTGGCTTATGTCGGTTCGCCTGATTACTTTAATGAAGCCAAACTGGGACGCAATGATGGAGTGCAAGCACTACGTCAACCAGGTTCTACCCTCAAGCCTTTTGTCTATGAATTAGCTTTAGAAAAAGGTTTAATTCGCCCAAATACTATTTTGGCAGATGTACCCGCCCATTATGCAATTCCCGGCGCGAAACTTTACAGCCCCACAGATTACACCGAAAGATTTCTTGGCCCTGTACGGGTGCGAATCGCTTTAGCAAATTCTTTAAATGTACCTGCAATAAAGGTGTTAGAAAAAGTTGGTGTGGAAACTTTTTTAAACCGACTGCATCAACTGGGGTTTGAACACCTCAATCAAACTCCAGAACATTATGGTTTGGGTTTGACTCTAGGTAGTGGCGAAGTCAGTCTTTGGGAATTAGCCCGTGCTTACTTGACCATAGCACGACAAGGAGAGGCGATTCCTTTAGTAAGCACATTTTCCAATTCCCCAATTCAAAAGACGCTTGCAGACTCGCTAACGCTACGCTATCCCAAATCTCAAATCGTTCGACTGAGCGTTCGCGTAGCGTCTCGGAGAGAAGTCGAAGTCCAAAAGCCGACAATATGGCAATTAATCACCAATATACTTAGTGACAGCTATGCTCGTGCAACAGCATTTGGTGGAGACTCG
>JADEXV010000184.1 GCA_015206945.1 Nostocales cyanobacterium LEGE 12452 | reverse complement strand
ATTGCAAACAGTGTTTTTAATATTTAGTCAATATTAATTTTGTATTTTTTACTGTAAATTTTTATCAAATTATAGTTGCAATTTCGTCAAATTATGAAATGAAGGGAATTGAGCGATCGCTTAACTCAAAATCTGTGCTAAATCCAGCACAAATCCTGGTAATACATCTTCTCCTGATAAGCTAGTAGGCGATCGCAGAATCTCAATATCCTGTCCTGGGCGATAAATTTCCACCTGTTGGCTCTGCGGATCAATCAGCCAACCCAAGCGCACACCGTTGTCAATATATTCCCGCATCTTTTCTTGCACAGTTTTTAAGCTGTCTGAAGCAGAGCGTAGTTCTACCGCAAAATCTGGAGCGATGGGTAGGAATCTTGCAGGGTCTGGATTCAGGGCTTCTAATCGTTCTCGGCTTACCCAAGATGCATCTGGAGAGCGATTTGCACCATTGGGGAGTTTGAAACCTGTAGAAGAGTCAAAAGCCAAACCTGTGCCATCAGCGTCAGCCCAATTACCTAAGCGCTGTGTCAGTCTACTATTACGATTTCCGCTTTCCCATCCAGTTGGTGGCATGATAATCAATTCTCCCTCTGCCGTGCGCTCAAGTCGCAAATCTCGATTAGTTTGACACAGTTGGAAGAACTGTTCATCTGTTAGTTCAATGGTGGGGCTGAGGTTCAGAATCAGGGCAGTCATAGTTGCCTCTCAAACTTTCTAACTGTAGCGTAGCACTGGGTTGACACACTAGGTTCACCATCTAACAATTACCATGCTTACTAGAAAGCTATTTCCAATAATGTACAAATTTTTTTCACTGTTATCTGTCTGATAACAGCAGATGAGAGTTAATGTTTTTTCTCTTAGCTTATACTAGCAGGATGCTGTATTCAATCACACCCTCTTATTATTCTGTTGACTCAGCGCATTTAGTCTAAATTTCCGAACCCGTCCTCGCCCAAAAGTAAAACAGAGTAAGCATTATAGCTCTCGCTCAATGTTTTTGAGTATCTCCAGCAGTAATTAGCTACAGTTTAATTGTAAAGCGCAGTTAGGCTTTGCAAATCCAAATTACCAATTTTGGTAGAGTTTTTCTGCGTAGAACATAATTTCTTCATTTGGCAATCTGATTTTTGTCTTTTGTCGAGGATACAAACTTTCAACAGCACTTGTATCCTGCTCAATAACTGTAGCTGCTGCTTGTAAAACTGAGTTTTTAAACAGAAATCTCATCAAAGGATTGACGACTTTGGCATACATCAAAATAAAGGTCTTGGTGATTTTTTCTGTTTCTGGGTAGAGAATATGAATTTGAGCAATATCACCAATAGGCGTTTTAGCAAAAAAAGCTGTAGTTGAAGGAAAAGCGTATTCGAGTGTGTTAGCAAGAGTTTTAGGGAAGATTCCCAAAATAGGATTTTTGAGAATTTCTCCTAGCGTGTTGTTGGCTCTTGTCAGTTCTTGTTTGACTATTGAATAGTATCCTTTTTCTTCAAAATTACTTACATTACAAGATGTAATTTTAAATAGTTCTTTATGAGTACCATTTTGGTGGTTATAGTCATAATTAACCATCAAGTTACTCAAAAAATTACCTTGAATACTTTTGTCTCCAGCTACTCCGATGAACTCGTATTTATCGACAATTTTCTGATGCAAATCTGGGATAGGCAATCTTGGCTCAAATCCAGCATAAGTCCAGATACAATTATTGCTAAGAATTAGCTCTAATGGTTTGCTAATTGGCTGAGTGTCTTTTTTCTCACCTTGCTGTAGTCTGCCTTGTCCATCAAATTCTAGTGCATGAAAAGGGCAAGTAATAGTACCTCTTTCTTGACAAATCCAGCCGTCTGATAAGGGTGCTTGCATGTGCGGACAGATGTTATCAAGGGCAAACACTTCGCCTTTTTGGTTTTGCCAAATAATATAATCCTGTCCATTTAATGTGATTTTATTGGGTTTATTCACTCCCAATATAGATTTGTGCGCGATTAACCAAGGCGCACCAGGTAAAATTGGCTCCATTTTCCCTCCAAAATCTTGATAATTTTTTGAAAAGTCGCTAGATGCGTTAGCAAAAGGTAACGCAATCTTGAAACTTAAAAGTTGTAGACAAGCTGGTGTCGTCTGCTCTACATCACTTTTTGGAATGTAAATTGGGATAACTAAAGTCTTGTCTGCAATGGACGAACTAATACTACCGGGCATTTGCTCGGCTAACTTCGGCTACTGAATGGACAAGTTATGCAGTTAACTAATTTTTTAGTTAACAAGCACTAATTTAATAAATTTCATCTTATATGTCAACTACTAACCAAGTTTTTAGTTAATATATTTTCGTTATGATGATGGAGCAACGTGGGTCGTTCAACGCAATCAAAATTCTCATCTAAAAAGCCGCGTCAGGTGCGCGATGCAGAAGCGACGAAAAAGCAGATTCTCGATGCGGCGGAAGCGGAGTTTGCCAGAAATGGACTTCAAGGGGCGCGGACAGGAGCGATCGCTAGAGGTGCAGGTGTCACCACAGCGATGATTTACTACTACTTCCAGAGCAAGGAAGGGCTATATCAAGCGGTTCTGCAACGTCCGGCGGTGGAAATGCACGAAGGGTTTGAGCAGCTAAATTTAGATCAGTTGCCACCAGAGGAAGCCTTGAAACTGCTAGTCAAAGAAGCGATCGCTTATGAAGCTGCTCACCCGCACAGAGGAATGCTTTGGTTCCAAGAAGCAAACCAAAATCAGGGAAAGTATTTCAGAGAGGGGAATTGGCAAGAAAATTTTAGCTATCTCATCAAGATTTTAGAGCGGGGGATGGCGGAAGGTTGTTTCCGTCAAATCGATCCATTTTTCACCACCCTGCATATTATTGGGGTTTGTAATATGTACTTCAACGCTTACGAAAACATCAAGCATACTAGACCCGATTTGCAACTACTAAGTCCAGAAATGATTGAGCAGCATATTCAAGCAGCAGTTAATTTTATTTTGGCTGGTGTACAAGCAATTAAAGTTAAAAATAAGGAGTGAGGAGTTATATCAAATTGGTAAAAATCCAGGTAGTTGGTCAAATTAACTCACTCCAGCGACTATTAAGCGATCGCATCTAAAGTTGGGGTTTCAAGTGAGCCAGTATAAGAGATATGAACAATTCTGAATACCAGTAAATATTCAGATGACAACACTTGCTGATTAAGTATAAAAAGTGTATCAATACTGAAATTATTTAAATAATATGAAAGATGGCGGTATTGACTGGGGAATTGTAATGTTTGTTTTTATATTCGTCTTTTTCACTCAAAACCTTATGAAAAGTTGTGGTAAGAGTTCTACTGTTCAGAGGACATACAATCAGCAAGAGGAATATAATCCATATAGAGATTCTTTCATTCATATACGATATTCATTGTTTAATAATGGTTGCAAATGTCCTTATGACATCGCCATAGACCATAGTGAATGTGGAGATAGGTCATCTTGGTCGCTTTCAAGAGGTGAGGAGCCTAAATGTTTTTTTGGTGATGTCTATGGCTATCCCCCTCAATAGAATTTCATTATTGTTATATGTTTTTTGAATAGCAAAGGCAATTTGATACAGATTTTCAATTATTTTAGGTGGTAATACGAATGATTTTAAATTGTTTTAATTGTAAAGCTCTTGTAGATGCCCAAGAAATATCTAATTATAAAAACGAAATAACTGATAGTGATAATTATCAAACTACTTCTTATGATTGTAATGAATTGCTTAGGACATATGAAGAATATACATTTTTAAAATGTCCTTTATGTTTGAAACCTTTTCTTACTTATTTAATTTACAACAATGATTATGGGCATGACTTTAAAAAATTAAAGTTTATAACTTTGTATCCCCTATCTAATAAAACTATTAATTCAGAGGTATCGATTTCTATAAAAAAAGCATTTGATGAAGCTATTTGCTGTTTTGAAAACAACGCATTTACAGCATGTGTAATTATGTGTAGGAAAGCTATCGAAGGTGTATGTAAAGAACACAAAATTGAAAAGGGAAATCTTAAAGAAAAACTAATTTTAATGAAAAAAGGGGGAATAATAGACCAAAATATTTTTGATTAGGCGGATGCTTTAAGGCTTTCTGGTAACGATGCTGCTCATGATTTAGATGTTACTTTTTCTTTGGAAGATGCTGAAGATATTATTGAATTTACCTATGCCATAATTGAATATGTTTTTACCTATAGAGAAAAATTTATTTTATTTACAGAAAGAAAAAAATCTAAAAATTCTTTATCCACTCACGATACTGACCTTATGACAGAGAAATAATCTTGATTTTTTGGGTTAAGTTGAGGTAACAGTGGGTGAGAAGATGAAAGTGAGCGCTAAATTAATAGAGCTACCCTAGAAAAACTGGTATTTTTATTCTGTCAAAGCATCAAGTTTAGCCAGTATTCTTAAGCCTTCTTCTGAATTCCCAGTTGCAGCTATTCCTTTAAATCTGTTACTAGCATCAAATTCTGCTAGAGCTATGGTGGAAAGTTCTTCAATCAGCTTATTGACACTTATACTTTTGCCTTGAGCAAGTTCTTTTAATCTGTCGTACTTTTCGTCTGGTAAACAAATAGTTAAAGTTACCATTTGTGTTGAACTCCTAATAAATTATTCTGGTTTTAATATTGATAGGTTAGTAAATAAAAATTCAGCATTTTGGAAATATTTAATTACAAATTACGAGCAGTGTTACTAGCCTTCAACTTCGGATAAGCAATCCGTTTGTGATGAAATTGCTGCCAAACATCCACAAATATTTGAGCAATTTGTGACATCTCTTCTCGTTTTAGCCCTGAATCAACGAGTTGATTGTCTTGCCATTTCGCACGTAGAATATTATTCAGCATTGCTAAAGCTTGTTCAGTAGAGACATCTTTAACCGATCGCTTCTCTCCCGCAGATTTAGCCGATGCTTGCAGCGATCGCAGCGCTGCTTCACAAGAATCTGCTAACATGACAATTCCGGTTTCCCGTGACTGGGGAATTGGCCCATCGTAGCGGAAATCTGCGTCGTCTACAGTTAAACTTGGATCTGACTGAGCCATTTGCTGGGCTTGGTGATGGAAATAAGCAATCAGCATCGTTCCTTGATGCTCCGGAATAAAAGCTTGAATCGCCGTAGGTAAAAGGTGTTTACGCGCCATTACCAACCCTTCAGTTACGTGCTTTTTAATAATTTCTGCACTCTTCCAAGGATCTTTAATCTCTGTATCGTGTTTATTCGGCCCCCCCATTTGATTTTCAATAAAGCCAAGAGGATCGTGCATTTTACCAATATCATGATATAATGTTCCAGCCCTGACTAGTTCAACATTGCATCCTAATTCTTTGGCAGCAGCTTCAGCAAGAGTGGCTACAAGCAGCGTATGTTGAAAAGTTCCCGGAGTTTCAGTAGCGAGTCGTTTTAATAAAGGGCGGTTAGGGTTCGCCAGTTCTGCTAGGCGAATTGGGGTAACTAAATCAAAAACTTTTTCTAGATAAGGACTCAAACCCAAGGCGATAACACTCCAGCATAAGCCGGATAAAGCAAATAATCCCGCTTCTTGGAAGACAATATACCAGGTTGAACCAAATACTTGACCAATTAAGATTTTAACAAGTAGGTAAATACCGCCTTGAGTTAAAGCGATCGCAACGCCTAATAATGCCAACTCTTCACGCGATCGCAATCGTTGGGCAACGTAACTACCTAATATTCCTCCCCCAACACCAGCTAAAAGCGCAGCCTTGCTCATATCCAAGCTAATGCCTAATATCGGCCAGAGCAGTCCGACAACTGTTAACCCCAAAGTGGGGCCGTAAAAGCTTCCCAACAATAAACCAAGGGCGCTCCAGGTGGTATAGGGCAATCCAATCGTAATCACTCCTGGCACACTCAGAGTTAGCAGTAACACTAATAGGCGATCGCGTTGTCGCAATTCGTAATCGATATGGCGTTCTACCCAGACAAAAATGCCAATAGCGATCGCAATCACGCCTCCTAACTTCACCAACTCCTGCCACTTTATCTCCCGGCGAATCAGGCGATAATGCTCCAGCACCTCAAAGTTCCATGCAGTAATCTGCGCTCCTTTTTTGACAATCACCTCACCATGTCGTATCTGCACCATCACGGGTGGCACACCAGCCGCAGCCTTTTGAGCATTTTGTCTGGTTTGTTCTTCATCTTTTTGCAGATTCGGCTTGAGTACAGCTAACAACAGGTTTTTTGCCAAAGTTTCAGCGGATTCTGGTACAAAGGTCTGTAATTGTAAACTCACCGCATCTTGCAAGATATTTTTTGGCAGTCCTTGTGGAATACCTTGGGTGAGAATCCGCTCTATACTTTGATGGATTCCCATTTGGGTTTTTTCCCATTCCACATCTGATAAATCCAAAAGTAGAGATTCTTCATATATTGCTTCGGGGCTAACAGTCTCTAACTTTAAAAGTTTGGCAGTGGCTTGGATGTATCTTTGACGTGTTTGGGAAATTTCGTCAATCACTAAGGACAAGCTTTTCTCAGAAGTTGTGAGGCGGTAAGATTCTAGTTCTGCTACAGCTTGAGTAAAATCAGTGTTTTGAGAAAAATCTACTGGCTCTGTCTTTTCTAGACTCTGGGAATCAGATTTGGATGTGATGCGCGGCTGGCGTTTCTGATTGGGTGCATCTGGGGTGGTTTGCCCAATTCCCTTCTGCTGCTGATTTTTACTATTTTCTACAGCCGATAGCAGTGCTTGCCATTCCGACTCAGAACAAGAGCGGAGGTAACGTTGGGTAGAAATGGATAAAACTACAGGATCGAAAAAAGGAAAAGCTCCAGCAACAGCGCGAATTTCGTTGCCATCATCTAGAAGCTGTTGCAAATTTTCGTTGATTTTTTCGTTGATTTGCGCATCAAGCATCAACACCTGTAAGGACTTTGTGCTGACGGCTTTGCGCTTGGCTTCAGTTTTTTTCCGATCTTCGATGCTAGCTGTGTAAGGCGCTGTAATCGTTTGGGGCGCAGGTTGTCCTACTTTGAGTTGAGTTTGATTGTATAATTTATGACCAATAATCCCAGTAAGGGACACTACAGCGATCGCCAAAATCACCGAGTAACGCTGTTTATATGCCCAATCTAAACCGACTGTACAAATACTACTCTTAATCTTGACAGATTGTGCCTTTGACCTTAGCGCTCTCTCTTGTTTTCGACGTTCGCTTTTCTCATTGGTTTTTGATAAAAACAGGAATACATTCTTGAGCATAGTCCTTAGAAGTTCCCTTGTATGGGTTTTACCTTTGGGACTTCTCATTAACTTTCCTTTACGGCGTAGTGTTTTGTACTGTCGCCGCCAGTGAGTCAATTGCTGGTTCAAGAACTGCAAAAATTTATGCATTTTCATTATCTCTACCTGCAATTGCCAACTTTGATAGTTCAAAAAAAGACAATCATCAGGAAAGTTTAATCTGCGGCGGCTGCAAGTCGGTGGCAGGGGCTTATTTATTGCTGATTTGCCACAATAGTTAGCTACAGAATCAGTCCAAGGGTTTACTGAAAAATTCTAGTATATGAGACTAATACGACTGTGGCGGAAGTTTGCCTAGCTTTAACCCCTTATCTGGTTAATTTAAGATTAACGCGACCGAATAACGCGAGGAGCTGCGTAAACTGAAAGCAAAGCCACCTCACATCCCTCCTCTGTTAACTCTTTTGGGTTTAAGGTAAGATTATACACTCCTGACCACACCCCCACAAATGCATCGGTCAATTCTAACACTTGGGAAAAGCTAGTTAGACCCCATACTGGAGAATTCCTCTGCAAAAGTAAGACTTGCCAATTTACGGGAATTCCACCTGTCCCGTTATATGCTCCCGATAACGCACCAGCAATTGCACCTGTAGCCTGTGAATTTAGAAGCGTAGCACCTTGCAGTTGAGAATTGTGATTGTGAGTAGCCTGTAAAAGTGTCAGGCGAAAGTCTTCTAAGGTACTCAAAAAGCAGTAAAATGCCATAGCAATACTGTTACTGACTTTTTCTTCCTTAGCAAACTCAGCTTGCGTCGTTGATAATCCGGCTCCTTGCTCTAATAAACTCTGGACTCTTAATAATTTTTTTGGTATTAATGTCGGTGTTTCTCCGATAAAAGAAATTGTTTGTGGGATAAGAGTTAGAGGGTCGAGTTTTTCATTTAGGGCAAGAGCGATCGCATATCCTACTGCTAGTGTTCCATCCCTGACTACTGGATCATCCTCCCAGATTTTCAGCACACGCAGCAAATTTTGTCGGAGTTTAATTGGATTTTCGTGAAAAAAAAGTGCTACTGGTAATGTGGCAATAATTCTTTTGATCGAGATGTCATCAGTTGCTACTAAATGAAGAGATTCTTCTTGCTGACGCTCTATCCAATCATCTAAATCTAATCTACCCAAGACAATCAAACTCTGGATACCCAGAACCGCCATTCTGCCTAAATCTAGGTAACTCTCAAACTGTACTTTACCACCAGAAGCTAAACTTCCCCCCAATAATGCTCCGAGTAAAGTTCCTTTAAACCGACTTATAGGAGAGTAACGCATAAATTATGTAGTTAAAAGTGAGGAGTTAATGAAATATTACTAATTCCTAACTTTACTACCAACTACCAATTCCTAACTTCTAACTCCTAACTCTTAAATGATCTATCAAAGCTTGTAAGCCTAATAAGTAACTTTGAGCGCCAAAACCACTTATTTGCCCGATCGCAACTGAAGCGATATAAGAATGATGGCGAAATTCTTCCCGGCGGTAAATGTTACTTAGATGTACTTCCACAGTAGGCAAATTAACAGCAGCGATCGCATCTCGCAATGCCACACTTGTATGGGTATACGCTCCTGCATTAATCAGAATTCCCTGATGTTGCCCTAACGCACCATGAATACTATCTACCAAAATTCCTTCATGATTTGACTGCAAAGGAAAAACTTTCGCCTGTAATTTGAATGCTTCTTCTTCTAACAGGCGGTTAATTTCAGCTAGTGTCAAGGAACCATAAATTCCTGGTTCTCGCTGTCCTAGCAAATTTAAGTTTGGTCCATGCAGTGCCAGAATACTTAAGGGTTGCAACGTCGAGTCTACCACTGTGAGCTTAGTGGCGACGCCGAGAGCGATCGTTCACAGGAATCGGAATCAGTTCCGGTTCCGGTTCAGCCTCTGGCCCTAATAGGCTTTCAATTAGCCTACGAGCTAATTCCTTAAGCTTTTCCAGCACCTTTTCTATATAGTCCATGAACTGATCGCTCCTGAGATACTACCTCAATTTTTGATTAACAGGTACGCAGAAAAAGACATACTTTCGCACCTCTGGCTTCCAATCGGGCTGATACACAATCCCGCGTTTGGGACATAAGCCACTTCTAAAATTTAGTGTTGTGTTTTCCCTTACTTTTTAGAGTATCACACTTGAACCTAATGAACTGTATCCTATCAAGGATGGATATCAAGGGTCAAGAGTTAAAAATCGGACTTTAGATAGACTATTGAGTAGGAATTTTAGATTTTAGATTTTGGATTAAGAGAATTTTGAGATTCATGCCTTGCCCGTTATGGGCGAAATAAATCTCAAAAACACGCCTCCGTCGCTAACGCTAGGCTAGCGTAAATCTAAAATCCAAAATTGTTTGACTTACCACTAGCCTTCTGTACCCTTTTTCTTTGCAGCGGTGGTTGAGGATTTAGCTGTTGACTTAGATTTGGAAGTCGTTGATTTACTCGTTTTGCGAGTCGATTTTCCGGTCGATGTCTTAGCTGCCAACAAACTCAGCGCCGCCGCCAGGGTTACATCTTCTACCGTTTGACCTTCTGGGATACTGACATTAGTTTTGCCATGCTTGATGTAAGGGCCATAGGGACCATCGTAGATGTTAATTGTTTCCCCGTCCTCTGGATGCGTACCCAATTCGCGTAAGGCTGCCTTGGACTTGCTGTTGGTGGAACTGCGTCCCTTTTTGGGTTCAGATAGCAATTCCAATGCACGTTCTAAGCTAATTGCCAATACATTATCAGCAGCTTTCAGGGAGCGGTAGTCTTTTCCCTCCTTACCCTGGTCATGAACCACATAAGGGCCAAACCGTCCCAAACTTGCTTGAATTTTGCCGCCAGTAACTGGATGAACTCCTAATGTCCGAGGTAGTGCCAACAGACCAACAGCCATTTCCAGGGTAACGGTTTCTGGGGTGACACCTTTGAGTAGGGAAGCTTGTTTCGGTTTGGGGTTTTCGTCGGTTTTGTCACCTAATTGAACATAAGGCCCGTAAGCACCAATTTTCACATAAATTGGTTCGCCAGTTTCGGGATGGCGACCTACTTGGTCAGGGCCTGTGATTTTTTGCCGCAGCAAGACTTCTACCTGTTTGGGGTCGAGGTCAGCTGGTGTCAAATCTTTGGGAATTGAAGCGGTGATAACTCCTTCACCATTTTCGACTTCAATATAAGGGCCATATTTACCAATACGGACTTTGGCATCTAGATTCTCAAGTTCTACAGTCCTAGCTTTGGTGGCATCAATTTGACTTTCCCGTTCTTTTACCAGCGTTTCTAGTCCTTTGTCTCCCAGATAGAATTTCTGCAAGTAGGGCAGCCATTTCGCTTCACCTGTGGCAATATCATCAAGGGTTTGCTCCATCTTCGAGGTAAAACTAGGATCAACGATGTCTGGAAAATGTTTTTCCAGCAAGTCGGTGACGGCAAAAGCGGTGAAGGTGGGAATCAGAGCATTAGTCACCAAATGGGCATAACCCTTGTCGATGATTGTGCCAATGATGCTGGCGTAGGTACTGGGACGACCGATACCTTCGCTTTCTAAGGTTTTCACCAAAGAAGCTTCGGTGTATCTAGCTGGCGGTTGAGTTTCGTGCCCAACTGCTTCTAAATCTGTACAATTGGGACGATCGCCCACTTTCAGATTTGGTAAAATTACTTCCTGGTCTTCCAGTGCTGCTTCTGGGTCGTCTGAACCTTCAACGTAGGCACGTAAGTATCCGGGAAATTCAATCCGTTTGCCAGAAGAACGGAATCCAGCGTCCTCGACTTGCAATTGCACAGTAATTTGAGTTTGCCGGGAATCAGCCATTTGACAAGCAACAGTCCGCTTCCAAATCAAATCGTAAACGGCAAGTTCTCGACCACCCAAACCAGTTTCTTGGGGGGTGCGGAAGGTGCTACCCGCTGGACGAATTGCTTCGTGCGCCTCTTGTGCGCCTTTGGATTTGGTGGTGTATTGCCGGGGTTGGGGACTGAGGTATTGTTGACCGTAAAGCTTTTCTACACAACTGCGAGCAGCTGCGATCGCCTGATCTGACAAATGTACCGAATCTGTCCGCATATAGGTAATATACCCTTGCTCGTACAAATTCTGAGCAACCCGCATCGTGTCACGGGCTGAGAGGCGCAGTTTCCGGTTAGATTCTTGTTGCAACGTCGAAGTGGTGAACGGTGGCGACGGTTTGCGCGTCACTGGGCGTTCTTCGATGTCGTTAACATTCCAGGTTTTCCCAGTTAGGCGTTCCTTGAGCGCTACCGCTTGTTCTTCGTTGAGCAACAAGACATTGCGACCTGCGGTAATTTCTCCGGTCGTTGCGTCAAAATCGCTGCCGTTAGCGATTTTGGTTCCTCCTAGTGTTACCAACTGGGCACCAAAGGGGGTTTTTTCCTTTGACAAACTAGCTTTCAAATCCCAGTACGTACCCTCATGGAAAGCGCGGCGTTGGCGTTCCCTAGTGACTAAAAGCCGCACGGCTACGGATTGTACCCGCCCAGCAGATAATCCCCAGGCGATTTTTTTCCATAACAGGGGAGACAGGGTATAGCCAACAAGTCGATCTAAAATCCGCCGGGTTTCTTGGGCGCGAACCAACTGCTCATCAATATTGCGGCAGTTTTTCAGAGCTTTTTTGATCGCCTCTTGGGTAATTTCGTGAAACACCATCCGCTTAGTCGGAACTTTAGGCTTCAGTAGTTGGTATAAATGCCAACTAATGCTTTCACCTTCCCGGTCTTCGTCCGTTGCCAGAATCAGTTCATCTACATCCTTGAGGGCATCTTTGAGCTGGGTAACAATTTTCTTTTTGTCTTTCGGGACAACATATACCGGTTCAAAGTCGGCGTCCACATTTACCCCTAGCTGTGCCCATGATTCCCCTTTGACGGCAGCGGGAATTTCACTAGCCGACTGGGGTAGGTCACGCACATGACCCATAGATGCCTCCACCCGATAGCCTGCTGGCAGGTAGTTGCGAATGGTACGAGCTTTGGTTGGAGATTCGACGATGACGAGAGTTGACATGGAAATTTCAATAAAAAGAAGAGCTACTAAGCTAAACAGTCAAATTGAGGTAACTTTTACAAATTGTCAAGATAAATGGTCACGCTTAGGGCGGTGATTTAATCCTCACATAAACTGCCTGCTTGGGAGAAAATCCGCTGAACTTAATGCCCAGTCTGTCCCAGAGGATAAATGAGGGTACGCTGGGTCTGAATTTCCAGCTATTTCAATCTTTAACTTATCTAACGCATAATTGGCGACTACAGTTTTCAAAATATCTTTTAATTTGGGGATTGGGCATGGGGCATAGGGCATAGAGCATGAGGAATGGGAGATGAGAAAGCAGGGGGAGCAAGGGAAGAATAATTATTGAATTTACCTATGCCCAATACTTCGGCTTCGCTCAGTACGAGTGCCCAATGCCCCACTCTAATAGAGCTTGTGCCAAAATTAAATCAAACTTGAGAGCAAAAGCGAAGTGGGATTTGTACCCATGTCAGGAAAGCAAAACCATGAAACCAATTCGTCAGGGTGATGTTATCTTACTACCTGTGCAGCAGGTTGAAGGACAAAAAATACCTCATTTAACTTTGGCAGAAGGCGAAGTTACGGGGCATAAGCATCGCATTACTGAGGGAAATGCCGAATTATACGAAAAAGATAGCACACTCTATTTGCGTGTGTTTTCAGAGTCAGCATTGCTTGCCCATGAGGACCATAAAGCTATTTCTATTCCCCAAGGTGACTGGATGGTGAAAATTCAGCGAGAATACGAGCCTGAAGGTTGGCGTTATGTCGCTGATTGAAAAGTTAACGCCTGAGCAAGAGGCTTTGATTCCAGTTTATCGGGAAAAGTGGAGAGCGATCGCGCTTTCAACTGAGCGGATTGATCGTGAAAAAGCGGCGGAAGCGGTCAAAGCTGCCTATGTTGCAATTGACTTTGGCTATGAAGAGCCTGAAATCTTTTTTCAAGATAGTCCTTATGCAGCCTGCAACTGGATGCTAAAACGACTTTCACCTCAATTTATAGAGAATTACCTCAATGAACCAAATAGTATAGGAAGCTTCTTTTCGGCTCATTTCTTTCGAGAACTTTCAAATAAACTCAATCAACAGTTTGGAAGCCAAGTACGTAGGCAATTAGACAACTGTTTTTATTATGTAGCAGATGATCCCTTAAATCATGAAATATTCAACAATTTAAATGAGAAATTTAGCACTCAATTAAACGAACAACCAGAGGATCATTCATGGTGGATTGAAATTCAACTGAATGAGTGTTTCAAACCTGAAAGTCACGGTAATTGGATGACTGGTTTGGATTTTTGTGTCTCTGTTTTGAACATTGTTCATCCTCAACAGGAATGGAAAGTATTTCAATCTTTAATTCAAGAATGTGGTTGGTTGTTTGCGTATGATGATATTTGTATTATCTGTGATCGCCCCCTTCACCTGCGCTTCGACAATCAAAATCGCCTCCACGCTGAAGGCGAACCCGCCATTGAATTTACCGATGGATATAGCCTATACTCCTACCACGGCGTAACCTTACCTGAAAAATACGGTAAAATTTACCCACAGCAATGGCAAGCTGAATGGCTTTTATCAGAGAAAAACGCCGAACTACGGCGAGTATTAATTGAGGGTATCGGTTACGCAAGAATTTGCGAAGAATTGCACTATTGAATTAGATAATTGGCATGAATATACATTATTAAAAATTGATAACAATGTGGATATCGAACCAATTTATTTATTAAAAATGACTTGCCCTAGCACAGGGTTTATTCACGCTTTGCGAATTCCACCAAATATAAACTCAGCGCGTGAAGCAATTTGCTGGGTAAATTGGGGAATTGATCCAGAAGAATTTGGTGTGCAAACATAATTACTTAAAGGACTTCCCCATTTATAAATTGTTCAAAAAGGTAGTGACAATCCATTCATGCTAGATGTCATATTACCAGAAAGGGCATACTGTAATTCTTAAATGCAGTAATTTGATAGTTAATTATTCATTTTTGAGTAATACAGTGAAGATAGTACCATTTGGATAATTATCTTCAATAGTAATTGAACCAGAATGTGCCTCGATCGCCATTTTACAGAAAGCCAATCCTAAACCAATTTGCGAAACTTCTGGTATCGGAGTTCCAATTTCATACTTCTCAAAAATGATTTGTCGTAACTCCAGACTTATTCCCGAACCAGAATCAGCGACTTGCACTTTTACACCGCCTGCTGCTAAACACTCTCCCCGTAGGGTGACTTGAGACTTGTACGGGGAGAACTTAATGGCATTGGAGAGCAAGTTATCCAACACTCGACGAAAGATAACTGCATCGACTGCAACAATACCACCAGGTTCGGGTAATTCGCGTATCAAAGTCAGGTTCTTTTGATTTGCGATCGCCTCAATATCTGCCAATGCTGACATACAAAGCGTACAAAGGTCTACTTCTGTGTAGTTGAGAACCATTTTCCCAGATTCCAGCTTTGCCATGATCAGCAAGCTATCGATTAACGATTGCAGTTGTTGTCCAGCAACTAAAATTTGATCGACTTTGCCTTGCTGTTGTTCAGGTGACAAACTTGACAACCGCAAAATCTCTGCGCCTAAAACAATACTGGTAAGTGGATTTCGCAGATCGTGCACAATCATGTTTACCATGTCTTCTCGCAGTTTGAGCAATACTTGCATATTGTCGTACTGCTGCTTAATCCGCAACATGGAGTGAACTCTAGCTCGTAATTCCACACCATTGACGGGTTTACTAATGAAATCATCTGCACCCGTCGCCAGACATCGAGCCAAATCTTCTTTATCGGTTAATGCTGTCACCATAATGATTGGCACTGCTTGCCATTGTGGATCGGCTTTGATGTGTCGGCAGACTTCCATCCCATCGAGATCGGGCATCATCACATCTAATAAAATCAGATCGGGCTGAAAACTATCGAGGCGATTTAGAGCTTGTTGACCACTAGGAGAGTAGTATATCTGGTAGTTTTCACCATCGAGCAGAGTTTCAACAACGTCAAAGTTATCGGGTTCATCATCGATCACTAAAATAGAGGGTTGACTATCCATCGAGAATTTCCGCTACCTTCCTAAAAGTTGTTGAATTGTGGTTACAAGCTGTTTAAGTTTTATGGGTTTGGTCAAATATTCATTAGCTCCAGTGGCTAAACAAGTTTCGCGATCGCCGGGCATAGCTAATGCCGTTAGTGCAATTATTGGAATATGCACAAATTGGCGATCGTTACGGATGCGGCGGATTGCTTCCAACCCATCCATTCCCGGCATTTGAATGTCCATCACAATTAAGTCAGGGCGTTGAACTCTCACAAGGTCAATAGCTTGTTGTCCATTGTTTGCCAAAATGAGATGATACCCTCGACTTTCAAGATAGGCGGACATCGTATCAATATTTGGTTGATTATCTTCTGCCAGCAAAATCAAAGGCTCGTCCAGAAAGATTTCTGGCACTACAATTAAATTTGGCGAGTCAGAACGAGCAGGATGTTTTAGCTTCTCTATAGTTACCTGAAGTTGAGCGCGGGTAATGGGTTTGACCAGATATTCAAATGCTCCCTGAGCCAGTCCTTTGCTATGCTCATCCATAACTGAAATGATGATTGTTGGAATATCTTTGGTTGTTGGGTTGCTCTTGAGTTGATTTAGCACCTCCCAACCCGATAGGTTCGGTAGTTGCAGATCGAGAATGATTAGAGCAGGTTGAACTCGCAGCACTTCTTCTACGGCTCCTTCTCCCTGGGAATAAATGGTAGATTGCATTCCCATCTCGCTGAAGTAACGAGTAATCTGATCGGCTGCCGCCACAGAATCTTCGATAATCAAAACTTGAGCATTTTCAGCAAGTAAGGGATAGCTGGGTAATGAAGTACTTACCTGCGTCTTAAGAAGATTATCGCTAGTACGGTAGGGAATACGGACGGTAAAACAACTTCCCTTTCCAACCTCACTGCTAACTAAGACTGTTCCTCCATGTAGGGTAATAATCTTTTGTACCAGTGCCAAACCTAGACCAGTGCCACTGTATTGGCGGTTAAGGCTGCTGTCAAGTTGGATAAAAGGCTGAAACAGCTTGCCAATTTCTTCAGGAGCGATACCAATGCCAGTGTCAGTGATATGGAAGCAGATATCTGGGGAAGATGAGGGGGATGAGAAAGACAAGGAAGAATTTACTTCCCCTGCTTCCCTGCTCCCCTGCTCCCCTGCTC
>JADEXV010000183.1 GCA_015206945.1 Nostocales cyanobacterium LEGE 12452 | reverse complement strand
TGGGGTGGGCTTCTACTTTGATGATTTTACCGCCTGCCAACTTCTCGGATGCACGGGCGCGGATACCAGCTTGTAACTGTTTGATGCTGGCTTTATTGATGTGCATTGTGCCAGTACCGACAGCTACGTGGTCATATTTGGGGAAAACCCAAGCGTAGAAGTCAGTAGAAACGTCATCACCGACATACATTTCGGCGAGATCGTTATAGTAGGCCATTTTGTCTTCGGGTAAGCGAATTCGCTCTTGGAAGGCGATCGCATAATTGTAATCCCCAGCGTCCATTTCCTTAGCAACGCGGGAATTAGCCCCATCTGCCCCAATAATTAGATCCACTTTCAGAGTTTTGGCAATACCTTGTGATATCCCATCTGTGTGGTCAATGTAATGAATGGTATAGGGATCGGTATTGTTTCCTGGTATATCGAGTTTATGAACAGTGGCATTAATTAAATTTGCGCCTAGTTTGGCGGCGCGATCGCGCAAAAAGCCATCCAGTACTTCCCGGCGGCACATTCCTATATATTCATCTTCATTTACCAAATTGATATCAACCTCGCGATTGGAAGGCGAAATCATTTTCATCTTCCGTACCCGGCGATCGATAATCTCTGGCGGTAAGTCAAATTCACTCACCATACATAGGGGAATTGCGCCCCCACAAGGCTTTGCATTGTCTAACTTCCGCTCAAACAGGTAGGTTTCAATCCCAGAGGCTGCCAGTGTTTCAGCGGCAGATGAACCAGCAGGGCCTGACCCAATAACAGCAACCCGTAGTGTCAAAGGTCTTTCTCCCAATCTTCACATTTACCGAGAGCATACTACCACGGTCTTTCTGGTGATTTGGCGCTTTTCCCCCAGGTTTCTGCACAAATGCAATATTCCTTAATGTTTCGATACGAAAAGCGAGATGGGGAATGGATTGCATTTATCAGTGGGAATGAGGTTCTTGTCAGAGGTAGGGGCGCAAGGCCTTGCGCTGTGCGATCGCATTTACCAGTGGGAATCATAACAAACAGATTTATTACAGTAAATAACCAATGCCTTACCAAAACATCACCGCTTCCCTTTCCCCAGCAGATATCCAAGAAATTAAAGCTGCCTTTGCGACTATCCAAGCAAAGATGCCTTTTCTCGTTACCCTGAGTGCAGAAGAACGACGCAACTTATTTAAGATGGGCGATAAAAGACTAGCTTTTGTCAACAATAGCTTGATTGCTGCCCAGTCTAACCGAGATATTTTACCAGCCAGTTTTGATTTAGAAGAATTTGTGCGAGATTATCAACTAGCCGCTAACCTCACCGAAGTTTTGATTGGACTGCGACAACTGACAGAACAGGTAGATGATACCCTAATGGCTGTTGGTAGCGAAGCAATGGGTAGCAGCTTGACAGTTTATGATTATGTCAAGACTGCTGCAAAGAAAACTCCAGGGTTAAAAACTATTGCTGAACAATTAGGGGAACGGTTTAAAGCTATTAAAAGTAAACCTCCTAAAGCTGCTGTCGATTCTTAAAGGATTTTAGAAAGCTTTTAGTGATATAGCCAATACTTTGAGATCCCCCTAAATCCCCCTTAAAAAGGGGGACTTTGATTCTAGTTCCCCCTTTTTTAAGGCTAGGGGGATCAAAACGTTAACTGAACCCTATTGCCTTAAAAAGCGTGACTTTGACTCCGGTTCCCCCCTTTTTTAAGGGGGGTTAGGGGGGATCTCAAATGACTATGCACCAAAACCTACGCAGTATTGGGTAGGTGGCATAAACACTAGAAAATATGACCAACCAACTCAATAGCAGCAATCTCTATCTACCTTACAATCCAAAGCTTGTAGAAAGAGCGAAAGAACTTCGTAAAAATATGACCCCAGCAGAAAAAAAGCTGTGGTATGAATATTTGAGAAATTTTCAATATCGGGTTTTAAGACAACGACCGATTAATCATTTCATAGTTGATTTCTACTGTCCTACTTTACAAACAGTGATTGAAATTGATGGGGATAGCCATTTTACAGATGAAGGTCAAGATTACGATCTGGAGAGAACAAACATTTTGGAAGGCTATGGTTTAAAGATTATTAGGTTTACAAATAGTCAAGTTTTAAATCACTTTGATAGTGTGTGTGAGCAGATACAGCATACGATCCCCCCTAACCCCCCTTAAAAAAGGGGGAACCGGAATTAAAGTCCTCCTTGTTAAGGGGTATTTAGGGGGATATCAAAAAACAGGGAAAACTTCTTAAAGTCCCCCTTCTTAAGGGGGATTTAGGGGGATCTCCAATGACTATGCACCTTAACCGAATCATATTGAGAGTCTCCTGATTTGAAAAACGAGATGTATCTTTTGGTCGATAAACCTCAAAGCATCGTCGATGAACCTCAGAGCTTCGCCAATGAACCTCAAAGCTTCGCCGATGAACCTCAAAGCTTCGTCGCTGAACCTCAAAGCATCGTCGATGAACCTCAAAGCTTCGTCAATGAACCTCAAAGCATCGTCGATGAACCTCAAAGCTTCGTCAATGAACCTCAAAGCATCATCGATGAACCTCAGAGCTTCGTTAATGAGTCTTTAATACTCGTGAGCAAGTATTAAAGGCTCTAAATCAGGAATTAGGAATTGCAAGCTTGGTACTATACCGATAGCCGCGTGTAATCTGCCACCCTGCCCTGATTTATGCTCATAACTCCCCGCCACACTAACAAGCTCTCCCTCTTTTTCCTTTTCTGTTTCACCCTACTCCTGATTTTCTTCCTCTCTCTACCTTGGGTAAAGGCTGAAGAAAAACCTAAGCTGGAAGTATGGCAAATTAACGGTATCGTAGCAGCCCTAACAGACCCAATACCTGAAGTCAGAGCTACAGCAACAGAAAACTTAAAGCAATATCAGCTAGATAACCCTAAAACCCAGATAAAAAACTATGATGAGCTTGTAAAACAGTTTGCCAAACAGTTGCAGGATAAAGATTCAGCAGTTTCCCGTCGTGCAGCAGCAGAGGCACTAGGGCAGATGCAAGCCAAGGAACTAGCTCCACAAGTTGCGAAACTGCTCACAGATTCTGATATTAATGTCCGTAGAGCAGCAGCAGAGGCACTAGGGCAGATGCAAGCCAAGGAACTAGCTCCACAAGTTGCGAAACTGCTCACAGATTCTGACTGGAATGTCCGTAGTGCAGCAGCACAGGCACTAGGGCAGATGCAAGCCAAGGAACTAGCTCCACAAGTTGCGAAACTGCTCACAGATTCTGACTGTAATGTCCGTAATACAGCAGCACAGGCACTCATCAAACTAGGGCAACAAGATTTGCCAGTTGTTGTCCAAGTTCTAGATTCAGTTCACTATTATCCCTCTGAGATTGGTCAACTCAGGTTTTTAGCTCATTTTTTGGCAGCTGGTAAACCAGAAGTAGAAACTCTTATGCAATGGGTTGGTAAGCCTAAAATGCGACCAGAGAAACCGACCCCAGAGAAGGGAGTGGAAGCAATGGAAGTATTTAAGAAAGCCTGGAAACATTGTGATTCTCTGCCAGAACTGCGAAGAGAACTAGCAGAACAAATTTCCGAAGTAGCCGCCAACAAAAAAATTATTTGGAAAGTTAAAGATATTGATTTACTGAATCAGCATTACAGCAACCTCAAAAACGTTAACTCCACCCACGCCGATGCACTAGGGTCAGTAATTAATACTGTGGAATATTGGCAGTGGTTTCTCAAAGCCAGAATCACTATCCTGTCTCACGCTGCCTTTTGGCTTGCCCTCATCTTTGCCTACCCCAAATTCCCCCAAATCCAAGCCATCTTCTTCTGGAACCCTTGGGTACGTCGTATTCTCGGTGTCGGCTATGTTGGCTTTCTCCTCACCTGGTTTCCCCCCTTCCGCCGCAAATTATTTGAACCCTTCAAACCTTCCCTATTAGCCGATGCCGGCTTAGATACTTCCCACAGTCTAAAGTCAAAGTTCCCACTTCAGGAGACATCCAGCCAATTACCGCAGTCTTACCCAGTATTCAAGGACAAATTATCTTAGAAGGAGATTCCGGCTTAGGCAAGTCGATGTTTCTCCGTCATCTGTTGCAAAACTCCCAGCGCATAGTCGTTTATCTCCCCGCCCAGAAATGTCATAAAGGCGTAATTGAAGCCATCCAAGACAAGCTACACGGCCAAGCCCAAGATGCCGGCTTCCTGAAAAACCTGATTTACAGTGGCGCGATAGATATCTGCATCGACGGACTCAACGAAGTCACCGCCGAAACACGCGCCAAAATCTGCCAGTTTGTCGAAAGCTATTTCCGGGGCAACATTATCATGACAACCCAGCCCCTAGAGTGGACACCCCCCTCAACAGCCAAAACCTACTACTTGCAGCCCCTTGAAAAACAACAAATTCAAGAGTTTTTGATCTCCCGTCAGCCGCGACTCCCCAAAGAAGCCAAAATTCAAGGTGCTGATTACGCCCAAGCTTGCACCAATTATTTAACAGAAGTCCTCAATCACCAGCAAGCCAAAGAAGAGTTAGATGCTGTCCGCCGAATTCTTTCCAATCCAATGGATCTAACTGTGGTAGCGCTGATGCTATCACAAGGTAAACATCCAAACTTGTTTCGCCTGCAAGAACAGCAATACAACTTAATGGCGGCAGAATACCAGCAAGAATGGAAACAAGAATTTCCGCTCAAAAGATTTTCCGCCGCCATCTACCAAATGCGACTCGAAGACAAACAAGCCTTACCCGCCGATGAATTTCACCAAGTTGCCATGTCTTTAGAAGACGAGAAATACAAAATGGTAGTCAGCCGTCAGTGGCAAGATGAAAAAGGCGAAGCCAAGAAAGAATGGTACTTCCGCCACGATAAAATCATGGATTTCTTCTTGGTGCAAAACTTTCTGGGCGAAACTGATGCCGCCGAAGGACTATTAGTTGATAGAATGGGCGATACGCGTTTTCGTGGCGTTTATTTCTTGCTAGCAACCTTACTTCCTTTAGATGCAGCCAAAGAACTGCGAGAAGATTTGATTCAATACGCGGCTGATACCAAAGACAATACGGTGAGTAATACTTTTGTGCAGTTGTTGCGAACTAGGTAATACCAATTCGCAATTCGCAATTCGCAATTCGCAATTAGTAATTAAGAAACTTAGATGCAGCAAGACTTTCCTCATTTACATCTGTTGCCTCATTTTGGAGAATTAGTATAAGTTGGCATGGGGCATTTACGCGAACTGAAAAGTAGAGCCTAAATCTTGTTCATCCATAAATAACGAAATATGGTATATGTAGTACACAGTAATCCTACCAAGGATCTGTAGATTTAGTTGCAGAGGTTATAGTAGCAGTGGGTATAGTAGTTGAGAACGTCTCAAAACAATTCGGGAGTTTCAAGGCAGTTGATGAGGTCAGCCTAGAAATTAAGAGTGGTTCGCTAGTTGCATTGCTCGGCCCATCAGGATCGGGTAAATCTACGCTACTACGGTTAATCTCAGGTTTAGAAATGCCAGATAGCGGCAAAATCCTGCTTACCGGTAAAGACGCTACATACCAAAGTGTGCAACAGCGAAATATTGGGTTTGTGTTTCAGCACTACGCCCTATTCAAGCATCTGACTGTTAAGCAAAATATTGCCTTTGGCTTAGAAATCCGTAAAGCACAGCCAAAGAAAATTAAGGGGCGGGTAGAACAGTTACTCGAATTAGTGCAATTGAATGGATTAGGCGATCGCTATCCATCACAACTTTCTGGTGGTCAAAGACAACGGGTAGCATTAGCCAGGGCATTGGCAGTAGAACCAGAAGTTTTATTGCTAGATGAACCCTTTGGCGCGCTTGATGCTAAAGTTCGCAAAGACTTACGGGCATGGTTACGCCGCCTCCACGATGAGGTTCATGTTACCACGGTTTTCGTCACCCACGACCAAGAGGAAGCAATGGAAGTCTCCGATGAGGTTGTGGTGATGAATAAAGGACGTGTGGAACAGGTGGGAGCACCATCTGAAATTTACGATAATCCTGCCACCGCATTTGTAATGAGCTTCATTGGCCCGGTGAATGTGTTACCCAGCACCTCGAAGATTTTTCAAAGTAGCGGGTTTGATACGCCACACCCACAAGTATTTTTGCGTCCGCAAGATGTGATTTTGGAAAAGGTTGCTAACGGTACGACTACGGCTGCGACAGTGAGTCGGTTGATACATTTGGGTTGGGAAATTCAGGTGGAATTAACTTTCGATGACGGGCAAGTAGTGATGGCACATTTAACACGCGATCGCTTTAATGATTTAGAGTTAGAGCCTCTACAACGAGTGTATGTAAAGCCAAAGGATGCAAAGTCCTTTCCTGTGTCTTATTCAATTTGAAGGAGGCAGTGTTTCGACTACGCGGCAGTTGAGCGTAGTCGAAACTCAACAACCAGGCAGAAGGTACGAGGTGATATTAGCCATCCTAAATCATTCGTAAACAATGAAATCCCCGACTTCTTAAAGAAATCGGGGATTTTGTGATTGCGCTTTTTACCAATCTGAGATAATTAGCCGCCTTTGGTTACAGTATTTTCAGGACCGGCGGTGACAATCACCAGATTTTCTGGCTTAATTAAATCTTCAATTGCCTGTTGCATATCAGCTATAGTGACTGCTTGAATCCGCTGGGGAAACTCTCGAATTTCTGAGCGTGAAAGCCCAAAGACAGCATTATCCAAAATAATACTTGATACACTACTAGGATTAGCTAAATCCACGGGGTAGCTATTGGTAATTGAGCGTTTTGCTGTGTTGAATTCAGCTTCAGTTACTCCTTGCTCGCGTAACTGTTTTAGTAAAGCAAGAGTACTGGCGATCGCTTTTTGGGCATCTCCAGGAGCAGTCTGCATTTGAATCAAGAACGGCCCAGGATTAATGCCGGCGGCAAAAGCACTATATATACCATAGGTTAGACCTTGGCGATCGCGCACTTCCGTACCCAGGCGGCTGGCTAAGGTATCACCACCCAAAATTTGATTTAGCACCAGCGCCGCATAATAACGTGGGTCTTTGCGAGAGATGCCGTTGTAGCCGATGTAAGTGACAGCCTCAGCTTTACCGGGAATTACTTTGTTTAGTTGTGTCAAAGTTTGCGGTAATGCCACGGTTGGTATTTTGAGAACAGGCGGCTTACCCGTGGCTTGCCATTTACCAAACACCTGATTTAACAAAGCTTTTACCTTAACTGAATCAAAGTCTCCAACTATTGCGATCGTCGTGGTATCAGGTCGGTAATGTGTTTGGTAGAAGTTAAGCAAATCATTACGAGTAATAGTCTTTAAACTCTCGGCTGTGGGAAAGCTGTGGAATGGATGATTTTCAGGGTAAATTGCCTGTTGGAATACTTCCCGCCCCAAACCACTAGGGTCATCTAGTTTTACTTTCAGACTTGTTAGTGCCCGTTGGCGACTCAGTTCTAACTGATCGGCGGGGAAAGTGGCGTTTTCTAACACATCTGCCAGAGTTTGAATCAATATAGGCAGATTTGCTGAAAGTCCCTCACCGCTGACGTTAACTCCCTCACGGCTAGCACTGAAGCTCAAACCGGCTCCCAGGTCTTCTAAAGTTTTTGCTAGGGTCAGAGCATTTTTAGTCTGTGTCCCATTCATTAAGTTGCTTGCAGTTAGATTCGCTAATCCAGCTTTTTGATTGCCATCAAATTCAGTACCAGCGTCAATTTGTCCACTCAGGTTAATAGTGGGAAGATTGCGATCGCTTAACAGCAGAACCTTCAAACCATTCTTTAAGGTAAACTCTTCTGGTAGCGATTGTTTATTAGAATCTGTCTCTGATGTCGCAGGTGGCAAATATTTCGCTAGTTCTGCTGGATCTACAGGCTTACCAGGGCTGAAATTTTCCACCGTGCGTCCAGAACCAGCGTTAGAAGTTCCTGGTTTACCATCTGGTTGAGTCGGCTCAAAGAAGCCAATGGTTTGTTGAGCCGGATTGAGATAAGTTTTCGCTGCTTTCTGGACTTGAGCAGGAGTCACTTTTGCGATCGCAGCCAGATACTTTTCAATAAAATGATAATCCCCTGCGATCGTTTGGTTATATCCCAGTTGATTAGCCTGACTAGTGATATCTTGGTTTCCCAGAATATACGAAGCTTGCAGTTGCGTTTTCGCCCGCTTCAACTCTTCTGAGGTGACAGGCTGCTGTTGCAATTTTGTTAAAGATTCCTGAAGTACCTGGGCAATTTTACCCAACTCTTGACCAGGAGCCGCTGTAGCATTAATTTCATACCAACCCGGCTCGATGAGTTCGGCAGCACCACCACTCACTGAACTAGCGAGTCCAGATTCCACTAAAGCCTGATAAAGCCGAGAACTACGTCCACCTGTAAGAATGGCATCCATCAAATCAATTGCTGGAACATCAGGATGTTTGATATCTGGCAGAGGATATACCGCTTGCAATAGTGCTGCACTTCCAGGTTGCTTGAGGACAATCGGTGCTTTTTTCGCAACAGGGGTAGACGGGGAAGCGTCAGCAATGGAAGAAGATACCGAGAAACTATCAATTCCTCTCCTGGCATTATTGACTACCGTATTCTTTTTTGCTCGTTGCGATAACTTACCAAAAGTTTCTTTCACAACTTTGAGTGCAGGTTCTGTGGCAAAATCCCCGGTAATTACCAACGTGGCATTTTCTGGGGTGTAGTAGGTTTGGTAATAATTCCGCACCTGCTCCACCGTGAATTTCTCTACATCTGCTTTTGTGCCTCCCACCGATAAACCATAAGCTCGATTCGGGAAAGCAGCTCGCATGACTTCCCGGCTCAGACGATAGCCTGGTGAATTTTCGTATCCCTGTAACTCGGAAATCACCACCCGCTTTTCACTGGTGAGTTGTTCAGGCCCAATTAAGGAGTTTTCCATGCGATCGGCTTCCAGTGTCAGCAGTGCTTCGAGTTTGTCTTGTTGCACTGTGCCAAAGTAAGCTGTTTCGTCATAACTAGTAAAAGCATTGAATTGGCTACCCAAGGCACTAAATAACCTTCCAAACTGCACTGGACGGGCAGTTGTACCCTTGAACATTAAATGTTCTAGCTGGTGAGAAATGCCACTCTCTCCCTTAACCTCGTTACGTGAACCAACTTTATACCAAACTTGTACGCTCACTACTGGAGCAGTATGGACTTCCTTCGTTAGCACCGTTAAGCCGTTGTCTAATACTGTTTTCTGCACCCCTTGGGTGAATGAGAGAGCAGAGACAGGTGTGACTGCTGCTGGTGTTGCAGCATTAGTGAAATTGCCTGATAAAGGCACGATAGTTAAAAGAAGGCTGAGGAAAAATCCTAGAATCATGTATGGTCGCCGTTTCATAAGCAATACAAAATTTCCAATTTTAAAATAAAACCCTTTAGGGTATTTCAAAATTTAAATCTAACTCAAGTTGCTAGTTATGGAGGGAATAAGACAAAAACGAAATCAAATCCCCTCAAAATAAATGTGGCAGTAGATGATATATAAACTTACTGCTGCACTACTTTTTTACCCACAGCATATCTGGGTACATTTGTTAAAACTACCCAAAGGTTATCAGGTTCGCCGATAAAACTTTTAAAGAATATTAGAAATTATTGCAAATAGATTAACAAGCATTGTAATGTGTCTCATTTTACACGATTTTAGCAATATCTACTTTTAAAATTGGTTTGATATCTATTGTCATCCCATTGGGGTAAATATCTCTGTCAAACTAGCAAAAACTTTTTTAAATATGCAAACAATAAACTTCATTGAATCGTTCACATTATATATGCTATTAACAGCAATACCTGTATTATCAGCTAATGCCTCAGATCGACTTTATCCATTTTTTTCGCAACGCGATACTCCTGCGGAGTCGTTGCGCGATCGCTAAAGCTGAAACCTTCGTAGGACAGTAATTTTACTTTTTTAACTTCATACCAATTTTGTATGAAGCTGCATAGAATTAGATCCCCCCTAGCCCCCCTTATTAAGGGGGGAACTGGAAAAAATCTTTCAAAGTCCCCCTTTTTAAGGGGGATTTAGGGGGATCGAGATATGTGCAACTTCACATTAAATTGGTATCATCTATAATCTGTGACGTGGAAAAAGTATTTGCCAAAAAGCTAAGGTTTTTGCCAGATAAAGAAAGCGAGTTCTTAATTTTGGATAAAGTCGAGATCAGAAGTTAAGGCAAGATTCGGTGAATCGCCGTCTCTACAATAACGCTCTTTTATGTCTCTGCTGAGATAAAAATGCTCTGATTTGCTGAGACTCTTGAAATTTCTTGAAGGCTGTGAATAATACAGACACTGCTATGTCGGAAATATTGAGAAGTAATCAAATAATATGTATCAGCTGGTACTTTGGAAGGTTTGCCGTGCTTGCAACGGTATCACCAGTGAGCTTTCTTGCCAGTTATGGATTTAACCCCTAGCACCAGTTACATAAGCAACTGTCAAAGGATGTTGAGGATAATTAAAAACCTGCTCTACAGTACCTGATTCAATTAGTTGTCCAATGCCGTCTTGTACCCAAAATAAAGCGACTCGATCTGCAATTCTCTTGGCTTGAGCCAGATTGTGAGTAACAATTAACACAGTATAGCGCTGGCGCAAACTGATAATTAAATCTTCAACAACGTTGCTGGAAATAGGGTCGAGGGCGCTACAAGGTTCATCCAGTAGTAAGACTTCTGGCTGCAAAGCCAAGGCTCTAGCTATACACAAACGTTGTTGCTGCCCACCAGAAAGAGCTAAAGCTGAAGATTGCAGACGGTCTTTTACTTCATCCCATAGCCCTACATCTTGGAGGCTGGTTTCGATAATTGTATCAATTTGGTGGCGATCGCGGATGCCATGCTCTCGCAAAGGTAATTCCAGATTCTGCCATATTGAGAAAGGAAAGGGATTGGGTTTTTGAAAAATCATGCCGACTTGACGCCGCAAGGCAATGACATTGATTTTGGAATTTACCACTTCTAGACTACCAATGCGAATTCTTCCTTGAACTCGACACTTGGGAATCATATCGCTGAGGCGGTTGAGACAACTGAGCAAGCTAGTTTTTCCACAACCAGAAGGCCCAACCAAAGCCAAAATTTCTCCGGCATTGACAGCCAAGTTGACATTAGCAAGGGCAGTTTTTTGTGCGTATTGCAGAGTTAAGTTCTCAATTTGAATCAACGGTTCAGTAATTGCCAAGATGTCCTCCCTACAGTCCTCATCCAGAAATAACTCTGCTGTGTAACCAACGTTTTGCAATCCACGCTGCTGTGCCATTAATCAACAGCAGTAGTAATAGCAAAACCGATGCACTAGCATAAGCACTCTTATCTCCTCCTGAAATGTTCATTGAGAGATCAAAAATATGAACCGAAAGGGTACGCCCAGAATCTAGGAGTGATTCTGGCATTCGGTCTACGTAACCGCTAGTGAAAATTAAAGCCGCAGTTTCCGCAATAGCCCGACCAACACCAAGCACAAATCCCACAACTAAACCAGGAATAGCAGCAGGTAACAATATCTGAAATATTGTAGTTGTGCGCGAAAAGCCAAGAGCGGCGGCTCCTAATCTGTACTCATTAGGAACCGCTAAAAATCCTTCCTCTGTAGAGCGAATCAAGATTGGTAGCACCATACACGCCAGTGTGAGTCCGCCTGAAAGAATGGAAAACCCCAGCCCTAAAACTTTGCAAAACAAGACGTTACCAAACAACCCGAAGACAATCGAAGGTACACCAGCAAGTACATCTAGACTGCGGCGCACTAATCTAGCGAACCAACTATCACTAGGAGTAAATTCTGCTAGTAAAACTGCTGTACCAACACCAACGGGCAGGCAAACCGTCATACATACACCAATAATTAAAACGGTGGAAACGAGAATACTGGCAATTCCACCTTCTCTACCCGCATTTTCTGGTTCACTAATCAGAAATTTCCAAGATAAATATCCCATACCGTGCCAGAGGATATCGCTGACTATCCATAAAAAGATGGCGGTAACGAAGGCGGCTGTCGCCCAAACTAAGCTTGTTGCTAGCCACTCTCTAAGAGTGATACGATTATCTTTGCTTTGTTTTATCTCTGCCATTTGCCTTGACTGATAACTTCAGCGATCGCCACTAAGACCACAATCATTCCCATCAATATCAAACCACTGACAAAGAGCGCACTACGGTGATCTCCTGTGGCATACGCCATTTCTAAAGCAATATTGGCCGTGAGTGTACGGATGGGGTCAAATAAGCTTTTTGGGGTCTGTACCACATTGCCGCATACCATCAAAATTGCCATTGTTTCACCGATGGCACGACCTGTCCCTAAAATTAAGCCTGTAAATAACCCTGATTTGGCTGATGCAAAAACTACTGTGCAGATTGTTGTCCAACGTGATAACCCTAATGCAGCAGCACCTTGAATGTAAGAAGTGGGAACTTTCTCTAGGCTAGCATCGGCTACAAGGGCGACTGTTGGCAGAATCATCACCGCCAAAATTGCTACTCCTGCTAAGAGGCTTGGCCCTGGTGGATGAATTTTTCCAATCAGAGGAACCAGCACAACCAATCCCCAAAAGCCATACACTACAGAAGGAATCCCCGCTAATAATTCAATGAGGCGGCGATAGAGTTGAGCTACCATTGGCGGGGCATAAAATTGGCAAAAAATAGCAGATAAGATGCCTATAGGAGTAGCAATTATCACTGCACCAGCCATTGCCAAGAAAGTACCCAGTAACATTGGTGAGAGATTATATAAACCTGCTGTGGGGTTCCAAGAGGAGTCGGTAAAGAAGCGGGATAGTGTTATACGACTGAAAATTGGTAAGGATTCCGAAAGTAGAAAAACAACAATTAAAAGTGCGATCGCTCCTGCGATTGTTGCCAAACTTCGTAGTATCCAAATTAACCAAATATCATTGGGCGATGGAGACAAAGTTCTGCTTTTTAACAATGTCACTTACCTGCTGCGATTGTGCAAAGTTAATAAATTCTTTAGCCAGTCCTTGGGGTTCGGTTTTGCTGACCAAGTTAAGTGGTCGAGAAATAGGAAAGCTCCCGTTTTGTACATTAGCTGTTGTTGCTGCTATACCGTTTACAGGTAGTAATTTGATTGGTTCTTTATTGGCGGCGCTATTTTCTGCCGAGCCAATGGAAACATAGCCAATAGCATTTGGGTTTCCGGCTACAGTCTTTATTCCTTGCTCATTATCACCAATCACTACTTGTGCCTTGATGTCAGTATTTTTCAGCTTGAAGTAGTGGGTAAACAATTCCAGGGTAGAACGTCCTTCGGCTTTATTAACAACTGTAATTGCCCCATCCTTACCCCCTACCTGTTTCCAGTTATTCACCTTGCCTGTGTAAATATCTACAATTTGCTTGTCAGTTAGGGATGGCACGGGATTTTCCTGATGGAGAATCACCGTTACTCCATCACGAGCGATGGAAAACGCTTTCAAATCTTTTTCTTCGGGCTTTAAAGCACGGGAAACCATACCAATATTGGCTACACCTTGACGAGCATCTGCAATACCGCGAGAAGAACCCCCTGATTGCACATCAACTCGCACACCGGAATGTTGCGATTCAAACTTTTTGCCTATTTCTGCTGCTAATGGTGCAACTGTACTTGAACCAGTAAGTACCAATTTTCCTTGTAGCCTATTTCCATCATTTGTGACTGCTTGCGGAGGTTGAGAACAACCTTGCAACCAAATGCTTGTCACTAATCCTATTGCGATCGCCGAAATTTGTGAATGTTTCATCTTCTCCCTTTACTTTTATAGATATTCCGGGTTTTAGTTGAACGAGAGAACACAACAGCCGAGGTTTAAAGCCTTGCCTGTAGCTACTTCGACTTGAGGGGCAAGACGATAGAGAAATGCTTTGCCATCTCGCTCCCGCACAACCAATTTGGCTCGACGCAAAACCTGTAAATGATGAGAGAGCAGACTTTGCTCCAAATGCAAAATCGCATTCATCTCTCCCACTCGCTTAGGACTGTCAATCAAAAGTTGTAAAACTGCCAAACGGGTTTCATCTCCCAGTACCTTAAGCTTGTCTACACAATCGATGCTTAAATTTGTACTATTTTGCATTGCCCTGAAAACGATAATTTTTTCTTATTCTCAGCATAAATAGCAACAATTAGATAGTTGACAACTAAAATTTATTAGCACTTTTTTCACAAATGAGCGTTCATATGAAATTGTATTCATGCTTAGTGTCTCATATTTGGTAACTATCCGGTTCAACTGCAAATATCAATGGATGCTGTTTAGCGATCCAAAAGCACGCTCCCAAGCACTGGCAGAATACTCAAATGTTTCTGAGGCAACAATACAACGCGCTCTGGGATGGGCGATACTTTTTGGTGTAATCTTACTAGATACAGGATTGGTTGATAATCCAAGGCACGCAATAATGGGAGAGAGAACATTACACCGTGTTTCTCAAGACGGATGACAAATTATGTGGAAGTCAGAGTCAAGGGCAAGTTTTAAACTAACTTCTAGACGATGCTTAATAGATGGTCTAGAAGTCAATACACTTGGGTTAAGCATTTTTTCTCTTCTCTCTGTTTCCTCTGTGCCTCTGCGGTTCGCCTACAACATACGGCTGTTCTAATAGTGTTCCATCATCGTCTTTAAAAAATGGACAATTCGCAGAATAAATTCATGCCACGTAATTCGGAGTAATCGCTTTGTGTCCTGAGAAGGATGCCAAAGAAATGGCTACTTGAGAAGGTAAAATTAGGATTGAATGCTGGACTAATTGCTAATCTAAAATGCCCCACATACTATTAGTGGATGATGAAGCACCCCTACGCGAAAGCCTAACTTACACGCTGCAAAAAGAAGGCTATACAGTGACAACGGCAGCAGATGGGCATAGTGCCATCAAACAGTTTCATAAGGAAGTACCAGATGTAATTTTGCTCGACCTCATGCTGCCGGAGGTTGGCGGTATGGAGGTTTGTTGGCGAATTAGGGCATTTTCGGATGTTCCCATTGTCATGCTGACAGCAAAAGATCAAGATATTGATAAAGTTTGGGGCTTGGAAGCAGGAGCGGATGATTATGTCACCAAGCCATTCAATACCCGTGAACTACTGGCGCGGATAAAAGCAGTGTTGCGCCGTCGTTCTGGGGATTAGTTTCAAAGATGATTTGGTTGCCTCGCATCAAACTAAATTCGATTCATGCTCGGCTGTTAGCCACTTACCTGTTATTGATCACCTTGGGAACCTCCGTGATGGCGGGCTATATTCTGTGGTCGTTCCATGCCTACTTCATGCGATCGCGGCAAACAGATTTGGATAACTGGACAGCTGCCTTGAGTGAGAGTGCAGCTGATGCTTTAGAAGAAAAGAATCTGCAACGGGTAGAATTACTGGTAAAGCGGTATGGAGCGCCACAAACTGTGGCACTTCGCATTTTTGATCAACATGGTCGTCTTCTGGCAACTTCTGACCCACGGCTAGATAAACAGGTTAAAGACTGGTACAAAGTTACCGGAGTATCGGAAGCTCTACAAAATCGTCCAACGCAAGGGGTCGCAAAAGGGATTTTATCAACTGAAGATCGCCTATACATCGCTAGACCAATTGTGCGTAATGGTCAATTACTGGGCGTGCTGCGAATGTCCATTACTTTGGATCACCTTCAGCGTCAGTTCGCTAGGGTGATTTGGAGTGTTTTGGGAACGCTGGCGCTGACAATCTTGCTATGTGCGCTAATCAGTACTCGCTTTGCTCGGAGTCTCTCAAAACCAATTGAAACTATGCGGAACTTTGCGATTCGCTTAGGTAGTGGTCATTTTGGTGACAAGCTAATTATCCATGAAAACAATGAGTTAGATCAGTTAGCAACAGAGCTAAACCGGATGAGTGAACGGTTGGCTTCCTTAGATCAAGAGCGCCGAGCTTTTTTAGCAAATGTCTCCCACGAACTCCGCACACCCATCAGCAACATTCAGGTAACGATAGACGCACTCAGAAGTGGCGCATACGAAGAACCGGAATTGCGCGATCGCTTCTTTCAAACTATTGAGAACGAAATCAAACGCTTATCACGACTGATTCATGACCTGCTCGATCTCGGACGCTTAGAAGCAGGAATTACTCAACTCGAACAGCAAACCTTCTCACTGCACAGTCTGATTAACCGTGCTGTCAGTGCGATGGAGCCTCGAATGCAAGCCATTGGCGTATCTGTGCGTCTAAACGTGGCTGATTTACAACTACAAGGCGATCCAGAACGGTTATTACAGGCTATTTTAAATGTGCTAGACAACGCTATTAAACATTCAGTACCCGATTCTTTGGTCTTTATTTCTGGGTACAGCGAGAATAAACAAGCAGTTATAAAAATTCAAGACCAGGGAACAGGTATTAATGAGAGTGATTTGCCCCGAATTTTTGAGCAGTTTTATACAACAGACCCTTCCCGTAAAGGCAGTAGCAGCGGTCTAGGGTTAGCGATCGCCAAGCGCATTATAGAAGCTCATCAATGCAGCATTACAGCTAACAGCGTCGCCAGCCAAGGCGCAACTCTTATAATTTGCCTGCCCCTAAAAGTGCAGGAGTAATAGGTTGCTGCTCTGGGGTAGGGGGAGCAGGGGGAGCAGAGGTAGCA
>JADEXV010000182.1 GCA_015206945.1 Nostocales cyanobacterium LEGE 12452 | reverse complement strand
ATTTATTGCCATATCCGGGCAAATTAGACTTTTGAACAAATTTGTTTTATTTCCAAATAAAAAAGTATAAACAATAAAAAAGCCTCCAGCTTTTAGCTGAGGGCTGTAATTCTTAGGGTGCATCTACCATTTATTAATCCGCTTTATTTATTGCCATATCCGGGAAAATTAGACTTTTGAACAAATTTATTTTATTTCCAAATAAAAAAGCCTTCAGCTAAAAACTGAGGGCTGTAATTCTTAGGGTGCATCTACCATTTATTAATCCGCTTTATTTATTGCCATATCCGGGAAAATTAGACTTTTGAACAAATTTATTTTATTTCCAAATAAAAAAGTATCAGCAATAAAAAAGCCCTCAGCTAAAAGCTGAAGGCTATGATTTAATTAAGGTGCATCTACCATTTATTAATCCAGCTTATTTATTGCCATATCCGGGAAAATTAAACTTTTGAGCAAATTTATTTTCTTCCCGAATAAAAAAGTATCAGCAATAAAAAAAAGCCCTCAGCTAAAAGCTGAAGGCTGTGATTTAATTAAGGTGCATCTACTATTTATATATCCACTTTAGTTGTTGCTGCATCAGGAAGAATTGAAAAAAATGGATGGCTGTGGAATTGATCTTGTTAGCGACAATGTTAGTACTAGTACGCCACGGCGTAAATAGAGCAACCATTTAAAATTCCTAAAAAGACCATTCCATAATACTTTTGACTTTTGATTTTTGACCCTACGACTCCTTTCGGCTGCGCTACCTCGGCTTCTCTACGAGACGCTACGCGAACGCTCGGCAACAAGTCAAGGCAAGTCGCTCAGGTAAACTTCCGTCTTGCAGTATTAGCCTCCATGAGGATCACCTACGGTATTTAACTAGGTAATCATTGACCAGCTTCACATTAATTTTATAATTATCCCAATTTTCCTCTGAATACACAAAGTTTCTGTTAATATCTCTGATTCGATATCCGCAATAGTACGAATTTAGTTTATTAGTTGGGTATATGACTACGAAAGTTAGACACACCCAACTTGATGAAGCGATCGCAATTTCTATTAGCCCTTGCTAGTCTTAGTATTGTCGGGGGAAGCTTTTTTTTGAGAACAACTTTTAGCAGTAAAAGCGAGCCTAAAATCATAACTGATACATCACGCTACAAAGAAATTCGTAATCAACTATGGTCTCAAAATGACCAAGTAAAACATTTTCCTAATGAGATTCCCCGTGATGCTAAAAACGTTCGTATTGCTTACTCTCCCAAAGTTTTGCAAGGAAGTAGTTTTTTTCAAATTAGACTGAAAGAGCCACCAAAGAAGATAGAAAAACTACTTTCACAATACAGAAATAGTGCCAAGCACAAATATATAGGCGGTAACACAAACGACCACATAAATCAACCTAATGGTGTGCCGACAACTTTCTTTTATACTGGTGACTCTCCTACAGAATCTTTTCCAGCGACTTATGAAATATTGGTATTAAATACAGATAACAAAGGTAGACCTGGCTTTAAGTGGAATCATGGAGATAGCTACGGCGTTGCAATTAATAGTTCCACCTCAGAAATTATTTACTGGTCTGAAAAATGGTGATTAGAATTCAAATTCATTTTGAATCGCCATGACAAAATAATTATTTGTAACATCTGACTTAATAAACTTCTTACATGAATCAAAAGCCCTCCTACTAAATCCCTCTGCCAAAATTGGGAAAAGGCTTGGGGGATGTAGCAAGATACCGCAGGTAAATTTTGCATTTGTGCAATAGTCTAATAGAACATACCTGTATGTCATACAGAAAATTATCTTACTAGTACAGTTAATAGTGTTGTATTATATTTGCACTACATTCATTAATAGAGGTGTATCAAATGAGAAATATAGTAAGGAATCTCCTTGATGAACGAATCAAATCGATGGTTAGATCATCCAATCTGTATCAAGGTTTATATAATAAAACGCATTCCAGTAGGCTAGCTCTTACAGGCAAAAGGCTTGATATTTGCGCTAATGAAGTTGCTATCTATCTGCTTCAGTCTGGTAAAGGAAAATATGTATTACGTGATAAAGTTTGTCTTGAAATTGGAAGTGGATGGTTACTTACTCATTCGTTAGTATTTTACCTTCTTGGGGCAAAAAAGGTTTATGCAACGGATATTTGCCCATTATTACAACCTGAAAATATTTTTAAAGCCGTGTGTAATTCTGTAGATTGGAGTATTTTAGATAGTCTATCTACATTTGAAGATCGCGAAATTATTCACCTACGCTTAAAAAAGCTGCTTTCTTTAAAAAAATTATCCGTAGAAGTCTTACGAGACTTGGGGATAGAATACATTGCTCCAATTAATTTGTCTGAACAACTGCCGAGTCAAGAAAAAATAGATTTTATCTTCTCAAAATCTGTATTAGAGCATGTCCCAGTTGATGATGTTGTACCACTTTTAAAAAATCTTGTAAGTAGCCTTTCTGAGGATGGCTTTATGTTTCATCTGGTTGATTTACTAGATCACAGAGATAGAAAAGAAAGACCATTTGAGTTTTTTATTTATCAGCAGGAAGCCTATTCAAGAGAATTACAATCAAGATGGGGAAATCGAATTCGACGAAGCCAATGGAAACAGATATTTTCTAACCTTAAGCATTTAGACTCTAAATTTGTATTTGAGTGGTCGCGCAAGGACGCAGAATTACCAGAAAAAATCAACTTGTCTATTCAATATACAGATGAAGAAGATTTAAGAATCTCCCATATCGGTATATTGGGAGAATTAATATAGTTTCAAAAAGTAAGTTTTAGGGAAGGAAAAGTTTTGAGTGGAGCAAGCCTTCACTCAAATTTCATAGTACTAAGTGCTGCTTTTACCCTTTTGGATATATCACTTTGGGTAGTTAAAACTTATAGTCAGTGTAGCTAAGATTTATAAGTGCTTAAAAACTATCTGAATATGTAGAATGTCAACTGCTTTAATTACTGGTGCTTCTAGTGGTATTGGTAAAGCCTTTGCTCAAGAACTAGCTGCACGCAAAACAAATCTTGTACTCGTTGCTCGTTCTGAAGATAAACTAAGCCAATTAGCTAAACAACTACAAGAACAACACAACATTCAAGTAGACATTGTAGTAAAAGACCTCACAGAACCTAATGCAGCAGCTAGTGTGTTTGATGCCACAAAGGCAAAGGGATTAAACATTGATTTATTAATCAATAATGCTGGTTTTGGTTACTATGGTGACTTTGCTGAAGGAGATGGAGAAAAACAAGTCAAAATCGTACAATTAAATATTTTGGCATTGGTAGATTTAACTCACAAATTTCTACCATTGATGCGGCAACGTCGTTCTGGAAGTATTATTAACGTATCCTCTATTACGGCATTTCAACCGATACCATACCTTTCTGTTTATGCTGCTAGTAAAGCTTTTATTCTCAGCTTTAGTGAAGCATTATGGGCAGAAAATTATCAGTATGGTGTCCGTATTTTAGTCACTTGTCCAGGGCCAATAGAAACAAACTTTTTTGCAGAAGCTAATTTTCCTCCAGCATTGGCAGGCAGTACAGATAAAGTCTACTCTTGCGAAAAAGTGGTTTGGGAATCTTTAGAGGCTTTAGAAAAAGGCTATCCAACTGTTATTAGCTCTGATAGTACCACTCAAATTAGAAGCAAGTTATCTCGGCTTGTACCGCGTAAACTTCTACTGAATATGTTAGCAAAACGCTTTAAAGCCTAAGTATTAAGTATCTATTTAGGAGTTAGGAGTTTAAAGTTAAATAAACTGATGTATTTAAAACTCCTCACTCCTAACTTATTACATATACCTTGTTAATTGAACTCGGTAACGCTCTTTTTTTGTAACGGCGATTTCCCCAACTTCTAAACGCCCTTTAGAGCGAATGGCGATTAAGTCGCCTGCTTTGACTTGAGAACTAGCTTGGGTAACTTCCTTCCAATTGACACGGACATCACCAGCATCGATGAAATCAACCATTTTGCTGCGGGACATACCAAAACCAGCAGATGCGATCGCATCTAATCTTAAAGAAGCCTCCACAGTAGTTAATTCTTTTTTCTTGGGTTCCCGAACCTTTAATTCAGTTAAGTCAATCTGCTGAGTTTTCACAGGAACCGATCGCACCTGTTTGAGGCTCATTGACAAAAATTCCACCAATTCTGGTGCAACAATCGCCTGCGCCCCCCGTTCTCCCAAGACAATCACATCTCCCGTCTTTTCACGAACAATTCCCGTCCCCAACATTGCCCCTAAAAAGTCGCGGTGAGAAGCAGTATCAAACAGGAAATTACCTGCAATTTCTACAGCTACAAGACTGACTTGAGATTGATCTAACGGAAGTTCCGAACGAGCGATCGCTATTCTTTGACGTTCAGCTTGCGGATATCCACCCCATGCCACCAATTGAACTTCTGTTAATCGGTTAAATACCCTTTGAATTTCTGCCAATTCTGGGGGAGACAGAAAATCTGTCAAAACCACTTCCCAAGTTTTGATTGCTTGCTCTGCTTGATCGATTGCACGAGCGACACTATCTCGATTTTCAACACCTTTTAAAAGTTCTTCTCGTGGCAACATTCTTAAAAATTATGAGTTATGAATTGAGAATTAATTTGCTATAACTATCCTGATTCTAGCTTTAATTCCCATTTCTACGGTTCCTGTCCAGATTGGGTTAGCCTTTTTACTGGAGATTTGTTGGCGATCGCAGCGGCTTACGCCATCTCCCAAGAATAGGAAAGTAACTCAAGCCGCTGTGTCGTGATGTCTAAACTATGATTTATTCAATACACAGTATTTGTGTCGGCATAACCTTGGATATTTTCTGGATCAAACTGACGTAATATTTTGGTTGCTTGGCGAGTAAGAGTTTCAGAACCTTGAACAGCTACTAAATATTTACCTGCATCTAAGCGGTTGCGATAAGGTAAAGCATCACCACCACCTACAAGTAAACCGACTCCGCCACCGACAAACACACCACCCATCGCACCACTAGCAGCACCCAGCAGTCCGCCAACAATGTGATTGCCAACTTCACCCGCCCAGGCAAAAGTATCTAAACCAGTAATAAGGCTGAATGTAAAACCTGCAAAAAAGCCAAATGGTATCAGCCAGGTTGCCATCTGTTTTGCTTGCTTTTTAGCTTGATCTTTGGGGTCAATTAAGCCAAACTCGTCAGCCGTTTTATACCCTCTCCCTAAAATAGTGCTGTTAATGCCTTCTTTTTCTAAAGCTAAGTAAGCAGCTTCGGCTTGAATGCGGTCTGGTAATACGGCAACAAGGTAATTCATTGATTTTACAATTTGTCTAATAGAAGTTTTGCCTTAATTAACAGCGTATCAGTCCTGGTGGATTGAACCTCGCATGACTAGAAGTCATACACCTGAATTACTCTAAGACTTACATCAGAAGTTAGGAGGCTCACAGCACCAAAGCACTGGAAAGACTACACAAACGCAGTGGGTAGCCCGTGCAGACGGACTAAAGTCAGATTAAGGGTTTTTAAGCCGCTTTGAAGCCTGCTGTTTGGGTAGCCGCGATTTTAATCTCACGATTCAAATGCAGGAGGATCATTTTAGCAAATCTAGTGGCTCACAAAAATTGTTTACGCCTTGCTTGAGGACATATAGCAAAACTGGCGTTGCCAAAATCTTAGGAAATGTCGGCGTTGTTTTTAGATGTTCCATCATCTTCTGAAGAGAAGTATTAAGCAAATCTTCTCGATATTCTTGTTCGCAAATGACCACACGCCATTTTCTAGCCAAGGCATCTAACCACTCGGAATTTGCTCTTTCTGGTTGTTGTCCTGCTCGGATAGCTAGCGTCATCGCTGCATCTTCCAAATCTCCATCACAGTCTTCAATCAAATCCAGCGCTTCCATATCGCTAGGATTGTCTGCCAATTGAGAGCGAAACTGTGCAATTTCTTGAGATGTTACTTTAGTCATGAGTCTTTGACAAGGCAAGCGATACCTACGGCGGTAAACTACGAACACTCAGTTATGTTAGTCCAAATTTGACTATAGCGCTTCTCTGTTAAGTCCAATACAGACCAATACTTCTCGGTTAAGCATTTTTAACTCGGAATCGGGTTTGGGGTAAAGGGTAAGGGTTAAAGGTTTTTTCTTTCCCTTTTCCCCTTAACCGAGAAGTATTGCAATACAGACCTCATAAAAACAACTCCTTCTCTACGACTTCTCCTTAACCCTCTTTTCAGACGAGCGGAAAAAGTTTTGTTACCGGAAGAATTAGATAAAACACGTCTACTTTGAAAACCGTAGTTTTTTCTTTTCATCCTTTAGCGATCGCTAAAGAATTTCTAAAAAATCACAATTTACAAATACTGCCTTTTGGACTAAAAAGCCTCATCTTTACAGTAAATATACTGAACAAATGAGGCTTTTAGCTAGCTTTTTATCAAAAACGCTACTGGACTGTGTAATGCCCTGATAAACACAACAGCAGTCAAAAGTATTGATTCAGTTGAGTTTCAGCTAATTAGCGGAATGCTCTGAGGGTAACAGACCGTTGTAACTCAGCTAAAGCGCGGTTGTAATCCAAAATTGCTGTGACTCGATTACCTTCAGCTTGGGTGAGGTCATTTTCAGAGTTAATGACATCAGTTTGAGTACCTACACCAGCTTGGAATCGCAAACGCGCTAAACGTAGAGCTTCCCTAGCTTGTTCTAAAGCGGTATTAGCAGTTTGAACATTCTCCAAACTAGATTGCTGGGTAGAATAGGCTTGTTCTACCTGAAAGCGAATTTGGTTGCGTTGTTCAGCAAATTGAGTTTCTGCGATCGCAATATTAGCTTGCTGTTGAGATGCTCTTGCTCTTGCTGCGCCGCCATCAAACAAATTTAGCGTTGCCCTAACTCCGAATGAATAACCATCAGTAACGCTGACATTATCATCGAACTGGTCTAGCAGGTTATAGCTAGCGACCAAACTAACTTGAGGCCCCAGTTCCGCAAGAGCTTGCCTACGCTGTTGCTCGCTAATATTACGTTGTGCCAAAAACTGTTGCAATTCTGGACGATTTTGATAAGCCAACACAATACTTTGTTCTAGGGTTGGGTTCCAAAGACCAGCTAATTGTACAGGGTCAGCGGCACTGATATTTATTGCTTGCGGCAAACTTATCCGAGTTGCTAATTGACGACGGGAAATTGTCTGCTGGGATCTAGCATTAGTTAAATTTTGTTGGGCATTTGCTAAATTCACCTGCGATCGCAACACATCGAACCGCGTACCAACCCCAGCTCGCTCTAAAGCTTCTGCATCACGCAAACTAGCTTCAGAGTTCAGCACAGCCGATTGGGCAATCCGTACTTGTTCATCCGCTTGTTGCAAATTGTAGTAGTCTCTGGCAACATTCAAACGGATTGTCTCAGACTGAGTTTCTACAGCCAACTCGTTGAAACGTACCTGTTCTTCAGCCGCTTTGATGCTAGCTTGCACTCTCCCAGAAGTATAAAGATTATATGAAAGTTGTGCTTCACCAGAAAAAGATGTACTGGGTTGATCTTGGTTAGACAGTAAGCCATTTCGCCCGCTTAATTCGTCCTGAAGCTGACTGCCAGCAGACTGACTACGAGTCAGATCCGTGCTAACTCCCAGAGTAGGCAATAAAGCAGCTTGCACCTCTCGTAGAGCCGCTCGATTGCGTTCTAGCTCCAATAAAGACACCTGTAGATCGCGATTATTACGCCGTGCTAACTCCAGAGCCTGTGCCAAAGTAATCGGCTGATTTCCTTGGAGTTGTACCTCCTCCGGTTTGGTGGGAAATTGCAGGGGATTTGAGTTAGGAATCAGGTTCTCTGGAATTTGCACCGACCCTGACGGCACAGGAGTTACAGTTCCTGGCACAGTAGAAGGTTGCACCGAACCCCCTGGTGCAGGAGTTACGGTTCCTGGCGCAGTGAAAGTTGGCGTCGAACCCTCTGGTACAGGAGTTACAGTTCCTGGCGCAGTGATTGGCGTCGAATCTGTCGGAATCGTGGTATTACTCTGAGCCAAGCGACCAATAGCGTTTTGTCGTAAGCAGGTGCTTGAGGTTAGCAAATTAGCCAAGGAGTCAGTTTTGCTTTTGCTCAACTCCTGTGGACACCTCTGCGCTGACAACAGTTTTGCTGCTCCTGCACCTGTGGCTGAAGTTTGTAAAAATGTTTGCAACTGAGTAACAGCATTTTTCTTTTGAACCACTGGCTGCTGTGCAGAAGACAGGGACAAAATTCCTTTTTGGACAGAAGCGGGTTTTGAAGTGTAGTTGGGAACTACTATCTTCTTTAATTTCTGCCCATAAGCGTTTGAATTACTCTGTTTTTGGTTCTTTTGAGCTTGGGAAGGATTAGAGGTAGGTGTCAAACTGGAAAATCTACCTTTATCTTTCTTAAGTAGTTGTCTTATTGGCACAACAGTATTTTCAGATGTAAATACTGGAATGCTGTTATTACTTAAAGGTTTCACACTAAGTTTAGTAAAACCCAAAGCAGGTACTAGGGTTGGAACACTAACATTTGCACTGTTAGACAGTTGCGTATTTATGGTATCCACAACCAAGCCTTGACCATAAGTAGAAGTCAAAACACTAGGAGAAGATGCCAGTTGTATCCCAGTTAGTTTCGCAGTACCAGCCCAAGCAGGCTGAGTTGTTAAAACCGCTGCCGTTACACCAGGTAAGAAGCTATAAAATAATTGCTGTCCTTTCACCGCATCCCTCACACGAAAATCAATCTAGCGGCAGAAAACCTTTCTTCACCACAGAATATAGCACGATACTAAACTTAGGAAAGAATATACTACGATACTAAATTTAGGGTTCGGAACTCTGTTTGTCTTCAAAACGTCTAACAATGCGAGAAAGTTCCGCCTTTTCATCGATATTAACGCGAGTAGGAGCACCGCTGATAATCCGTTCGTAGTTTCGGAAAGAATCTTTGATATCGGGCCCGTCAGCAGTAATATTATACTCACGAATGCCCTTATCATGCCAAGACCCGCGCATTTTGAACACGTTAATTGCCCGCGACATTTCTCCGCGAATTTCTACGTACTGTAACATTAAAATTGTATCGGTAATCGTGGAAATATGAGAATCAGTAATCGAATGCGCTCCCAGAAATTGGTCGGTTGTGTTGGTAAAGAAACCAGTAATTTCTTCTTGTTTAGCATAACCTGTCACACCAATTACAAACTGCCGAAATGCATTATTCGTAACTCCTCTAGCTAGTGCTGATAGAGAATCAATAGCAATCCGAGCGGGTTTGAAAATAGCAATTTCTGATTTAATAATTTGTAAGTGGTCTTCTAAACCAGTTGATTCAGGATAGGTACAGATTATTTTGAGTAAACCTTGATCTTCTAATTCTTCAAAATCAATTCCCCAAGAGGAAGCATTACGAGATAATTGGGCGCGTGATTCTTCATAAGCAAATAATATCGCCTGTTCTCCATTGAGACAGCCATCTTGAATAAATTTGCTTACTAACAGGGTTTTACCAGTACCTGTGGCTCCTGTTGCTAAAATAATTGAATCTTTAAAGAAACCACCACCGCACATTTCATCTAAGGTTTTGACACCCGAAGATACCCTGATATTAGAAGAACGTTGAGTTAAGCGCATTGCTCCCAGTGGAAAGATGTTAACTCCTTCATTAGTAATTGTGAAGGGATACTCGCCTTTCATGTGAGTTGTGCCGCGCAATTTGAGAATTTCAATTGTGCGGCGGCGGCGTTCTCCTTCTAAAGCGTTGCGAACAATTACTACATTATCGGAAACAAATTCTTCCACACCAAAAGACGCAACAGGCCCATATTCTTCACTACGTTCAGTGGTAATTAAAGTTGTGACGCTCAGTAGTTTGAGACGTGCTACTAAACGAAAAATTTCGCGTCGCACTACTCCCATTGCTTCATACTGCTGAAATACTGCTGTTATTGAGTCGATTGAAACTCGTTTAGCTTTGTATTTGCGGATGGCATATTGTAAGCGCTCAATGAGTGCAGAAAGGTCAAAATTTCCAACTATATCTTGGCCTTCTGGATCGGGAGATGCATCAAGAATAAACAACTTGCCTTCTTCGATTAAGCGGGGCAAGTTCCAACCAAAAATATTGGCATTTTTAATAATATCACTCGGTGATTCTTCAAAGGTTACAAATACTCCTGGTTCATCAAAGTAGGTGATACCGTTATAGAGAAATTGAAGAGAGAATAACGTTTTACCTGTGCCGGATGTACCACTAATTAAGGTCGTTCTACCAATTGGTAAACCACCATGACTAATATCGTCAAACCCTTCGATCATCGTCCGAATTTTTTCGACACCCCTAATTATTGGTGGTTTTTTTGGTTCTACTTGCTCGTTTTGACTCATTGCTTGATAACAAAAGGGTATTAAAACCTGTTTTTTTATTACTAAATTTTGGACTCAATTTTTTATGATTAAAAATTTACTCTTCAAAACCTTCTTCACTCAGTTCTTCATAGAGCAAATCCAATCCAATCAATACTCTTTCTCTATCTGAAAGATCCCCAATAATTTTGCGAACGGGTGGAGGCAAAATTTTAGATAATGTTGGCGTTGCCAAGATTTTATCTTCTTCCGCCAGTTGTGGACTTTTCAATACATCGATAACTTTTAAAGCATAAACACCTTTAAACTCCTGCTCTAAAATATCTTTGAGTGTTTTTAATGCCCGGACTGAATTCGGAGTATTTCCTGCTACGTAAAGCTTGAGAACGTAGGTTTTTCTGGCTTTAATCATACTTAATAGCTAGTCATGAGCATAAAAATAACAAATGCGTTTGCGCGTTGGGAGTAACTAACAGCAATAGTTGTCTTCAAAGTGAAATATACAGCGATAAACTTAATTTATTTAGAAATTGAACTCCTATAAACTTCGCACAAGTGAGCCAAGATATCGATTAACGTTAAGCGGTAATCAAGTAACGTTTCATTGCTTCTACCTTCTAATTTTAGCTGGTTAGAAAATTCTTCAATTACCTCCATGTGAATTTCGATTATTTGGGGCACAGGGATATTAGCATAAAATATAGTATTGATAAATTTATCAATTTTATCTTTGAGTGCTTTGTCTGTGGTAAAATAATCTATAAGAATCAGGCTATAATCTAATTTAAGCTCTCTTAATAGTCCTTGTTTTTCTGCTGGAGTCATCTCCTGAAAGTGCTGTTGGCTTTTTTGCATCTGACTGGCAAATACATAAACGTACTTGCTAGTGTATGCCTTACTTGGATTGAGTGGCGGCCAATTTGGTAAGTAGTTGATTGTTCCAGAGGTCGTTGCAGCCACAGGTAAGTAGCAAAATTGGGCAATAATCGCGTCCATCAATTTTCCTACCCACGTACTTAAACCTTTTAGGTTGGCTAAGTCAACTGGATTATTTAAGCATTTGTTAGCATTAGATTGCAGAATCAATATCGGTAATAACATCTATTCTTGAATATATCTCCTCGATCGCCCTGACCAAGAAACATGGGCTGATAAGTTTGGCTAACGCTTGTAGGGGAATACTGCGTGTGCAGTCAACTGGTGATTTAACCCCAAAATAAGGCTCTATGCGAGCAGATAGTGCTACGCACTTAACGATTTAGTGCGGCAACTAACTGGTAGAACTGAGTAAGTCTTTGATGATGAGGTATCCGTCGCCATAGCAAGACACAGTAGTTAACTCATGATTTACATATCTATGTATATAAATAGATAGATTTTTTTATTTTGCTCCTTGATAAGATACTTAAACGAACTTAAAGGATTGTCGCATTCCAAATCATTATAATTCCTCAAGGTTCTAAAGCGAATCTTTGGGGCCATAATTGTTTTAGCCGTCGCTATCGATGAGGAGTTTAAATACCAGTAAGACACTGGAGAGGCTAGTTGCTAAAAATGAGAAACGTCGCCTCTTGGAAAAATGCACTCGTTTGCAATTCCCGTGTCCGTTAGGGGAAATCCCGTTGTTTTAATGGCGTTGAAATAACCAGAGTTGCTTATATGAGTCTTCTTAAAGGATATGACTTCAGGCGAAAAGACCATCAACTGGCAGATGGAAATGCCGGAGGGTTCCACAGGAAGAATGACCCCAAAATCCTTATGTTAATGCTAGATTACCCGCTTTATGACTTTCAGGCAACCGTACCTAGCTGCCCCCAAACAAGTTCTCTGGCAGTAGTGTTGGAGATTTTTGAGCAAGAGCAGTGCGATCGCTTGGTAGTAGTAAATCAACAGCAATGCCCCATCGGATTGCTGTATTCTGCCCGTTTAATCCCCAAATTATTAACACAAAGTGACGATAAAAATCTAAATTTACAACAATCGCTCTCTACCTGGGGTCAAGGTCTAATTGAGCCAATACAGACAATATCAGCTTCTGAGCGTGTAGAGCGATTAAGCTTGCGCTGGGGCGATTCACAAGTCGAAAAACCCCAAAACTTAGATTGGGCGCTGATTGATTCTGAGGGTCGATATTTGGGACTGCTGGATAGTTCGCGCCTATTGCGATCGCTGGCTAAAGAACGCCTGGGTGGGTTACAAAGGTCTAGCGAGCATCGTCATGAGTATGATGGTAGACCAAATGAACCCAAGTCGTTAGGACATCAGCCATTAGTACACTTGCTAGAAAGACTGCCTTGGCCTTTGATGTTGCAAACGGGTACTGGCGAGGTGGTAGCGCGAAATCCCGCTTGGTGGCAGCAATTAGGAACCTTGAAAGATCCAGAAGGAGTTAGGCAACAAGTGGAGGCAATACTTGTCCCGAAACGCTCCGAAATAGCCGAATATGTCAGCCAACCAGCAATCAAGGTTCATCCCAATGGTAGGGAGAATGAGCATGGTGAAGAAGAACTGATTCAGCAAGAAGCATCAGGTGATGCTGCATACAGCCGATGCTATTTAGATAGTCAAGTGGGTACTTGTACCTGCGTTGTCGAAGTGCAAAATGGTCAAGAGCGAATCTGGCAGTTTGCCAAAATTCCCTTAGATAGTCCTGAATTTAAAGTTATGAGTGCCCAAGAGGAGATTGCACTCAGCACTGATTTGTGGTTGGTTTTAGCTACTGATGTCACAGAACAGCAGCAGCTTTGTAAAGAACTAGCAGCGAAGAATGCCGATTTAATTCAACTAAATCGGTTGAAGGACGAGTTTTTAGCTTGTATTAGTCATGAACTCAAAACTCCCCTAACTGCCGTTTTGGGATTATCGCGCTTGCTAGTGGATCAGCAGTTGGGAGAACTTAACGAGCGTCAAGCCCGTTATGCGGGACTGATTCATCAAAGCGGACGCCACCTGATGAGTGTTGTCAATGATATTTTAGATTTGACCCGGATGGAAACGGGACAAATGGATTTGACACTGACTCCGGTGAAAATTCAGGCTGTGTGCGATCGCGCCCTAGCGGAAGCCAAAGCTATCCACACTCAAACCACCAAAGCGACATCTGCACCGCCACCGGCAAATGCGCGTTCATCTGCTCCTCAATTCTGTCTTTCCATTGAACTAGGTTTAGATCAGATGGTGGCAGACGAATTGCGCTTGCGCCAGATGCTAGTACACCTACTTTCCAACGCCTTTAAATTCACCGAAATATCTGGTGAAATTGGGCTGCGGGTGAGCCGTTGGGAAGGATGGATTGCCTTTACAATTTGGGATACAGGCATTGGCATTCCCGAACACCAGCAACACTTAATCTTTCAAAAATTCCAACAACTAGAAAATCCCCTCACCCGCCAATTTGAAGGCACTGGTTTGGGGCTAGTATTAACTCGCGCCTTGGCTCGCCTCCACGGAGGAGATGTCAGCTTCTTATCGCGTGAAGGTAAAGGTAGCCAGTTTACCCTACTTCTGCCGCCCAGTCCTCCAAAAACAGGCTTTTCGGAACCAGATATGGGCATCAGAGAAGAAGAGGAGACACGATACCAACCGACACGGGAAAATCTCACCGCCGCTCGTCAGCATGTTAGTACGCCCACACAGCATCATCCCGCTAGTTCGCAACGATTGGTCTTGGTAGTCGAGGCAGTAGCTCGATATATTGAAGACTTGACCGAACAACTCAAAGGTTTAGGATATCGGGTAGTGATTGCGCGATCGGGCACAGAAGCAGTCGAAAAAGCGCGGCGCTTGCAACCAATAGCGATCTTTTTAAATCCGTTGCTACCGCTGCTATCAGGTTGGGATGTGTTGACTTTACTAAAATCTGACACTGCAACCCGTCATATATCTGTAATTGTGACAGCCACAGGAGCCGAAAAGGAGCAAGCATTTGCTAACCGAGCCGATGGTTTCTTAAGTTTGCCAGTAGAGCATCAGGTCTTAGCACCGGTTCTCGAAAAATTATGTACTGCACAAGCAATTCCGCAGATAGGGTTAAATAATAGTGCAATTATCCCAACTAAAACCCCACTGCGAATTCTCAGATTGGTGAATCCCCAGTTAGAATCGGTCAATCCCCACCCTTCACTTCGAGAACATCGGGTGATTGAAGTAGATGACCTAGATCAGGCAGAACTTTTGGCGCGGGTATGGCAGTTTGATGTCATTTTGCTAGATGTCGAAAGTACCACCGCCCAAATTTATTTGCAACAACTAATTGGACATCCACGTTTAGCAGCTATACCACTGGTTACTTGCGATGTTGCAACTACCTTAATCGCTTCTAAAATACCAGGGCTATCTGTATTTCCTTACTTAACACCATTTGCGAAAGACAACAGCAGTCGCACCGAAAAAACGGATGCCTTACTATCAGTACTAGAAATTGCTTCTGGTATTTGCTGTCCTCCCAACATCTTAGTAGTGGATTTAACAATGCTGCGGGATTTCCCCCAGGTAAGACGTAAGCCAGCTAAGGGTTATCGGACAGAAAAAAATTGCTCAATTAGTAGTGAAACTGCTGAACGCGGATCTGAGTGGTTCCAAGCTTTAATTCAATACCTGCAAACAGCGGGCTTCAAAGCGGCGATGAGTCCTTGTTGGGCAGAAGTGTTGCAACAAATTCGCCACGAAAGCGTTGACTTACTGCTAATTTGTTTAGGAGAAACCTCTATCCACAAAGATGTGCTCAAAGCACTGAAAACATTGGGAGATTCGCCTTTAAAGTTGCCACCAATTTTGGTACTAAATCAGCGATTAAATCGCTCAGAAACCAGTTTCCAGGATGGAGTAGCTTATAAGCAAATTAACAAGCAGAAGAAGAATGGTTTGGAATCTATAGAAACTGTTGTTGGTGCGATCGCTACCCAAATATTACCGCGATCGATATCAATGGAAGACCTATTAAGCCAGATCAATCAAGCTTTAGCTGTCAATGGTTACAATAGCAAATGTTAATGGAGTCATGAGTCATCGGTCATTAGTTATTCTCAAAGGACAAATGACTAATGACTAATGACAATTTATGATATGTCTATTTTTTCATTTTTCATTTTCTTAAAAGGAACTCGAACCAAGTTATAAGCACCCTTGGTCGATAAATTCTTGTAATCATCTGGCTGTAAGTCCATTTTCAAAAACTTTTTCTGTTCGGCCAACAGCAGCACTGAAGAAGGTTTTAGTCCTTTAGCAGCCTTGTTTTTAATATGCTCTACAGCCTCTTGGGGAAATTTTAAATAATTTACGTGGATGTGGCTGTAAAATACCACACTAGGCTTTTTGAAGCCAAGCATGATCAATTCTTCGTTTGGTTGTTTTGCTTCTAAAATGACCGCAGACAATTCCCTTAAGGGTAATTGACGTTCTCGATCGATAAAGAACGAAGCAGGCGTTAAGACAAAAATTACAAACGCCACAAATCCGATTAAATTAATACTGATAATGTAGTTCCAGCGGCGGCTCAATAATAAACCCGCAACCAAAACAGCAGAAACTAGCCAAATTATACCCGCGATTACTGGTAAACCAGATTGTTCAATTAGTTCGTGGAAGTTACTTATCGCAGGATCGGTACCTAATATATGGGTTATGTTGAGCAGCGCTGTTGCCAGAACTGATAAAAATACTACATTCACCCAACCACTGATTCGCAGCAAAGACGCGGAAATAGGCGGAGTGGGAGAGGAAACAGGAATTGTTTGCCGTGTCTCTGTATCTGAAAAAAGGTCGCTCCACAACAAGGCTACCAGGATTGCTGCTGCTGGCATTAAAGGCAATACGTAGCTAGGAAGTTTAGTAACAGCAATGCTAAAAAAGCCAAAGATGCTAGCAAACCAGAACCAGGCAAATAAACCAAATTGCTGAAAACGTTCAAGGGATCGCCAATACGATCGCTGCCAAAATTTTAATCTGATTATAGAAGCTGGTAAATACACTGAGTATGGTGCAAAACCCAACAGCACGATTACAAAGTAAAAATACCAAGGTGCTGAGTGACCATTAACTACTTCTGTAAAACGTTCCAGATTGTGATAACCAAAAAAGGAGTTAATGTAATTCCAGCCATTGCGCCAAATTACTAAAGCATACCAGGGCACTGACAAAGCGAGAATTATCAGTGTACCTACAAGAAGGTGCATTTCTCGCAACACCTCTCGCACTTTACCCACGTAAAGCAAAAAGGCGGCAACAATTAGCCCCGGCAAAACAATTCCCACTGGCCCTTTGGTCAAAATTGCGCCAGCAATCAGAACATAAAAAGCTAAGTACCACTTATTAGGGAATAGGGCATGGGGCATCCCTTCTCTGCGAGACGCTACGCGAACGGTTCCGCTCAGGGTAAGTG
>JADEXV010000478.1 GCA_015206945.1 Nostocales cyanobacterium LEGE 12452 | reverse complement strand
ATACGCCCAACGACTATTCATTTATCGAAAATCCAGATCACCGAAAGCCACCCAATTTTTGACAATGAACCGATTACTGCATCCAGATGAAGTCCAGCTCCTGCTGGATGGAACAGGCGTAAGCCTGCCGGTCAATCGCCTTAAAATGCAACCATCTGCGATCATCCTTACCAGCATACAAATACTGGTTGCGATAACTATTGCCGGGATGGTGCTCCAACTAATTTAAATAATGTCTTATGAAAAAATATTTGATTTTAATCCTTATAACACTTGGCGTGTCTGCATGTGACAGCACTCAGAAAAGCGATAGTACCGATGCGCATCGCAATATGGCAGATAGCCATCAGGCCAACCCCAAAGCCAAAGCGCTGATGGACCTGCACGACAACGCCATGCCAAAGATGGAAGAAATAATGACTATCAAGAAGCGACTGACAAGCGTTGAAAGTCAGCTCGATAGCTTGAATGGGGCCAAACCCAGCCCCCAGCTGCAAAAGCAAAAACAGCAGGCCAGAGACTTAATTCAACAGCTCGTCCAGGCAGATAAATCCATGATGGATTGGATGCACCAGTATAGGGCAGATACACTTGAAACCCTTGATGAGCATCAACAGGAAGCTTATATCGCAAGCCAGACCGCTAAGATGGACCTGGTTAACATCCAGATGCAGGATGCAATTTCAAAATCAAAAGAATTTATTAAAAACAACACCCAATGAAAACTTTGATGGCGTATCTGCTGCTGCTAACATTTGTTGCATGCAAACAAAAAAAATTGCCGATCCTGGGCGAGCCCGATACCGTTACAAAGGTGGTTGATGGCAAGAAAACCCAGGTGACAGAATATCCCAGGATTCCCGACTATGCTTTCGTGAACCATAAAAACCAGCAGTTCACCCACAAGCAAATGGAAGGCAAAATCTATGTCGCCGATTTCTTTTTCACCACCTGCCCTACAATCTGCCCAATCATGAAATCCAACATGATCACGGTTCTGGACCGCTTCAAGGATAACCCGCAAGTCGGCATTCTTTCACATACAATTGATCCCGAACACGACACGCCTGCTGTCCTGGGGAAATATGCTGATGATCTGGGCTTGAAAGGCGATATGTGGCAATTCGTGACTGGCGACCGGGAGAAAATTTATGACATAGGTCAAAAGCACTACATGGTCAGTGCGATGGCCGATCCCGATGAGCCAGGAGGGTTTATTCACAGTGGCTCATTCGTGCTGGTCGATAAAAACAGGTATGTGCGGGGTATTTATGATGGGACTTCCAAGGAAAGTACGGCAAAGCTCATAGAGGATATGACTGTGCTTTTAACGGAATAGCGCATCGTCAATGAAGCTTCACAATATAAACATCTAAAATCTTAATCCAAAATGAAAGTCATAATGAGTCTAATACTAGCCTGTTTGTGGTTTATGGACACGCCAGCCCGTGCCCAACAGCAAGTAAAAATACCCGAAGATATCTCCAAGCTACTTACGCAATATGCATGCCTGGCTTGTCATAAGGCTGACGCTAAGGTAATTGGGCCTGCATATGTGGATGTTGCAAAAAAGAAATACACAAACGCTCAGATCGTCGCTTTGATCTACAATCCCAAGCCTGCGAACTGGCCTGGGTACCCGCCTATGTCACCAATGAAAAACATACCTGAGAAGGACGCTTTAAAACTTGCTGCCTGGATCAATTCATTGGCAAAAAAGCGCTCCTAATCCGACTGTGCAGATCATAGTTACCGATAGTATCCAAACATACTTGCTTTGGATACTATCAACTTTCTAAAATCCATTCAGCGTGTCACATCCCAGGCACAATCAACCCATAATTGTTAATTATAATGGATAACAAATTAAAGAATCTGTTTGAATACCTCGCAGCAGCTTGCTTTTTAAACCAGATTAGCCAGGATAGCTTTAAGAGTAATAACCGGTATTACCAAACACAGATGGGCATCGCAAATTCTAAGGAGCGAATTTTGGGTTATGGCGCTGGGTTGGCTTAATTCACAAAGGGAGGGGCTTTTCTGGAAATTAAGACGTTTTTTGAAACCGCGGCAGTAAATCGCG
>JADEXV010000181.1 GCA_015206945.1 Nostocales cyanobacterium LEGE 12452 | reverse complement strand
GAGCAGGGGAGCAGGGGAGAATAATTAATGCCCAATCCCCACTTGCCCTGAGCGTAGCCGAAGGGATGCCCAATGCCCAATTTCTAACCTTCGAGGTACAAGATACTGGCCGCGGTATTGCCCCACAAGAAATTGACTTGCTATTTGAAGCTTTTGGGCAAACTGAAACCGGAAGAAAATCGCAACAGGGAACAGGACTAGGTTTAGCAATTAGCCGCAAATATGTGCAACTAATGGGAGGAGATATTAGCGTCACCAGCACTATTGGCGAGGGAAGTAAATTTACTTTTGATATTCAAATTGGTCTAGCTATAGCCAGCGAAATCCAGATTGAACACACCAGACCCCAAGTTATTAGTTTAGCGCCTGCTCAAAGTGAATATCGTATTTTAGTGGTTGATGACTCCACAGACAGCCGTTTAGTGCTAATGAAAATTCTGACATCTATTGGTTTTGTAGTCCAAGAAGCAATAAATGGCATTGAAGCGATCGCACTTTGGCAGACATGGCAACCACATCTAATTTTAATGGATATGCGGATGCCAATTATGGACGGCTACGAAGCTACAAAAGTTATCAAAACTAGAGAAAAAATCTCAAGTCAAAATACCGAATCCCAAATCCCCAATTGGAAGACCATTATTATTGCCTTAACTGCTAATGCTTTTGAGGAACAACGAGAAGCAATAATCAAAGCGGGTTGCGATGATTATATTAACAAGCCTTTCCGCGAGGAAGAATTACTAGAAAAGTTGAGCGAATATTTGGGAGTTCAATATATTTATCAAGAAGAAAGCTATCAGCTAACAAACCTAAAGCAACAAAGACCAAAATCAATATTGACGATCGCGGATTTAGTGAATCTATTATCTGAAATGTCGCCTGAATGGGTGAAACAGGTGTACACTGCCGCAGCCCAATGTAGTGATGACCTGATTTTAGAATTGATTGAGCAAATACCCTCAGAAAATGCTGTACTGCAAAATTTTATCAAGAATTTAGCTCATGATTTTCAGTTTGAGAAAATTATGGAATTGACGAGTATTGCAGGAGTCTTATCCAGCTAATAAAAACTGATGGATAAGCAAGTTCGTAGTAAGGACTAAAATCCTTAATTTTCTCAGCACTAAAGTACTTACTACAAACTTCAATTTTAAGTTTTAGATTTTTCCTTCAATCCAAAATCCAAAATTCAAAATGATTTTACCGTAAACGTCCCGATCGCAATGTACTGATAATTAACCACAAACCCAATAAACTCGCGACTGCAAAGAGGGTGGTGCTTAAAAAAGATAGCTGAGTTGTCTGCGCTCTGGTGGAAATAATTGCCGCACCCATAATCAGCGAACCCACTAATATACTAAAAGATAGTCGGTTAGCGGCATCGTCCATAGTACGCCGGACACCATCTAACCCCCGTAGCGATAAATTCCACTGTAAGGTTTCTGAGGTAACTCGGTCTAATAATAGTTCGATTTGGCGGGGAGATTGGAGAGACAGACTTTTAATATCTAAGGCTGTCCGTAATAGCGATCGCACTGGATTATCGCCCAGTAATTGCCGACGAAATAAGTCTGTAATTAATGGTTTAACTTCATCAAAAAAATTAAGCTCTGGGTTGAATGTCCGCGCTACACCCTCTAAATTCGCTAGGGTTTTGGCATACAAACCCATATTACTAGGCAACCTAATTTTATTGTTGCGGGCAACTTGTAAAACTTCATAAATTATCTGACTGAAGTTTATTTGTGTGAGGCTGACATTGTGATACTTTCGCAACATGCGATCGTAATCATTTTCTAACCGCGACAAAATCACTGGTTGAGCAGAATCTGATAGCTGTAAAGTTAACTGAGCGCACCTTTGAGCATCTAAATCAACGATCGCTAACAACATCTCTGTTAATATCTGCTGTGTCCGGGGATCGAGTCTTCCTACCATGCCACAATCTAAAAGAGCGACACGCCCATCTTTGAGATAAAACAAGTTTCCTGGATGGGGATCGGCGTGAAAAAAGCCATCAATATATAGTTGCTGGAAAAATACCCGAAATAACAAAGTAGTTATTTCTTTACGTTTTTCAGCAGGGTCTTTAATGTTAGGGTCATTATCCAAATCTGCCGCCAGGAACGGTACGCCATCGAGCCATTCCATTACCAGTAATTTCTCTGTGGTCAATTCCCAGTTAATTTCCGCAACCACTATTTGTGTAGGATCGTACCAGCGACTTTTAGATAAGTTGCGCCGCAGTTGGTCTGTAAAACCCGCTTCGCGTGTAAAATCCAATTCAGCTTCTAAGGCTTTGGTAAATTCTTCGGCGATGGATTTGATTTCGTAGGTTTGCCCAAAATCAGTCCGCGCTACTAAATCGGCAATACCTTGAATTAAAGCAATATCTTGAGCAATGGTCAGATCAATTCCCGGACGTTGCACTTTCAGAGCGACTTCTCGACCGTCTGCTAGTGTAGCTCGATGTGTCTGGGCAATCGATCCTGCTGCTACGGGGATCGGGTTAACTGTGCTGAAGGTTTCTGCTAATGGACGTTTTAATTCTTTGCGGAGGATTATTTCTATCTCTGACCAAGGAACTGGCGGTACTTCATCTTGTAGAGTTGACAATTCCTCAATATAGGAGGCGCTCAGTAAGTCGGGGCGGGTAGACATTAACTGGCCAAGTTTGACGTAAACTGGACCCAAATCTACCAGAATATTTTTTAAAACCGCAGGTGTCGGCAGCTGGGGTTCATCAGCTTTGCCACCAGTAAGCAACCTTCGCATATAGTCCCAGCCATTGCGAAGGAAGACTTCCAGGATTTCTCGTTGACGGGGAACAGTTTGGGTGAGGAACATTTTTGTAAAAAACTGCAAAGAGGCAGAGGAGTTAAAGAGGTAAGCAGCAGGGGATGACAATACAACGGGAATCGGCTCTAGTTTTGATGCTTGTTAAAGTTTTGCTAGCTGCGGCACAATCTTGAAATCTTTTTATGGATGATTGTACGGCTTCATGGAGCTTCTGTTCGTTCAGCATCCGTTTGACGTAACTAGAGCAAGAATCCCCGCCGTGTAATAAGCGATGGGAACAAGAAAATCCTTTGGACGGAGAAATATATTTTTGATAGGCAGTAATAGAATCGATTGCCATTGTCTTGGCCAGAGGTTCAAAGCTAATAATGTCCATAACTGTCAGATAAAATAACAGACTGTCAAGTTATAATGGGAAAATAGACTTTTTCGCCTCTGCCAAGGGTTCTAACTTTTATAGCAGGTCAGTAAATCGGGAATCACTTTGGAGAATTTTAAGGATCTGCTTGATTTCCTGGGTACGTTCTTTTTTGACAACGAGGGTGACATTGCGATCGCGCACAATCACCACATCCTCTAAACCAATAGTAACAACTACATCTTCTGGATTTGAGGCGTAAATAATCGCCCCTTGCGTATCTAAACCTACGTGAGTAGCGAGTTCCACGTTTGGAGTATCTTCCGTTTTCAGTAAACGTTCGATCGCATTCCAATCTCCTAAATCATCCCAACCAAAATCAACTGGCAAAACGTATGCTAGAGTTGTCTTTTCCATTAACGCATAGTCTATACTCTTCTTAGGCAACTGGGGATAGATATCAGGGCCATGTTGTTCTAAAGGTTCGATAATTTCTGGAGCATGGGTATGTAGTTCCTTGAGAACAACCCCTGCCCGAAAAACGAACATTCCACTATTCCAGCTAAAACGTCCCGTAGATAAAAAAGTCTCTGCCGTTTCTCGGTCGGGCTTTTCAGTAAAGCGGTTCACGTGATAAGCTGGCAACTCATTAAAGCTACCTATTTTTTCACCTTGTTCAATGTAGCCGTAACCGGTTGATGGAAAAGTAGGCTTGATCCCCAGTGTAACGATCCCTGCTGTGCTTGTTGCCAGTTGCGTAGCTGCATTTAATGTGTGTGCAAACGCCTCTTGGTCAGCAATCCAGTGGTCAGCAGGGAAAAAGCCAATCACAGCGTCTTCACCATAGCGCTGTTTGATTTCTAAACTTGTCCAAGCAACGGCTGCGGCAGTGTCTCTGCCTTCCGACTCAATCAGCAAGTTTTCAACTGGTAGATCGGGTAGTTGTTGTCTTACGCCTTCAGCTATCTGACTAGAAGTGATAACCCACAAGGAATCCCACCCGCCACCGAGTTCAATCAATCGATCGGCGGTTGCTTGTAATAGACTTCTAGAGCTACCATCAAGACTTAAAAATTGCTTGGGTCGGTCTTTGCGGCTTAGGGGCCAAAAACGTTCACCTTTACCACCAGCTAGGATTACGGGGAACAATAAAGTATTCATGTTGTCATACACGCCTACCGAAGAACATTACAAGTTTACAGTGAGCTTTTCCACTGGCAATATTTGTAGCTTGGATTAACATACTTTTAGGGAGTGGTTGAGTGGGGAGATAATTGTGATAAAACAAGTCGAATGGTCGGAAAATCCGGTTACGTCTCAACAAGTAATAGAGTTTGAAAGTGACGTGCGATCGTCGCAAATTCAACGGACAGAAAATCAAGTAACGCCAGTACCAGTAGCCGACTCAGAGGAAGAGCAGGTCGAACTAAACCAGCCAGCGAATCCGAGCCGTAGCGTCATCGAATCTGTGGGCGCGTTTCCCAATCAGCTTTCTGAGAGACTGGGCTTAACCATGCCTCGATGGCTGTTATGGTTTATGACGGTTGTCATTGGCATCATCTTATCTGGGCTGCTGGTGTCAACGTTAGCGCTGTGGACTCCTTTATGGAGCAATCTAGATCGAACAGATGAAGATTTAGGAACCTCTGCTAAAGACGAAGTAAAAATCCCATTACCAGGGGAGTTATGGGGCAAACTCTCCCAGTACAAGCTTTCACGTCCGATGAATATTTTAATCATGGGGATTGAACCAGTCAGCGGTACCGTTGATGGCTCACCAGAAAGCTTTGCAGGGAAGAGTGACTCCATGCTACTGGTACGACTGAACCCTAGTGAAAAATCTGTAAGGGTGCTTTCCATTCCCAGAGATACAATGATCGCCATCCCCGAAAAGGGAGAAAAGGGATTAACTAAGGTATCTGATGCCAATGCTAAAGGCGGCCCAGTCTTAGCTGCACGGGTAGTTAGCCGTACCTTAAATAACGCCCCAATCGATCGCTACATCCGCATTTCTACCAGTGGCTTACGCCAGTTAGTCGATCAGTTAGGCGGAGTAGAAGTCTTTGTTCCCCAATCAATGGAATATAAAGACTCTAGCAGTCGGCTGTCAATTAATCTAGTCAGTGGCTGGCAAACCCTTAACGGCGAACAAGCAGAACAGTTTGCCCGATTCCGCGAACCAGGTTTGGGAGATTTGCCGAGAGTGCAGCGTCAGCAAGCACTAACAGCAGCCCTGCTGCAACGCTTAAATAGTCCCACCATCTTACCCAGGTTGCCTCAATTAACTCGCCTAATGCGAAAATATTTTGATACCAACCTGAAGATGGAAGAAATGATGGCGTTGGTTAATTTCGGACTTAACCTAGACCGAGATAATTTCCAAATGACTGTGTTGCCTGGTACCTTTAGCCGCTTTAGCAAAGACCCTGATAGCTATTGGCTAAATATGACTGGACAACAGAGCCTGTTGAATGATTATGTTGGGGTAAATGTGCCTGGTTTAAAACCAGATATGCGTCAGGTTCCTAACCTCAAAATTGCTATTCAAAATGCTTCAAATCAACCTCAGCTAACTGAAAAAGTTATTGCTTATCTTAAACAGAAAGGCTTTAATAATATTTACAAAGTGCCTGATTGGCCAGATACCCAACGTCAAACTCAGATTATTGTCCAAAAAGGCAACCGACGAGTTGGGGTTGATTTGCAAAAAGTCTTAGGCTTGGGTCAAATCGAGGTGTCTGCCATTGGTGATTTAGAATCCGATCTGACAATCCGCATTGGGAAAGATTGGAAATAGCTAAGAGTTATTAGTCATTGGTCATTGGTTAAATGACAAAGCGCAAAATCTGAGCGGGGGTTTCCTCCGCTCAGAACTTTGTAAGATAGAACTAATGACGAAAGACTACTGAGAAATAATAAAGTTATGAAAAAGATTTTACTGCGCTTTTTGGGTTTGATTGTAATTTTGCTACTAGCCTTTGGGTGGATAATACTTAATCCTAAGCCGGCTTTTGCTCAGATAAACACAATCAATTACAACAATATAAATTTAGAAAATCGTGACTTTTCTCATGCTGATTTGGCAGGTGTAACTTTTGTCGCAGCAGAAATGCGGGGGACAAATTTTCAAGGAGCGAATTTAACCAACGCAATTCTCACTAAAGGAGTTTTATTAAAGGCAAATTTGGAAGATGCGAACTTGAGCGGCGCTTTAGTCGATCGCGCCACTATGGATGGTGCTAACCTGAAAAATGCCATCTTTACTGAAGCAACTTTAACCCGCAGCCGCTTTTTTGATGCTGATGTCACTGGTGCTGATTTTACCGATGCTTTAATTGACCGCTATCAAGTGTCGCTGATGTGTGAAAGAGCCGATGGCGTAAATCCGGTTACGGGTGTGTCAACGCGAGATAGTTTAGGTTGTCGATAGTAAGGTGTGTTAGTGCGGAGAGTACGACAGTACACTTTAGAATCAATCGTTACGCTAGGCTTGCTGTAACGTACCCTACTAAACTAATTTGGTAGGTAATGCTTTATTTTATCTTTTATAAAATCCGTGCTTTACAATTGGTATAATTCTGGAAAATTTGCCTCTAATTATCAATGGGAATTTCAATTAAAAATTCTGTTCCTTCTCCTGGTTTAGAAGAACATTTCATCTGACCATGATGTTTCTCAACTACTATTTGATGGCTAATAGACAATCCTAACCCCGTACCTTTACCTGGTGCTTTGGTAGTGAAGAAAGGATCGAATATATGCGATCGCACTTCTTCTGGAATCCCAAGACCATTATCAGCTATTCTAATTACAATCTGGTTATTAACAGCTTGCGTATTAATCCAGATAGTTAAGGGTATTCTCGGGCACGTTTGTAATAATTTCAAATACCTTTGCTGTATACTGTCAAATTTTTCCTCTAATGCATCAATACTGTTACTCAAAAGATTCATAAAAACTTGATTTAATTGCGCGGGATAGCATTCGAGCAAAGGTAAATTATCATATTGTTTAACAATCTCAATTGCAGGGCGATCATTATTATTCTTGAGGCGATGCCCTAAAATTAACAAAGTACTATCCAACCCTTCATGAATATCTACTGGCTTCAATTCAGCCTCATCTGTACGAGAGAAGTTTCGCAGTGATAGCACAATATCACAAATGCGCTCTGTTCCTACTTTCATTGACTCAAGGGTTTTGGGTAAATCTTCAATGAGAAAGTCCAAATCACTCTTGTCGATTTGCTCTTGGATAGTTGGCAAGATTGAGGAGTTTTGACGGTAAAGTTTCACTACCTTTAGCAGTTCTTGAGTATATTCATTTAAATGGATAAGATTGCCAAAAATAAAACTGATAGGATTATTTATTTCATGGGCAACTCCAGCAAGTAGTTGTCCTAAACCTGCCATTTTTTCACCCTGAATTAACCGAGTCTGAGTTTGTTTTAATTCTTGCAGAGTTTGAGTAAGTTCTAAAGTTTGACGTTTAGTTTGTTCGAGTAATTCTGCTTGCTGAATTGCAATACCCAATTGCACTCCGACTTGAGCTAGTAAATTAATTTCCTCTTCTTTCCAATAACGCGGTTGCGAATTTTGATAAGCAACTAATAATCCCCATAATTTTTCACCTTCCCGAATCGGCACAAAGGTTTCGTTACGCGGAAGTTCGTTATCGTCGTCTGTATCCTCAAAGCTTTCGATCATCATTGGTTGGGCTTGGACAACATGTTTCCAACCATCTTTAAAGGAATCTGCCACAAATTTACCACTCCAATCGGAGTTGAAACGGTAAATTGCAACTCGCTCAACTTCGAGCAACTCTCGCACAGCTTGAGTAGTGGTTTTAAAAATAGTTTTAATATCAAGTGACTGGCGAATTTTATCAATAGTTGCAGCCAGTAATTCTTGCCGTTCCATTGCTTTCTCCCGTTCAGTAGCTTCTGCTAACTGGACAACCTGCATTTGAACTTGTTTTAAATAAGAATCCTGTTTTAATGCAACTCCCAATTGCTCGGCTATTTGACTAGTAAATTCAATTTCAGAGTCTTGCCAATAACGAGGAGCGGTGCATTGGTGAATACACAGCAATCCCCAAAGTTCACCTTTTTTCAATAGAGGTGCAACCATATTGGCCCGCACTTGAAATTTTTCTAGGATTTGGACGTAGCAACCGGGAAACTTTGCTTGATAAATATCAGCGATCGCATTTACTCTACCTTGGGCATAAAGGTGTGCAAAGTTTTCCCCAAAGCAATAATCATAAACTTTTTCTGCTATTACCGAGTTACATTCAGGTACAACATCCTCAGAAATAAATTCTCCTTCCCAATCTTTTTGAGGGTAAAAACGAAAAACTGCTACTCTATCTGCTTGCAGCATTTGCCGTGCCTCAGTCACGGTAGTTTGGAAAATTGTATTTAAATCTAAAGACTCCCGAATTCGAGTAATCACGCTAGTTAATGTCTTTTGTTGCTCTGCTTGGTACTGAGCGTGTGCTAGCAACTTGTAGTGTCGTAGGGCCACACCAATTTGTGTGCCGATTTTAGTCAGTGATTCGACTTCATAAGATTGCCACTGTCTGGGTGAGGAATTTTGGTAAGCAGCAATGACTCCCCAAAGTTTTTCTCCTTGGAGAATAGGGGCAGTTGCAAAGGCTTTTGCTTGAAATTGCTCCAACAGGGTTACATGGCAGTTTGTTAATCCGGCTTGGTAAATGTCATTGGCTGTAAATGTCTGGTTGTGAGCGTAACGTCCACCTTGCGTCTGTTGTAAATAAGTATCAGCGATCGCAGGCTCAATGCCAACTAAAGGAATCCAGCCTGACGCAAATGATTCAGCAACGAAGTTACCACTCCAATCGTCATTGAAGCTAAAGATGGCAACTCGGTCAGCTTGCAGCAACTGGCGTATTTCTTGAGTTGTGGTTTTAAAAATAGTTTCAATATCAAGGGGTGAGCGAATTTCATCGACAATCTGAGCAATTACTTGGTCGCGTTGAGCCGCTTGAGCCAATTCTGCGGCTTGCAATTGGACTTCATGGAGATGCTTCGCTTGTTGAATCGCAACCACAAGATGGTCAGCAATTTGCCGAATAAACTCAATTTCTGATTCTTTCCAGTCACGAGCCTCACTGCACTGATGAATGCAAAGCAATCCCCACAGTTCCTTCTGGCGCGATAGAGGGACAACGAGGTTGGCCTGTACCTGAAATTTACTCAAAATTGCTACATGGCAATCACTCAGTCCTGCCTTGTAAATATCTGCTACTGCTTGGACTCGACCTTGTTGATAACTGGTAGCAAATTGTTCTCCAAAGCAATGGTCATAAACTTTTACTGCCATTGCTGAGTCCCAGCCAATAGCAACGTCTTCAGAAACAAATTCTCCCTCCCAGTTTTGTTCACGGTCGAACTGGAAGACTGCTACTCGGTCAGCATTTAGCAACTGACGCACTTGTGTAACAGTGGTTTGAAAAATTGTTTCTAAGTCAAGAGACTCCCGAATTCGGACAATTACACTCGCCAAAGCCTTTTGTTGCTCTAGTTGCTCTTGAAGTTGAGCGCTGGACAAGAGAAGTTGATTTTCCGTGAAATTTGAATTGGGTTCCATTGCTCTGGATTATTTCGTTTTTATACAAGGGTTCCTCATACCAAACTTCATAGGCTTGAAGGGTGTCAAAAGTATGACAAACTGCAAATCAAATTTTTACAGTGTTCAACAATTTCCCAGAAGATGGTTATTGTTATAGTTCCCCTTTCTCGATCTATCCTCGTAATGAGTTAAAAAATAGTTTTGGCTTGTACGCAACAAAGGAGATGACTAAGTTAGTATTGCAGGGACAAATCAGAAAAGCGATCTGACCACTTTTGAATCGCGTTCGCTGTATCATAGCAATCTCAGGAATTTAATTTTGGGCGTAGGCATTGCTTTGCCTTTGCCCTTAGCGTAGGCATTTAAAATTACTAATTTGTCAAAATTTACCTGACAGACTGCGGTATTTCAGGTTAAATGTTTTAAAGTATGCACTCAGCAAGAGTTGTCGGGTATTATTCGTGACACAACAAGATCAAAAACCCTCTCGTTCTTTCGCTGGAATTGCTGGCATTGTTGCCGCAGCCACATTAATTAGTAAAGTCTTCGGTTTAGTGCGGCAGCAAGCGATCGCTGCCGCATTTGGTGTTGGTGCTGCTGCCACTGCCTATAGTTATGCCTATGTTATCCCTGGCTTTTTATTGATCTTACTCGGTGGCGTAAATGGGCCATTACACAGTGCAATCGTCAGTGTTTTAGCCAAGCGTCGCCGAGAAGAAGCGGCTCCCCTAGTAGAAACTGTGACAACGCTGGTAGGTGGAGTGCTGTTGCTGGTGACATTTGCTCAGGTTTTCTTTGCGGATGCGATCGTGGATTTAGTTGGTCATGGTTTGGAAGCGACAACCAGAGCGATCGCCATTCAACAACTCCGCATTATGGCACCAATGGCTTTATTTGCCGGTTTAATTGGCATTGGCTTCGGTACTCTTAATGCAGCCAATCAATATTGGTTACTCTCCATCAGCCCTCTGTTATCTAGCATTACCGTTATTATCGGCATTGCTTTGATGACCATGCAAGTGGGCAAGGACATTATCAAGCCAGAATACGCTTTAATCGGTGGTATGGTATTAGCCTGGGGAACCTTGGCAGGAGCAATTCTCCAATGGCTGGTGCAGCTAATTGTTCAGTGGCGGTTAGGATTAGGTACGTTACGCCTGCGGTTTGATTTTAAATCCCCAGGTGTTCAAGAAGTGATTAGAATCATGACTCCGGCAACAATTTCTTCCGGAATGATGCCAATTAACTTTGCTACTGTGCTTTACTTCGCCAGTCCCATACCTGGTGCTGCTGCTGGCTTTAACTATGCCAATTTGCTAGTACAAACTCCCTTAGGGATTATTTCTAATATAATTTTGCTGCCTCTGTTACCAATATTTGCCAAACTTGCCGAACCAGAAAATTGGGACGATCTCAAATTGCGTATTCGTCAAGGACTCCTACTTAGTGCTGTCACCATGCTACCTCTAGGAGCGTTGATGGTAGTGTTATCTGTACCCATTGTTCAGGTAGTGTATGAGCGGGGTGCTTTCAAGCAAGATGCTACACAGCTAGTTTCCGAGTTGCTAATAGTTTACGGGATTGGCATGTTTGTTTACTTGGCGCGTGATGTCTTGGTGCGGGTATTTTATGCCTTGGGTGATGGGCAGACACCTTTTCGCATTAGTACTTTTAATATCTTTCTCAATGCTGCGCTCGATTGGATTTTAGTTGGGCCTTTTGGTGCTCCCGGCTTGGTGTTAGCAACAGTGGGTGTAAATTGCAGTTCCCTGTTGATGCTGTTATGGTTGCTCGATCGCAAACTCAATGGTTTGCCTTGGCGGGAGTGGGGTGTGCCAATTCTGGGTTTGACTGCTGGTAGTGTGGTAGCTGGGATTGCCAGCTATGGAACTTTAGTTGCTACTCAGCAGTTGTTAGGTAAAACGGGTTTACTGGTTCTGTTGTTACAGTTGTGTGTATCTGGCTTCGTGGGAATTGCGGTGTTTGCTGCGATCGCTTCATGGCTGAAAATACCAGAGGTAAATATTTTTATCTCTCGTCTACGTCAGCGCTTTTTGAAGAAATAACTGTTATCTAAATAGAATTCAGGAGTCAGGAGTCAGAATGGGCTAAACGCCCCGCTACCGCTAACAGCATCAACTTAGAGTCAGAGAAAGCGGATAGCGCAGCGTAAAGACAAGAGGGTGGTGGATCTGAATCTTCCACTTTTTTGTTCTGACTCCTAAATTCTGAATCCTGAATTCTGACTCCTGAATTCTTCAATTAAATATTTCAGTTGTTACACCCAGGTGGGTGAGAAATAATTCAGCCACTTGGGTGAACCAGATGCGTGAGGTTACATTTTGTAAAAAAAGAGATTCTAGTACTAGAGAACATTGATTTTACTTAACTCTAGTGAGAATAATTCTATGAAACTTACAAAATTAGCTGCCTCTGCACTTGCTGTTGCTTCCATTATCCTCTCAGCTGGCGTTGCATCTGCTCAAACAGCAGGTACTAACGGTAACTACATTGGTGCTGGTGTAGCTGTTGGTGCAACCAGTGGCGGACAAGGAAACGATGAAGCACAAATTGGTGGTAATATTCAAGGACGATACGCCGTACCCAATGCCCCTGTTTCAGTGCGGGGTTCTGTGTTGTATGGTGGTGATGCTGCTGCAATTATGCCCATAGTGACTTATGATGCGCCCATCGCCAAAAATACTAACGTTTACTTCGGTGGCGGTTATTCCTTTGTAACTGACGAAGGTCAAAAAACTCCATTGGGCAATCAGAATTCACCTGTAGTCACCCTTGGGATTGAATCAGAAGTTAGCAAGAATGTCATTGCCTACGGCGATACTAAATGGGGTATTGACGCCTACAGAAATAGTGATGCTGATGCCGTCAGCTTCCAAGCTGGATTAGGCTATCGCTTCTAGTAATTAGGAGCTAGAAAACGGCCTATTCAGAAGCTAAAGCAATGATGTTTATCAGCCGTAATAGTGATTCATTCTTTCATACCTGAGTATTCATATTCAGGTATGAATCATTTTTATTGATGATTTTGATAAAAAATGATATTGGCTAGGATTGATACTGTCTCTTAAAGTAAAATCAGCAATTGCGAATATACGTATAAGATATTACTGATGAAAAAGATTAATCCGATTCCAGAAATAGTTGGTGAAACAACTGACGTAGAATCTTGGCTAATTCGAGCAGGGCTAAAATTTTCAGATTTAGGTGACGATGCCGCAAGTATTGCAATCCGTAAGCAATGGCGAGAGTATCAAGCCGCAGTTCACAGATGCTGTGTAACCCTACATCAACCACCATCACGCGTTCAACTAAGTGGCGACTATGCCAGCTTGAGAATACCTGGTGGTGGATCAAGCAATTGTGCGATCGCCTGTCGAGTCGTCCCCAGTCCTTAAACTAATAATCCTGTTGTACGCCGTTCACTACTGGCTTAATTTCCGAAAATGGATCGGTGCCGCCACCCCAGTTAAAATCACTAATTCGGAAGCTGATGCCGCCTAACTCCAACACCGGATTGTAACGTAAGGTGATGCCATAGGTGCGACGGCTATATTCCAAAATGTAATCGGTGCTACTTTCTCTACCAGTATCCAAGTTCACAGATGTTTGAAAGCCTAAGCGAAAAGGGCCGTAGATTTGCTGTAATATTCCAGCGGTCAACACTTTGTTATCAACGGAGCGGTCAAACAAAAAGGGTGATAATCCGCTATTTAAGCCTTGAGATAAACTGACATTAAAGGCGGTATAGTCGAAAAAAGGTCGGGAAAAATGACCAATTTGCCCTTGTAAGCCAATTGTACCAGTTAGAGTACTTTGGTTATCACCATTGGTATAAGAACTGGTAGTGCCCGTAAGGCTAGCGATCGCTTGCAAGTAAGGAACTACAGGGTTAGCCGTGTATCGCAATCCCTCAGTGGCAGTGGGTGGTAATGGTTTTCCTTGCCACAGCAACAACCCTCTACTGAGGGTAGCACTGGCTTGTAAACGACCAAGTGAAATGCGATTGTTTTCCCGCACTGGTTCTAGCAAGTCTAGGCGATCGGTGTTGGCATCAATATACTGGGCACTTGCCTGGTAGTTGAGGTTGATGCCACTTTTTCCTAAAGGAATCACAGGAGAGGTAATAATCCCGCCAAAACTGCTCTGGACAGTTTGAAAACCCAGAGTACCGTTGTAGAGACGATCGCGGTAGTTATATTGCACATTCAATGTGTGGGGAAGAGAAGTGCCTAATGTCTGGCGCAATCCTAAATTCAATCGCAAATTTTCTTCCACGTCATTCAAGTTAAAACTAGTTAACTCCCCAGTTCCCTGAATTATCGACCGTGGACTCAAAACAGAATTTATCTTGGTCTTCACACCAAACAGTGCCCCTAAGTCACCCGCACCTTCTTGCACACCTCTCTGTACTAATAACTGGGGCGTAATTGTCCAGCGTGTTTGCTCTGTATCGATTAGTGGAAATCCACGCTCAATGTACAAACCACCCCGATCTTCTCCATCGTAGCCGGGGGAGACTATTGCAGGTGAAACGTCCCGCTCTCGACGGTCAATAGTACGCTCATTCAGGGGAATTGGTAAGGAGACTGTTTGATCCAATACCAAACGCTGTCGCTGTGTCCTGATGCGGTCTACCAAGGGTGATTCTCGCGTCAAAGTTACTTTATCTGCGCGTAATTCTAATTCTGGGGGCGAAAAAGGATCGTTGGTGATGCGGACATTGCTTGCTTGCCAGCCTTGCGGATAAAAGTCAATTTGTTCAGCTTCAAACCTGAGCCGATTGACTACACCCCCTGCTTTCGGTGGCGGGATGTTGCTAGCATCTGACTGACCACCAAATGTCACATTAATTCCTCCAGGGCTACTCACACCGGAAACGGGCTGATTGGCTCTAATGCGATCGCTGGGCGGGCGTCTTGAAACTCCACCAGCACTTACAGCCGTGGGTGAAAAAGCAAAATCTGTTTGTGCTGAAGGTACGTAAATTTCTCCTCTACCATTTTCCAGTTCCCCACGATCTTGAACGAAGTTATAGGTAAAGCGTTGTCCACGCAGTATTTGATCGCCCCGTGTTAAGGTTACGTTGCCTTCCCCCGCAGCGATCAAGTTGTCTAAATTGACTTGTAAGCGATCGGCATCCACCACCGCTCCATCAAATCGCACAATTACATTACCTACAGCTGTAATAATTCGCTGTTTCTCGTCATACTCTTGCCGATCTGAAGTGACTTCTACAGTTCTTGGCCCGGCTGGCGGTGTGGTAGCTGGCGCAGTTGTATCAGATGGTTGAGCTTGGGGCTGAGTGGTATTTACTTGTGGTGTAGGCGTTGGTACTTGGCTTTGTTGCTGGACTTGGGACTTAAATTCTACAGTGATGGGCGCTGAGAGTTGGTTTGTGGGCTGACGAGACTTGAATGTTATAAAATTTTGTACTGATGGAGAACTTGGTGCTAGATCGGCAGCAGATAAAGAGATATTGTCTTTTTTTAGAGACTGTTGTGCAGTAAGAGCGCGTTGCTGTTTTTGTTGGATTAACTTCTCAGCTAAAATTTCTGCCTTGGAATTGCCTAACTTGTTGCTGTTGTTGACAGTTGGGGCAATTTGAAGAGGGCGCGGAGAAACTCTATAGGTAAAGCTAGAAGAGTCCAAAAAGGTTGATTTTGCTTCACCATTAGAGTTTGGATTGAGCGTAGACGCAAAGGGGCTTGTCGTCAGAGATCGCTGAGTGAGTTTTTGAGCAGGCTCATCTTTTGCGTCTTGGTCTAAAGCCTCTGCTCCAACTTTTTTTTGCAAGGCAGCGGCTTCTCTTTGCATCTCCCGTTTACGCAGTGCCGACATTAGAAGAAGTTCCGAGGGGCGGGGTTCGACGCTCGGACTTATCTTTGTGTATTCTTTAACTTGGCCATTAGAGGTTTTAACCTCCTGCGTGGGATAACCAACAACCAGTGGCTGCCCCAAAAGCCTAGCAGTTGCAGAAGCAGGGAGTGGGGAACTTTCTGGTGGAAAGGTTTCTGGTGAATGAGCTACAGAAGAAGTTTTAGCAACTACCAAGTCATTTTGAGTTGAGTTAATCGGAGTTGACAATAAAGGATCACTCTTAGTGTTACCCGAAATTGCCAACTGAGCCAAATTCTTGGGCTGCTTGGATTTGTCTGTTTTTTCTTGTATTCCAGTATCTACACCTGAAAGAAACTTTGTATGACTAGCAGATGAGGCGGGACTTACAGGTTGTAAAGATTCAACGATAGGAGGCGGATTAGGTGGCAGAACTGGATGAAGCATAAGTGAGCAAAATCGGGCTAACAAACAGCCAAATGACAAAGGGAAGGATAAACATACATTTTGCCTTCCGACTGTCGCCTTCTGCTACCTACAGCAAGCTACTTGGAGGAAGAAACTTACTAAATTTTCGCTTAGTAAGTTTCCGTGGCGTTTAGTATTTTCCGCCTTCCAAAGTCGCGGATGATTTATCGCCCTTTTACTCTAAGTCCCGACGGCCGGGGTTACGAGCTGGATCGTTCGACAAAAATCCGAAGATGAAGATAGTTACGAAGAAGGCAACAACAATATAAACAGCGATTTTTAAAGTCAGCATAGAAATATCTCCAACGGGTAAAACAAAGAAAGCTTTTCTTTCAGTATCTGCAATGCAGAAAAGATAGCTACTTTATATTACCCAAATCTCGTCCCTTTTTTAGAGGACTCTGGGGACTCAGGACTAGCAATGCCTATCCTACGGTTTATTAATAACGTACAAGATGTAAGTTGTCTGACTTGTAGATGCCCTTAAGAAAGTAACTCAGAGACGTTTACCATTGTGACGTTGACTGATGGCAAAGGTTTCCCAAAAAAGGCAACAGGTTACAGGGGATAGTTACTATTCCTCATACCCTTCGGGAGTACTCAGTACTGAGTGGGGAATAGGGAAGGTGGAGATGAGGAAGCAGGGGAGATGGATGAGGGGCACAAGGGGGACAAGGGGCACAAT
>JADEXV010000180.1 GCA_015206945.1 Nostocales cyanobacterium LEGE 12452 | reverse complement strand
TGTAGTCAAAAAAACAAGAGCAAAATTCCCCTCCAAAAAACCAATACATAGAAGGCAAGGAGCTAAATTAGAAACACTCACTTTTTCTATACTTAATACGGCTTAAAGCTTAACCGAACCGTATTGAAAGCCAAGTCACTTCAACGATATCATCAAAGCTGTCAATCTCCTGAACAGTCTTCTTCATCTACCCAATCTTCATCCCAGAGAAGTTCATTGTAAACCTTAGTTGCTTGAGATATTTTTAGGTTGTGAGCTGCTGTCACACAATTTCTTGGTTGCCAGCCAATGAGGGCATATCTTCCATGTAAATGTCTGACAGCATCTTTGCAGTCATTAATTACTGGAATATCTTCTTTGATGTATTTCCGCAATTTGACTCCTAAACGAATTGCCTCCATTTCATAATTTTGAAAGTAGGGTTCTTCAACATCAGGTGTAGAAATCAGCAATGCTCTTACCCAGGCATGATTTTTATATATAGCCTTCGCTACAACTAAATTAACTTGTTTTGGTGTCCAGTTGCTCCTTTGTAAAAACTTATCTATTGCTGATTCATCATCTAAATCTATATCTACGTTAGATTCTGAAAGTATTTCCGAAATATCTGTATTTTCTAGGAACAGTTCGTACCATTCTTGAAATGTTTCGGGACTAAATAGTTTTCTCGCTTCTTCAAATGAAATTTTCTCCCATCCAGCATCTGTAACTATTTCGTTACCAGTCTTTGTAATGAACAGATTCTCTTCTTCTACCATCCAAGGGAAGGATGTCTTCTGATGTTTTCTCTTTCGTTTACCCATTGAGCCATTGCAATGTCTATCGCCTTGCCGCCTAAACGTCTACGCACTCAACTTTAATGCTAGCGTTGATTATTTGGTAGGCTTCTTTACCAAAGAGCAACTCCTGTTTGTGACAGTACGTACCCCACAAGAGAAATGTATTGTTTTTTGCCTATATTTATCAGGAGTATCACCCACAAAAATCATCCACCCGGATATCCCGCCAAATGTCAGAAATCTGCCAGCCAGAGTTGCCAACAGACTGTACTGGAGGATTGTCAAGGAATGGAATATAGTCAGGTTCTCTTGGAAGAAGAATTGCTGCTGGTTGCTCATCAACTACAGGGGCTGAAGAATTCACGGTATCAGCTTGAAGATTTTGGTCTTCAGCGTGTTGGATTTCCATCATTTTCTTCAGAGTCAGCTTGTCGGATTTTTTGATGATCTTCATAATCTATCTTGTTAATGTTTTCATTCACTGCTCCCCAAAGGCATTGGCTGAAAATCTGGATGACAGCAAAATTTGGAGAAATTGGGTGTTAATAATTGCACGGAATAAACAAGATACAGCAAATCTATGGAAAATACGAGTCCCTTGCTGAGGAATTTATCTTTTTCGATACAAATTTCTTTTTCGTGTAGATGCCACAATATTTTACACAGATGTTTTGGGCACTCGCTAGCCTCATAAAAACCATTAATTCTCATAATCAAACTGGCATATATCAGTTCAGTAGTAGCTATTCAGTTTCACATCTATGTTTGTATTACCTAACCTGCACACTTGCCAAGTTACAAACGTACTTGTTGAGAATGCAAGCACCTTTGTATATATGAGTAGAAGAAATAGAAAAATAACTTTTTAGGTAAAAAACTGCTTTAACAGAAATGTATAGCCAAAAATTAGTTGCCTACTGAATACTTATGCCTACAGCGAGTTTAAAGATACGAGAAACTCTTCCTGAATTAAACGGTCGATATGTTCTGCCACTTGATGAGCTATATCTTCACCGTGAACTAGTAGTCCCATTTCCATATTTAATGTCAGAGCGTACTCAGTGAGGTTAGCACTGGAAATAAACAAGTGCTTTCTATCAGCGATCGCACATTTAACGTGTAAGGAACCATACCTTCCTTCTGAATCTGTAAGCCGCTTATTTCGTGGCCAAATAAAAATATGTGCTTGTTGGGCAATTTCCAGCCCCAATGCTGCACTGACTCCAAAAGGTATTTTACCCTTGCTAGATTCGGGGGTTTCAGCAATAATTCGCACAGTGACTTCTCGTTTCATTGCTGTTAATAATGCTTTTGCAATCTCTGGAATCTTATAAACAGCAAAACTGACAAGAATTATTTCCCGTTGTGCTTCGTGAATTAATTGTAGTAACACTTGTTCTGTTCTGCGAAGTGGTATTCCCTCACTTGTGGGGCCAGTCCAAACTAACTCAACAGACAACTCATTCTTTGCTGCCACCTCACAGTAAATTGCTGTGGCTAATGCAGACGCGATCGCACTACTGTCCAAATAAATAGCTTCCCGACACCATGTTTCTAACAATTCCCCTACTAGTCGGCGAAAATTAGTATTGGGCAGTTGTTTCAAGATTGATGCTTTCAACGCAAAATCACAATATCTTGCTGGAGTAGCTATCAGCAAATTAATTACAGCATCTAAAACAGGAGATGGAAGTTGTTTGGCACAAGTACGAATTTGAGCCAATAAAAGCGGTGGTAAAAAGCTCACGTTTTCTCCTCTGGGAAGAACGCTAAGTCTGCGGATAGTACAGTGGGAATAAGTACCGCGCGATCCAGATACTTATTGCCGCGTTCACAGGAGGTTTCTGGGCTAAACAGACAAGCATGGCAAGCTGCCCAATGTAGTGATGTAGCTCCTTTAAAGGGAGTATGTTCTGCACACAAGGGATCAGAAGCACATAACCGCATTTGTTCTAAAGCTTGGTCTATATGGTATCCAAGTATTTTAGGCTCTCCCAAACTGACTAAACCACCCAAGGTACCTTCACTATCAGGCGCGGCGGTATAAATTAGTATGCCTGCCATTGGGCCGCCTTCTTCTTCTGGTCGTTTGGAGTAAATTCGCTCCTTTAAACTAGCAGCATTGTAACCACACTCAAGGGCCATTTGCCGCATCAGGGCGTGAGCAAAGGAGTGTAGTAAAATGTACCGTACACCGGGAAATTTAACTTTGTCTGGATCGAGAGAACGAACATTACACCACTTTTTATGAGCATCGAATGCTTGACGCTCATAATCTCGCAACAGTTGATTTTGCTCCCATTGATGAAGTGTCGTTTCTTTGAACTGGATAAAGATACCCTCGCCTTTGACTTCACTTGCCGGTACCCATTTAGGTTTGCTGCGACTCAATGGAACCCGATGCTCTGTGAGAATTTCTCCAGAGTCGATAAAATCACCTGGGGATTGAATGCGTGTAAAGCCAATTAAGGCACGAACTTCTCGCAATCTTTCTACCAACACTACCTGCGAAAAGTAATTTTTATACCCAGATGGTGGGTTTACAGTCCGCAGTTGAAAATCTGGGGTATTAAGATTTGGGTCTGCTGCTGAGAAAATTTGCCATTCAGGTGTTTTCAAGTCCCTGACGCTTTCATCATCAAAATTGCTTTGCTGCTGAAGTTGTTTTTGTTCAACTAGCGACCAAATTTTGTCTGTTGTGTATTTAGATAATTCCTGAAGTTGCCCCATAGCGAAGAAAGCTTGCAGCACAGCATCTAAGGCGCTAAAGTTACTCGCTTTTCCCAAAATAGTCCAGTTTTGATTGACCAACTGCTCTAATTGATTGGAGGTGATGGGAATTGAGAAGGCTGAGAGTGTAATTGGAAACCAGCTATTGGATGCTCCCAACAAGATGGTTTTCATCTGTTCGTCGCAGCTATCGTCAAAACCACGTAGATGCGGGTGACGAGCGCGACAACGCGGCATATTTTTTTTGCCTAATTCACCAAAAGCATCGGATAATCGACGTTCACTGTTGCAGCCATTGCATTTGACTACAATATCTGTAGGTGAACCCGATACACCGTATTCCTCCAGCCTGAGTGGCCCCTTGCAGGCTGTATTACCACGATGGACAAAATATAACCAAGGAAAGTCATCTAAATGTCCGCGTTCGCAGGAAACGAGGAACCGCGATGGTATTGCTGTTGGGTCTTTCTTTTGACTTTTAGGACAGTTTAGATGAACGTAACGGTTTTGGTCTGGACGATAAGAATTTTCTTTAAGTTGGAAATAAGGATATAAAGGGGCTAGCAACCGACATCTCGGACATACCATCCATCCAGGAAAGGGAGCAACGGGAATTCCTATTCTGGCATATTCGTCAAAAGGACTAGATGAAGAGGCATCTTCAGCAGGTATTGGAGGTGCAAGTAGTTTTTTAACTTGTTGACCCAATTCACGACGAATGGCTGCAAGGAGACGCTGTTCCCCTAATTCAACTACTCCCTGTTGGGTGTTCCAGTCCTCCAAACCCATGACCATAACTGAAAGGTTTGGCAGGTCGAGTACAGCACCTACACCGAAGGAAAATAAAATCTGGCTGGGTCGCAGTTCGCCTACTCTGTATTTATAGTTAGATTGGCTCATTTTGGGGAATTGGGAATTGAGAATTGGGCATTGGGCATTGGGCATCGGGCATTAGGAATTGAGAATTGTGGATTATTAAACTGTATTTTTTACCTATTCTCTATTCCCCATTCCCTATTCTTTCATTGCTTGAGGTAAGCGACTAAAGTCATCATCGGGTACTTGATCTTGAAAAATTAACCCTACTGTCGGTTCGACGTTTCGCAGGGAGTTCAAACAAGTAAATTCTTGCCAAATTCCTTGACCTGCTGATTCTAATAATTCAATGGTTAAACCATCACGCTTGTCTGTCTGATATTTGAGAGTACCGCCTCCAATCAAGTTTTGTGCTTTACTCAACCAGATATCTAATTTGGCTTCCAGTGCTTGTTTAACGAGTTTTTGGGCTTCTGTACCCGCAACTAAATTAGCGCGATCGCAAATTGTATTAATGGCAGATTGTATATAAGGATGATTGCGTTCAATTCGTCCTGCTTGGTTGTTACCGTTAAATTCTCTACCCGCCAACCGCACAAGGGATATAAACAACGCGGCTAAACCCCTGTCAATCGCACGGGGCGCAAAGGGTGTTAAAGATAGCGCTTCTACGTGTTGATAAAATGTAGCGTGGTAATGCTCAAATCTTTCGTAGTGGGATAAATCTCTAGGACGCGCCCAATTATAAACTGTAAATACGATACCAGGAAATGTCCGCCCGACACGGCTGGTAGCTTGAATATACTCGGCAGTATTTTTGGGCTGACCTGTAACAGCCATCACACCCAAGCGTTTCACGTCTACACCCACGGAAATCATATTAGTAGCAAGTAAAACATCGAGCGGTTCAAGCTGATCGACTTTTTCCCCAGCTTTGCGTTTGGCTTTGATTTGTGCTTCTCGCACTGGATCGAAGGATGTTTCTAGCCTATCTAAAACTACGGGAATATCTGTAGAATCCTTACGGGATGTAAGTTCCTCCAAGTTAATCCGCAGACGTTTTGCTAGTCCCCGACTATCCATTTTCCCAAGGCGGATGCGAATATCATCATCCACTAAGCGTCGCATACCCCCTAATTCCCGCATCGAGTTGAAGTAACCGACCAACGTCATCCAGGGGTCAGCACGATTTCCGTATTGTTTGTTTTCATACAGGTCTTGAGAAGCAGCAAGAATAGCAACATAAACTCGAATTAATGCAGCTTTTAGCCGTCGCCCTGTGGCACAAATACCGACATAGCGCCGCCCTGGATTAGTCTCATTTGGTTCTCGCTGGCGTGAGAAGAAATTATCCCCTACATCCAAGCCTTGCGGTGGAAACACTTGTACTTTCCGCAGAAAAAGGTTATGCATCTGAGTTTCTGCTTGACGTATTGTTGCAGTAGAAGCTATGACTTTGGGGCGAACCTTTTTACCATCGACTTCCCAAGAGGAGAGTTGATCTACTGCGGTTTCATAAAGTCCTACTAACGTACCGAGGGGGCCGCTAATCAAGTGCAACTCATCTTGGATGATTAAGTCAGGTGGGCGTAGGGGGTTGCTGTGAATTGTTTTAGCACCGGGTAAATACGCAGTTTTTTTATGTGAATTAGTATCTTCAATATCTGATGTCCGAAAACCATGCCGTTCACAGTAACCATCTACTTGCCCAAATAGCATTTGAATTTCCCCTTTCCAAGGCATTTGGGCAAATTTATCTACGGTAGCAATCAACAGCGTGGGTAAACGACGGTAGATTTCTTCATCAACTACAAGGATGGGTAAACCTTCGCTTGAAGATTGTTTTTTACTAAACAGACAACGCCCCAAAGAGTCGCCGCAGTAAATTAGAGTACGGGCGCGACCTTTACTAAAAGATTCGACTTCAATGTTTTTACCTGGATCGATTTTAGAACCACACCACGGGCAATTTGTGAGTTGGTGAGGGGAACCGCTAGCACTTTGCTGGTACTGCCCTCGCGCTTGTTTGCAAAATTCTTCGCTTTGGTCGGTGTGGTTGGGGGTAGTGCGCTGACCTACCCACAACCCAATACGGAATGGTTCTTTTCCCCATTTAGTTGGGTTGTCTCTACGAATAGATTCGCAAGCACAAATTAAGGCAGTGGCGCGTTGAAATTGTTGTAGCGTAAGCAGGCGTAGGGTGTAGCGCATTAGAACTGCAACGCCATATTCTCCAGAACGTCCCGAAATTACTCCTTGTAACCTCCGCAAGCCGATGGTGTAGGCGGTCAAACCCAGGTAAGCTTCGGTTTTACCACCACCAGTGGGGAACCAGAGTAAGTCTGCAACAGCATCGGTTTCGTGACTACGATCGCAATGGTGTAAGTCGGTTATGCTGGGTAAATTCAGCAAAATAAACGCTAATTGAAAGGGAAACCAGGTCGGATTAGGGATTTCGTCTTCTGGTTCAGGCGTTTTACCTTGGCGTACCTGTTCTGAGGAAATAGAATGAACACGCTGCAAGTGCATGGCTTGATTCATAAATCGGAAAGCTTCGGCTGCTTCCGGGTTGGTTTGCAGCAGCGTTAAACCTGACTGAATGCGTTGAAGAGTGCGATCGCAATTTTTAATTGCATCCTCAGCTACATCTTGGTAATCTGTCAATCCCTCATTAGGATTAGAAATCCGTTGTGCTTGTTGTTGAATCCAGACTGCGTAAGCTGTTACCAGAGGATTTAGCTTACTGATAAAATCTGCGGTTGGAGTTTGTGCAAGTTCTTTCATATCCAAAACCAATCCCGCCAATTCAGGAATTTCATCTGCTTGAGGTGGAGAGGTTTTAGGAACTTCGTAGACAGGTACAACGTTGGTAGATAATTTAACAGCACATTCTGTAGTATTTTGTGCTGTTTCGGCATGGACACTTACCCCATGACCAATGGCGAACTCTACCTGTTTGCGATAAAGCATTGCCATTGCTTTTTCTTCAGCATAAATTACCGGGTCAAGCTTACCAGCCTGACGCGGTTTGTGTCGCTTGAGAAAAATATCAAGATGTTGAGAATCTGCTGATTGTACGCTTAATTCTGGTTGAAATAACCACGCTTCATCCCGTAACTTGGCGGGTTCTTTTTGCCCATTAATTAAAAACAAGCTAACAATCCAATCCCCGTTACTTTGTTGGCGAATTTTGCCTTGTACTTGCACTTGGGGATATTCTGAATGCACCATCCATTTAGGAATTTCTCCCTCAATTAGAGGAATAGGAGGTGAATTTCCTAGAATTTGTTGGCGCTTCCACACCATTTTTGGTGTATCATCTTTTTTGGTAATAGTTTCGCTTTTAGTGCGTTTATATTGTCCCCAACCTGCATTAATTTGCAATACTTTGGCTGCACCAGTAACGCAAAAAGTCATCCCAAAAGATGACGGAAACATCGTTTCAGCAGGTGGTACACTAACCTCAGTTGTGCCTTCCTCGACAGTACCTTTACCAACTACAGCCAATTCATCAAGAAGTTCTGGTTGTTGATAGTCAACTTCTCTAAATAATTCGTCTTGCACTTCTTCAGGCACAACCGATTTATTTACAGTCTCAGCACTGATGCGGCGTTGTTGCGGTGCGAGTAACCCTACAAGATAGCGATCGCTTACACTATCCTCATCTACTTCTTCTTCCTCACCACCCGCAGGCCCAAGTAAATCTGCCAATACTGCTTTTTCTAATTCATCACGGATCTTATAAGGTGTGGGTAACTGCGATTCCAGAATTTTACTAGTTTCATCTGCTTTTACTTCTAGCTTTTCCTCAACAAGTGGATCAATCGCAAGTATAAATTTTTCTTCTAATAATTGACCTTCATTTGTTGAAGGTATAAATTGCGTTTCTAATGGTTTCCTCTGTTCCCAAAGTTGAGGAGTTACTTTAGTTTCTAGCGGCTTTTTCTTAGAACGCGATTTTTTAGCTTTAGGCTTCTGCTTGTTAAATAAATTGATGATATCAGTGGCAATCTTCTCTGCAATATCTCCATTTACTAACCAATCAGCATCTTCTACTTGATCAATTCCGTCTAGCAAAACCACAAGCTGAGATTCTGGTGCAGACACAACCGCACTCCAATCAAGCTGAATTTGATGTTCCCGCAGTTGTTTATTGATATTTAATAAATCTAATTCACCTGGAAGTACAGAAGGAAGCTTAATAATTTCCATATTGCTGATAAAAGTATATATAGTTAGCCTAAATTATGCGTGTAAACTTCTTTCTTACTCCCTTCTCCTTGGGGGAGAAGGGTTGGGGATGAGGGCAAATTTCGCAATTCAGCAATGCCATTTTTCTTTCTTATTCCCTATTACCCAGATTCCACAATTGAGAATCAAATTTTTCCAAGAGGAGAGAAGAGTTGCTTGCAGGAACAATAACCAACAATGCCCGCATAGCGCGAGTCATACCAACAAATAGAGTACGGCGATCGCGTGCTAAAATTTCTGTAATTTCATCCTCCGGTGTACCTTTGGGAATTGTTGGATAGGTTGCATCCAAAAATCCTGCGATCGCTACAATGGGAAATTCTAACCCCTTCGCAGCTTTAAGCGTAATAACTTTAACACCTTGTTTATTTAAGTCCAAGTCTTTGCTAGACATGAAATGCGCTTCTAACCCTAAGTATGAAAGTTGACCAGCTATTTTTGTACCAGCACTTTCTGTTGGCACAATTACGGCACAAGCGTTAATACCCAACCGAAATTCACGGGCAGCACTTTTGCAAAATCGTACCAGTAATTCTGCTTCATCCCCTGGATTATTTACGGCACGGACAGCCGGTGGTGGGCCATTGTGGATATAGTCTCTAATTGGGGAATGGGAAATTTCTCCGATTCCCAATTCCCTATTCCCCATTCCCTCATCATCTAAAATTGAATTTGCCAAGTAAGATATTGCAGCTTCGTTAATTTCGCGGGTGGTGCGGTGATTAACGCGCAGTACTCCTGTGCGTCCGACAAATTTCAAGTCTTGGCTAACGTCACTCCATCGAAAGCTACTACCATATATGGATTGATTGGCATCGGCGGTAATGAACAGGCGGTTAGGGTGACGGCAGACTTGAGTCAAAATACGTAAAGTATTGGGGTCTAAATCTTGGGCTTCGTCAATTACTACTGCATCATAAATCGGCGGGTTATCCATCTCCCGTAATGTTTCTAAGGCACGGGTACGGACTTGCTGCCAAGTTTCGAGTTCTTGTTTTTCTAGCTGCTGGTAAAATTGTTGACGCAAGTGCCAGATTGCTTGACGTTGCGTTTTGTTAAGGGAAATTGCCCTACCGCTTCGTGGCGTTGCTTGATATGCTTCGAGAGTTTTGATTTCGCGTGCTTCGATAACTGTACAAATTTCATCGATGAGATAATCAATACTCAGACGTTTTAACGTTTGTTCTTGCGCTTGACGTTGTAGTAGGTTGCCTTCTAGAGAATCAATTGCGTAGATTAGCGCCTGCTTGATGGTTTTTCGCAGGACATCACCAGAAGCAATATTGGGTTTTCCAGTACTTTGGGAAATGACTGACGCAATTATTGCATCGGCAGTTTTGACATTAACATACTGTATATCTTCGCCTAGCAGACTTGCTAAAAGTTGTTGAGAAAACGCAACCAGTGCATTTGTATAGGTTGTAAATAGGATTTTAGGTTTTTCGATTCCGTTGGCTTGGAGGATTTCTACCAACGCACGAACACGGTAAAGTGCAACGGTACTTTTTCCCGTACCAGGGCCACCTTTTAGCAGTGTAGGGCCAGAAGCGTTGATTGCCCAACTGACAAACTTTTCTTGTTCGGGATTGAGTTTGAGTAAAAATCCCAGCAACTCACCTTCAGTGAAGCGCAATAAATCATCAGTGCTACCCGTAACAAAGCTGGGTTGGTTCAGAACTTGGTCAAAATTGGGTTCAGCGATACAATCAAAAATGCGATCGCACCATTTACCTGGTAAGTTGACTGCCATTAAATCATTTAACGTCCGACACGCGGTTAAAGTTGCCCAATATTCTTCCGGTAGTCGTAACCTGTGAAGCAAATCTTCGGTAATTTCCACGGGTAGCGGGCTTTCTGTGTTGGAGGTATCAGGCAAAACCAAGTTTGGGGTATAAGTTGGTTTTACAGCCAGCAATGCTTCTACATCTGGCAGAGTGCTGATATCAATATCGGTTGTTTCAGCAACTAGCTTATCGCCTTTGTATACATCTTTACGGGCATCTACACCCAGCAAGATTACCCATTGATCGCCAAAAGTATAAATTATGCGATAGTCGCCTGAACGCAAGCGATACACATCACCCTTGTAGCCATGTAATTTCTTCTTTAAATTACCGTGGGGTTTGGGATCATCGCGCAATACTTCGATTTTTTCTAAAATTTGCACTACGTACTCTTTAGGAATAGCCAAGAGTTGGTTAGTGAAGGTAGGTTTATGGATGATCTCGAAGGTCATTCTTGATAAGTATTTATACGTAGAAAAAATAAGTGTGTTTAAACACTATCAAAAATTATACTCAATCTTCAATGAGGAATGGGAAATTGGTAATGGGTAATGGGATAAAAAACCCTTTTATCTGCTTTATGCAAATGATTTAAATGCCAGCAAGTTAAAGTTTTACTCTTTTCTGAAATGTAATATTTAGTTGAAAACTATAGTAGTTTATTATTATAAAAGTTTATTTATTAGCCCAAAAATTATAAAATTGTATTGGATTAAATTTGGGTGTAATTAGTGTCTTTTGATAATGTTTGTAAAATATTAGCAGAGAAATATCCAACCGATTTTGCCCGTTGGTTGCTACCTCATGAACCGCGACAAATCAAAGTATTAAAGACTGAATTAAGCATCGAACCAATTCGAGCAGATTCTGTTACGTTTTTACAAACAGAGAATCGGATTTTGCATTTGGAATTTCAGACAGGAGCAAAATCTGATACTCCCATTCCCTTACGAATGTTGGATTATTTTGTTAGGTTAGTGCGAAAATATGATGTTCCAATAACGCAAGTAGTAATTTTCTTACAAGAGACAAGTAACGAAATCGCTTTTACTGAAGAATATGTAAATGAGATGACACATCACCGCTATCGTGTTGTCAGAATGTGGGAGCAAGATTCGGCGTTATTTCTGGATAATCCTGCATTATTACCGTTAGCACCTTTAACACAGACAGATTCACCCCAAAGGTTATTATCGCAGGTTGCCCAGAGTGTTGCTAGAATCTCAGATAGGGAAACTCGGCAGAATATCGCAGCTTACACAGAAATATTAGCAGGTTTAAAGTTTGAGAAGGATTTAATTCACCAATTTTTAGGAGAGGAAATTATGCAAGAATCTGTAATTTATCAGGATATTTTGCAGAAAGGAGATAAGCAAGGTGAAGAACGTACAATTATACGCCAGCTTAATAGACGGTTTGGCGAAATAGATTCATCATTGATTGATAGAATTAGAGTGCTATCTGTTGAAAAGCTAGATGATTTAGCAGAAGGATTACTAGACTTTTCAGAAGTATCTGATTTAGTAGCTTGGTTAGACGAACAAGAAAGAAATTAATTTCAGGTGTTGATAAACTATAAAGTGATAAAGTCGGAGTTTTTAACTCAGGCTTTTTATATAGTCCGTATTCATATAAATTAAAGTAAATCTAAATTACTTAATATTTTTACAACACTAGACTATTTATTTTATGGTAATAATGTACTATGTCAATATCTGATCAATTATTGAGTGAAGATTTTATGCAACAGTCAGTCAATGATGAAGATATTTTATATCCAGGTGTATATCATTTGTTTAATTGTTTAGTTCGTAGTCGTTTTTGTGATATTAGTGAACTTGAGGAAGAAATACCTGGAATATCCGAACGCATTCGCGGATTGAATCTGCAACAGTTAGAAGGATTTGCAATAGCTTTTATGGAATTTACAGATGCAATTGATTTAAAGGTTTGGTTAGATGAATATGAACATGAAAAGGATTGGGAAAATCGGTTTGTAAAAAAGGTATTTAATTGGTGAAAGAGGGTTCATCTTCCATATTATTAATCTAAAACAAACTCAACTGTCCATTATCATTATCTTGCTTTTTAGATTCCGCTTGCGCCTTATTCTTACCTCCAGATTTACCTTTTTTCTTACCTTTATCATGTAAACCCTGTGCTACCTCTTCAGCATAGCGTTGGTGATTTAATTCTAATAATCTATCTAGCACTTCTCGCCGTGCAGTTTCGCTGATGGTGAAGCGTAAGCCTTGTTTAGTTTGGTGGAAACCATGAGATAATTCTAAATCTTGCCAACCGTAAGCAGCAGCTACAGCATTATCCATCTCTATGTGCAATTCGCGCAATTGTTGAATATCGGCGGCGGTTTCGTCGGGGTTGTGGAAGCGGTTGTAGGTTTTGGTTAATCCTTCTTGGCGTGTTTGCATGATATTTTGGCGATGGTTGTAGTAGCGATCGCCTATTTCTTCTAGGTTTGTGGTTGATGTGGGGAAGGGGAAGGTTTCAAAGCATTCAGTTTGTGAATACATCATGTCAGTTCGTAGAGTACTGCTATATTCTCTAGCCCAAACTTCATGAATGCTTGATTGAAGAAGTGCAAAATCGCTATTTTGACTAAATGCAAAAATTGTTAATCTATCATTTAAAACAATATTTGTAGGTACAAAAGCGATACTATGTATATTAGCTACTCGGCTACGAACTAATACTCGATTCATATCTACCGTTGCTTGATATAATTCTTGGCGAGTACGTTCGTGAAGCCACCATCTTTTACGAGTAGTAATGTTTTTTACCTGCTCACGGTAAGGTTTAACAAGCCTTTCAACTATTTCTAAACAATCAGGATAATTTGTAGCTTCATTAAGACTAAGTTCCCCAAAGTTAATCACCCACCTAGTAGGTGAATTATCTTGAGTAGAATTAAGGTCTTGACCATCAAGATAAGGAAAAATAACTTCACGATTGCATGGATTTTTTTCGATTAAAACTTGTGCTTGCTCTGGTGTTAAAACAAATCCTTCACCATAAACTTTATTACCAGTAAAAGTTTTCTCTGCATTAGTAGCAAGCTGATAAGGTTTACCTATAATACGACTTACTTCTGTTAGAAGGCTGGTAATTCCATCAACAGATTTTCCATCTAAAATAAATTCACCCTGCCAATTGCTGTGGCGCAACCAAACGTAAGCAACTTCTAAACTCGCTTTACCTTCCCATCTTTTACTAGAGACAGCACGAGTAATTACACAACTATTTGCAATTAATAGGTCTAAACCCACCTCTCGCGTATCACCTTGGGCTATCGTATTTGTAGCAATTAACCCAAATCCACCATTACTATTTAATAACTGGTTGGCACGTAAGAAAAAGTAAGCACAAATATCAGCATTACCACGTTTATCATTAGCAATCCATTTAACTAGAAAATCTCGATAATCTGTACTCAATATACCTGTAATTTTTGAGCCACCCATAAACGGCGGATTTCCCACAATCACATCAAATCCTAACTTTTGATTTTCGTTCGTAGTCAGCACTTTAGTGCTTTTCTTGCCACCCTTATCATTATTAAGCGATAAATCGCTCACTACAAACACCTCTGGAAATTCCAGCTCCCAATGAAACGGACGCAACTTTTCAAAATCAGGTAAAGCCTTACCCATCCCATCAGGAATATCTGCACCTTCCCGAAAAGTAGTTAACAAAGTCTTCCTTAAACCTTCCCTTTCCTTCTCCGACCAATCATTAAAATAACTCCCAACCAATAAATCGCAACCTCTGCGTAAATCAAAACTTCTCGCATTTGCTTGCGCTAACAAATACACCTTGCGATTTTGGTCTTCCCTCGTCAACACCGGAAGCGATGCAATCTCTCGCCGTAACTCAATCACCTTATCAACTTCCCGCCGAATCTCCTCAGCAAATAACTCCGGTGTCCCAGTTGTGTCTAAATTCCAATAACGCAACTGTTCCAAACTCACCCCAATCAGCGAATCCCCACACTTCAGGGCATGATCCACAAACGTAAACGGACGATTCTTTTGCAACGTTATCAACCACAGCGATAACTTTGCCATTTCCACCGCCAAGCGGTTTTTATCCACCCCATACAAACACCTGTCCGCAATTATCCGCCGCGCCACCATCAACCGTTCATCCGCATCCTTGGGAATTACACACTCCTCTGGACGCGACTTAGATAAAGTTCCCTCCGGTGCTGTCACCACCTTCCCCGGATTCGCCTTTTCCGCATTTTCCCACGCTTCCACCAACCGTTCCGCCAAATAGCGACAAGTCTGCACCAAAAACGCCCCCGAACCCATCGCCATATCACAGATTTTCAATTTTAATAATTCTGCGGCTGACTTGAGTTTCCACTGTTCCTTCGGCTTCCCCTCAGCCACACCCTCATACACCAACGGTTCCAAAGTGTACTGCACAATTTCTTCCGTCAAACTGCGCGGCGTGTAGTGTGTCCCCGTCTCCCGGCGATCGCTTCCCTGCGTCACATACACGCTTCCCGTAGGAATCACCACCGGATAACCTAAAGTATCTAATCTGACTAACCCAGCAAAAGGCAAGACGCGGTTAAATAATTCCTGGTCATTATTACACGCCGTCAACAAACGTTGTTCCTCATACGCCGTCAACTCTTGCTTTAAAGCCTTCTGCAAAGCAGACTGCGATCGCCCAGCCTCCGCTTTCAGAAATTTAATTAATTCCCCATCCCCAATTCCCTCCAACCTCTCCAAAGAAACTTCCGGTTCCTGATCCCGTGTTCCCATCAACCCCAAAACAGGCGCAGTTGCCCTTACTGCTGTATGGTCGAGTAAACCTTCATAAACATGACCAATTTGTTCAATACCCAACGCCCGGAAGGATAGCCTACGTGGTTCTACAGTACCAGCCACCTTAACTTGTAATATTTGTAAAGCTTCCAACAGGTGCAGTACAATCCGGTTATTCACTGGAATCGGGTCAGCAGAAATTTCTTCCCAGCGTGTCCCCGACATTCGACCTTCTAAAAATGGGAACCTGTCAGGGTCAAATAAACTACCACCATAGGCAGGAAGCTGCAAAGTATCATACTGAATACCGCCATAAACTGCCCGAAATGTCGCTAACAGCCGACACCAAGCATCATAACGCCGTTCCAAGACTTCCTCACCTTCTTTATCAGCCCGTTGCTGTAACTTTTCCCGCAAGGTCGAAACAGCATAATACTGGTCGTACAGGGGATTATCGCCCAGTAGCAACAAACCCAGTTCCTCCGCCGAAAACAAAAACACCAGCCGCATCATCACCGTCAACGCAGCTTCGTACAGTTCCGTTTCAGAAATACCTTGAAGAAGAGTGCGGTTTTTATCTTGGTCAATGCGGTCTAACGCCTCTACCAACACTTCCACCGCCTTGCGGACTTGATAGCCAAGTTGGTCGGTAACTTCTTGCTGGTCGGTAACACTTGCTTGCAGCAACGCCTCCAACGTTTCCGAGTCATCCACCCCAAAAAAGCGCTGTACACCCAGCAAACTCCGAAATGCCCGCAGTGTGATGTGTTCTTCCAGCCACAGCGTCCCATACCAGGAAATAAAACCAGTTGTCGTCGTTTCCCTCCGTGGAGCGTTTACCAGCAGCCAATGTTCTCCATTTGTCACCAATCCCAACCGCACATTACAAGCGTGCAGCAACTCCATCATCCGCGTCGCTGGACTTGCTTTCCAACGGCGGTCTTTAAGGGGTTTTTCTAAATTCTGCTGAGGCGATACAATCTGCACTAATAAGCGAGGTTTGTTCCCATCCGGTTCAACTACCACCCAGTCGGGACGCAAAGTTTCACCCTGTTCAGCAATTGTGGCAGCCAGCCCCGTGGGAATGCGTTGACCTGTTAATAAAACTTCATCCGGCAATTCTAAAGTCTGCCGCAGCACAAAATCTACCCACGCCCGATGAATTGCTGGTTCAGGTTTTGCCCCTAATTGATTATCTTGCCATTCTTCGTATGCTAATCGTAATAGCTTTAAGTGTTCTGGATCGTGGGCATCTAAGCCATTAGGAAATACTTTGAGGAGTACAGGTAGACTGAGAAAGGGGCCAGAAGCTTCAACTAGCGATAACCATTCGGCGTGGTGACGGGCTGTAGACATGGGAATTGGGAATGGGGAATTGGGAATGGGGAATGTGCTGATGTTTTGAAAGTTAAAATTTAGCTAATAGAGATTTATTGTTTAGGTAAGAAAATAGAATAATTCAAAAAATTAACACACCAATCATTGAAACTTTCCCATAAGTCATCATTTTCTTCTAAATACACAAGAATATAATTTGCTTTTGATATTTTTAATCTTTTTATCATTTCTTCTGGTGTGATAACTTCGTAGTCTTCCATACTAGCGCAACAAAAACAATCTCCTGGTTCGGGGATTTCAAAA
>JADEXV010000179.1 GCA_015206945.1 Nostocales cyanobacterium LEGE 12452 | reverse complement strand
TGTTTTGCCCAATGCCCAACAATTATTTTGTATTTTTAATTTTATTTAATTATGAAACTCAAATTTCTAAAGCTTTTGCGAATCTTTATTATTTAATCTGATAACTCTTGCGATAAATGATGATTTATTTTGGTATTTATCTGTCTGCTTATTTATGCACAAATAGATTACTTAGATAAAAATTTATCTTAACTAGCTAATTGCTAAATATTTTCAACGTTAAATATTATATAAATATGTTTACTTAGATTAAAAATGGCAGAGAAATAGGGATACCATTCTCTGCCATTTTTTATAATATTTTAATAGTTGGTGCTGCCAACTTTTTCTTTCAGTCTAGGTAGACAAATCTAGATTATGAAAATTTTAGCTTTGAGCTGCTTGGACAAACCCTAAAGTTAAGCTGTCTTTGGCGAGGAAGTGAGATAAATGATACGCACGTTCCTCAGTTTTCAACAAAATCTTTTCGTACAGATAGCGTGTGCCCCGATCGCCTAAACTCTCTGCCTGAGCAGCTTGACGACGAATTACGCCAATGATTGCTTGTTCGGCAGCTAGGTCATTTTCCACCATTTGGCGAGAGGAATATACGCCTTCAGATTCTTGCTCAAAACAAGTTAATTCTGCTAATTTGCTGAAGGTAGCTACTGGCACACCACCTAGTCCATCCAAACGTTCTCCAATTTCATGAACGTGGTCTTGTACTTGGTTGTAGCTTTCGTTAAAAAACTCATGCAGAGAGTAAAATTCTGAGCCTTCAACTACAAAATGATGCTTTTGGTACTGCAAGTACAGTGCCTGGAAACTAGCTAATACAACGTTAAATCCTTCTGTAACTGGAGCGGTTACACTGTGATCCAGCAACACAGGATTGTCATATACATGACCAAAATTCCGTAACAAAGTTTGCGTTTCAGACATTGTTCTCCTCGTTATTTAGCAATTATAGATTTTAACTGCTTATTCTTTACATATTAACATTTTCACAATAATAGCAAGCCAATTTGCCATCACAAGATTTTGTATTTTTGTTTACTAAAAGCCTTAATTTTATTGTTTGCTGGATGATGGCACGCTCATCAAGTTGTGTATATTTCTCATTACTATTGACATGAAAAGTTAAGTATGCATACATCCCGAAGAGAGTGAGGGGAGATGGAGGAGTAAATGCCTCCTTGCCCTGATACTCCTCGTCATCCCTTTAATCTCTCTCATGAGAGATTGCAATAATTTTATTTTTTTTCGAAAATTAATGAGAATTGTTTGCACTTAAGGTATGCTGGTTTTAAGAGGCTAGACTACTAAGATTTTCAAAAAGCAGGAAGTTAAATGGCGGTAGTTACTGCAAGTTTGTTGCACTTTGAGGGCAATTCTCTTGAAATCGTATAGTTCAGAAATAGAAATAAACCACCTTGTAGAGGTGAATTGGGTAGACCGCTGGCAAGTCTATCAACGCTTAGAGGAGTTAGACATTCCCTGTAGTTGTGCGGCTAACCAGCCATTAAAAGTTGAAATTAGCAATCCGACTGCGGCTGTTCAACTTTGGAGTGTAGTACGGCGATTTACAGCCTCTCGTCAAGAGCAGATTTGGACTCTTGAGTGTTGCTGGAAAAGTCGTTATCAACAGTTCTAATTTTTAGCTGCTGCTGAGAATATCTTGCTTGACAGCTTGTCTTAACTAAAAGGAGGTTAAAAAATGGGTGCATCTCACAATATGGAAGTATCAGAATTTTGCCTTGAGGGCAGATTTATAGATTTTGTTATTAAAGACGGCTATAAGCTGAAAGGTTTACTGCTAGGTACTCATGATGGTGAATGCTACGTTAAACTTGCTAAACATTTACGGGCTGCTTTTGATTTGCGGCTACCAGCAGGTACTTGGCTACAAGTTGTTGGTTATAAAGAATACGATATAAAAAAAGACAAAGTTACACTGAAAGCTGAACGTGTGATGGCGGCGCGTTCTGAAATAGCAACAATTCAAACGATCGCAGCACCACAAAAACCCCCATCTATTGATAATGTCAAAGTAAAGCCAGCTAAGACTAAGACCACGATTTTGGTGTGTCAAAAGTCTGATTGTATGAAACGCGGTGGTAAAGCAGTTTGTCAGGCGTTGGAGGCGGCTTTAAGCGATCGCGGTTTAGAAGACCAAGTTACAATTAAAGGCACTGGTTGTATGAAGAACTGTAAAGCTGGGCCGAATTTAGTAATGCCAGATAAAACCCGCCATAGCCGAATTCAAGCTGCACAGGTTCCAGCCTTGATGAATCAGCATTTTGGCGACAAAAATTTGTCAGCACAGCCTGATAATTTAAGAGAAACGGCAAGACCTAAATGGTAAATTTTGCAGAAACAAGTAGTGAAATGTTGACATTTTAATGAGAAAGTTTAATAATATCTTCTCAAGTGTGTTCCTTTAATGTTCGGCCGTAAGCTTTGCTAAAAGTTAGCAATAAAATCAAAAAACTGGCTTTAATTAAGGCCAGTTTTTTGAATGCATAGGGTTTAAATTCAGCAATTTTTAACCGTAATGCTTCGATAATTTGGAAAGATTCAAGGGAATGTGATTGATTGGTGAATATGTAGACGCACTGAGGCTTGTTGTTGAACATCGCTTACAGTTGAAGCGTCAATCATCATTGCGCTTACTCGTTTCTGTGCCAGAGTTTGAAATCTCAGGCTCATAGTGTAAGTCTACTCAAAGGAACTTACACTATGAGAGAGAATTGATTAGCAGTTTGTTGTTGGGACTCGTGGGTTTTCTGGTGGGTAGGTTGAAAATTTATAAGACTTGGTTAGAGAAGACTGCAACAACTGTCGGATGAATGTAGCTTGCAGATGGTTAGGCAAGATAGTCAAAAAGTCATTTAGGTCTTGGATAGCTTCACTAATAGATTCTGAGGAAGCACCTTTTAATAAAACATAGCGATATAAGTGGCCTGCTTGTTGAGTGTATTGAGCAGCCAAACAGTAAAGGGCTAAATTAAAGGCATTACGCCAGTCTTTAGGATTTTTTTTGTAATGTTCTGTAGCAAGCTTGATGACAGGCACTAGACAAGTTCGTGCTTTGTCTGGTTGGTCAAGGGCTAAGTAAACTAAAGCGCGATTATACGCAGCATCTTCATAGCGTTTTTCTTCATAAGCTTTTAAGCCATTTGCTAATTGCTTACCCCAATACTGAACTTCAGCAGAATCCCCATCTTTACCAGCTTGAAGCATTGTTTTTACATATTGTTGAGCAAAAATAGGTTGATTTTTGGGGAGAGCAAGAAATTCATTAAGAGCTACAGATAAATTTCTTTGCGGCGACTGACATAATTTATGGTATAAGACGTTTAATGTATGACTTTGCCAGCTAGGATCGCGCTGTTTGTTATCTTCATCCAATTGCAAATCGTTTCGGAGGCTGTCATAATATTTTGCCAACTTACCATGTATGTCAGCCCAACCTTGCGGCGATGAAAGGCGTTTGTGGCATAATATTTGGGTTTTGACGACATCATGATAAACCCAGCCGTTACTACGTTCCTTGAGAAAAGATGTTTCTTTTAACCAAGTAAATAGCTCATCAGCTTCTTGTTCTGGTCTTAACTGGGCTATGACATCCCGGTTCAAACACCGAGGGATAGCAGCATCAAGCACCAGTTGTTGCCGTTTGGGATCGTCAATCCATCTTAAAAAGCTTTTTACAGCACTGCTGCTAGGCTCAATTAACTGGTTGGGGTCATTGTGATGAGCATCTGCTAGCATTTCCATGAGCAGGGGTAAGTTTCCAGAAACGTTTAAAATCACTTCAATAATGCGATTGTCTGTAATGCCTTTACGAGTTAGATATTGTTGGGCTTCTTCTTCTGTAAAGGGTTCCAGAGGGAAACGAACTATTAATTCTTCGTAGGATGCCCAGTCATTTTTATCTAATTCTTGGCGACCGGCGATGATTATTAATATATTGGCAGATACTTTACCGTGCTGGTTCTCAAAAATTTCCCGTAGCCAGTTATCTAAGAATTCTCCGGTGCGTTCTGAGGTATCGAAAAACAGAACAACAGGAGTTTTATCAGCAATTTTAGAAATATCTTGCAAAAATAGCGGGGTCAGAACTTCTTCAGGTTCTTTAACTAAATTTACTTCATCTTTATTGGTTATTTTCTTTGCAACATAAGATGCCCATTCTCCGGCTTGGGTAGCCAAAGCATCCTCATCTACAATCTCAAATACAGCGCCGCCAACGGGAACTTGACGCGCTAGGCGCACACCAGTTTTTACCATAGTTTTCCCGACAAAAGCGGAAAAGCCTTGAGGAGCATCTGGATCTGTTTCTAATTCTTGACACTTTTGGCAGTAAACTTTGTAGCGATCGCTAAACTGCGTTAGTTTATAACCTTGCTGTTCTAACTCCTCAACTATACGACCCATGACTTCTGGTATAGTTTTTTCAGTTTCATCAGTGTAAGTCGAAATCATTTTTGCATCGTCAGCAATTTTACGAAACTGCCGCAGCAAAGTAGTTTTACCAACTCCGCCTTGACCAGAAACGTTAAACAGAAAACAACGGCGATTGTCTTCTAGCGGTAATGCTAAATTTTGGCGAAATCGGTTTATTTGGTCTTCACGACCGACAAAATTTGATTGTTGACGTTGCTTAACAATATCTTGTAGACTCTTGGGCTTATCTTGTGTGTTCATAATAAGATTTAATTTTGAAGCGTCTATGTTTATAGACAGAACTACTAAATATAAAAAATGTATTTCGGAATTTTCTCAACTTTTTTGAGTTAATTTTTAGGCGTTGACCTTCTGAGGCTCGACGTTGACCTTCTGAGGCTTGATGTTGACCTTCTGAGGCTCGATGTTGACCTTCTGAGGCTCGATGTTGATCTTCTGAGGCTCGATGTTGATCTTCTGAGCCTCAAAAATGCCCTTCTGAGGCTCAACTTTGACCTTCTGAGCCTCAAAAATGCCCTGGCGACTAGAAGTCGCGGCTATACAGACTTGTGTTGAGCGGAGTCGAAATACAAACTCGCACTTCGACAAGCTCAGTGACCACCTGCGTGGGTTTCAAAAATCTTTGGATACAAATGCAAAAAACATACTAATGCTCGTGATTTTAAAGGATTGAGCAGTTTGGGATAACAATATTGACACCTGCGAAGTTTTTGTAATCTATTGGAGTATTGTGATGAGCAACCTCAGCATCCATCCTCCTGACTCTTTGTACAAAAGTTTGCAGAAACTTGCGCTTACCCGTGCGTCCGCCAAAGATTAAAATCTTAGGCTCATAGCGCAAGTCAACTCAAGTGGACTGAAACCCTTTTTCAGTTTTGTTTAGAAAATTTTAGGTATAAGAGAGGGAATTAATTCCCTGGCGTTTGTTGAGACTTGTGAGTTTTTTGGTCGCTAGGTTGGAAATTAGATGATCTAAGTTGGAGAAGACTGTGCAACAACTGTCGTATGGATGTAGCTTGCAGATGGTCAGGGAAGACAGTTAAAAAGTCATTGAGGTTTTGGATAGCTTCACGAGTCAATTCTGAGGAAGCACCCTTCGATAAAACATGGCGATATAACCGCTCTGCTGGTTGATTATATTGAGCAGCTAAGTAGTAAAGGGCTAAATTAAAAGCATTAGACCAGTCTTTAGCATCTTTTTCGTAATGCTGTTTAGCAAGCTTGATGGCAAGTGCTAGATCAGCCCATGCTTTATCTGGTTGGTTAAGGGCTTGGTAGGCTAAAGCGCGATTATATAAATACCAATTATTGCCAGAATCTAAGTCAATAGCGCAGTTGAAATCTACAAGAGCCTCATTATATAGCTTTAGCATCAGGTAAGTTTGAGCGCGACTTGTGATCGCCCAGTTAAGTTTGGGGTTAAGTTCAATTGCGCGGTCAAAATCTTTTAGGGCTTCTGGGTAACGCTCCATTAAACGGTAAGTTTCACCGCGACTTGCGATCGCCCAGTCATATTTGGGGTTAAGTTCAATTGCACGGTCAAAATCTTCTAGTGCTTCTGGGTAACGCTCCATTAAGCGATAAGTTTCACCCCTATTTGCGATCACCCAGTCATATTTGGGGTCAAGTTCAATGGCGCGATCAAAATCTTCTAGGGCTTCCGGGTAACGCTCCATTAAACGGTAAGTTTCACCCCGATTTGCGATCGCCCAGTCGAGTTTGGGGTTAAGTTTAATCGCACGGTCAAAATCTTCTAGTGCTTCTGGGTAACGCTCCATTAAGCGATAAGTTTCACCGCTATGTGCGATCGCCCAGTCATATTTGGGGTTAAGTTCAATGGCGCGGTCAAAATCTTCTAGGGCTTCTGGGTAACGCTCCATTAAGCCGTAAGTTTGACCGCGAAGTGCGATCGCCTCATCGAGTTTGGGGTCAAGTTCAATGGCGCGGTCAAAATCTTGTAGGGCTTCTGTGTAATGCTCCAATTGGTAGTAAGTTTGACCACGATTTACGATTGCCCAGGCAAATTTGGGGTCAAGTTCAATACTACGGTTGAAATCTTGTAGCGCTTCAGAGTAATGCTCCATTAAACGGTAAGTTGCACCGCGAAATGCGCTTGCCCAGTCATATTTGGGGTCAAGTTCAATAGCGCGGTCAAAGTCTTGTAGGGCTTCTGCGTAACGCTCCATTAAAAAGTAAGTTACACCGCGAAGCACGATCACCTTGTCAGATTTGGGATTGAGTTCAATAACGCCTTCAAAATCTTGTAGAGCTTCTGCGTAACGCTCCATTAAAAAGTAAGTTATACCCCGAAATAGGATCACCTGGCCCGATTTGGGATTGAGTTTAATAGCGCGGTCGAAATTTTGTAGCGCTTCAGAGTAACGCTTCATTAAAAAGTAAGTTACACCGCGACTAGCGATCACCCAGTCGTATTTGGGATCTAGTTCAATGGCACGGTTTAAGTCTTGCAGTGCTTCTTCGTAACGATCCATTAAACGGTAAGTCTTACCGCGCCAACCTAGAGCAATTGGTTGCCATTTAACCTCAATCCCAGAATTCTGTAAGACTGCGGTAAACATTTCCAACGTAACTTGATAAACGTCCTCCTCATAAGCTTTTAACCCATTTGCTAATTGCTCACCCCAATGCTGAACTTCAGCAGAATCCGCATCTTTACCAGCCTGGAGCATGGTTTCTGCATATTGTTGGGCAAATTTGCGTTGATTTTTGAGTGCAGCGAGAAATTCATTGAGAGATACAGATAAATTCCTTTGCGGTGACTGACATAAGTTGTGATACAACACGTTTAATGTGTGACTTTGCCAGCTAGGATCGCGCTGTTTTTCTTCTTCTTCCAATTGCAGATCATTCCGCAGGCTGTCATAATATTGTGCCAATTTACCATGTATGTCAGCCCAACCTTGCGGCGATGAAAGGCGCTTGTGGCGTAACATTTGGGTTTTGACGACATCATGATAAGCCCAGCCGTCGGTACGCTCGTTGACAAAGGATGTTTCTTTTAGCCAAGTAAATAACTCGTCAGCTTCTTCTTCTGCTCTCAACTTAGCTATAACATCCCGATTTAAACACCGAGGAATGGCAGCATCAAGCGCCACTTGTTGCCGTTTGGGGTCATCAACCCATTTTAAAAAGCGTTCTACAGCACTGCTGCTAGGCTCAATTACCTGGTTGGGGTCATTGGGATGAGTATCTGCTAGCATTCCCACCAGCAGGGGTAAATTTCCAGAAAGGCGCAAAATCACTTCAATAATGCGATTGTCTGTAATGCCTTTGCGAGTTAGATATTGTTGCGCTTCTTCTTCTGTAAAGGGTTCCAAAGGGAAACGAGCTATTAACCCCTCATAAGATGCCCAATGATTTTTATCTAATTCATGCCGACCGGCAATAGTTATCAATATATTGAGAGATACTTCACCGTGACGACCGTCCAAAATTTCCCGTAGCCAGTTATCTAGAAATTCTCCCGTGCGTTCATAAGTATCAAAAAATAAAACAACACTAGTTTCTTTTGCAATTTTAAAAATATCTTGCAAAAATAGCGGAGTCAGAACTTGTTCAGGTTCTTGAACTAATAGCACTTCATCTTTATTTGTTATTTTCTTGGCAACATAAGAAGCCCATTCTCCGGCTTGGGTAGCGAAAGCATCCTCATCTACAAAGTCAAATACAGCACCGCCAACGGGAACTCGACGCGCTAGACGCACACCAGTTTTTACCATAGTTTTACCGACAAAAGCCGAAAAACCTTGAGGAGCTTCTGGATCAGTTTCTAATTCTTGGCGCTTTTGACGGTAAACTTTGTAGCGTTCTGTAAACTGCGTTAGTTTATGACCTTGCCGTTCTAACTCCTCAGCTAGACGACCCATGACTTCTGGTACAGTTTTTTCAGCTTCATCGATGTAAGCCGAAATCATTTTTGCTTCATCAGCAATTTTACGAAACTGTCGCAGCAGGGTACTTTTACCAACTCCGCCTTGACCCCAAACGTTATACAGAAAACGACGGCGATCGTCTTCTGGGAGTAATGCTAAATTTTGGCGAAATTGGTTTACTTGGTCTTCACGACCCACAAAACCTGATTGTTGGCGCTGCTTAAGAATATCTTGTAGACTCTTGGGCTTGTTTTGTGGGTTCATTACAAAATTCAATTTTGAGGTGCTAGTGCTTACCAAATAACTACTAAGTATACAAGGTGTATTTCGGAATTTAGTAAAATTTTTCTGGGTAATTTATTATGTATTGACCTTTTGAGGCTCGATGTTGACCTTCTGAGGCTCGACGTTGACCTTCTGAGGCTCGATGTTGACCTTCTGAGGCTCGATGTTGACCTTCTGAGGCTCGATGTTGACCTTCTGAGGCTCAATGTTGACCTTCTGAGGCTCAATGTTGACCTTCTGAGGCTCAATGTTGACCTTCTGAGGTTCAATGTTGACCTTCTGAGGTTCAAAAAAGCCTTGGCAACTAGAAGTCGCGGCTACACAGACTTGTGTTGAGCATCTCGACTTCGCTCGATGGAGCCGGAGTCGAAATACAAACCCGCACTTCGACAAGCTCAGTGACCACCTGCGCGGATTTCAAAAATCTTTAGATTTAAAATGCGAAAAGGGCATAACATTGTTATGCCCCTACAAATTACGTGTATTTTACCAAATAGGCAACTATTGTAAGTAATCGCCTATTTTAGACTTTAGCTAACTGGGACTTCGGGTTGCTTTTTCTTAGAACGGCGGTTAAACCTGCGTCCCATCTCATCAATGACTGCATCTAAACCTGCAACATCACCGCTAGCTTTGGCATAGCTATAAACTGCTAATGCTGCTACATACGCTTCACTAGCAGCAGTTATACAGGTATCATCCACCAATTCTTGCAGTTGCGTTAGAGACAACAGCACCGGATACAAGTCCTCATATATTTCCAAGTCCCGGCGCATTTCTTCTAAATCAAAGTAACGAGGCAAAAAGTTAGGGTTTTGTGTTGCCACTTGTAAGGCTTTGCTGACAAAAGCCCGACTTTTATCTCCCATCTTCAGCATTGTTCGCCGATCTTCAGGGGTCAAATCAACCAAAAACGGTAACTTTTCTCTAATTGTAGCGATCGCCTGCATGACCGCTTGTTTGTCTGCTGGGGCTAAACTGGCACTGATGCGATTTTCTGCCATTTTTAATACTCCTTTAGGGTACTTAATTTCAGTATTCCCAAAGTTAGAAAGGCGATCGCATTTCTTGAGAGGTAATTAACAGAGTTTTATCTAGATTTACAATATGATGTTTCTGGAGTCAAAACCTAGAGACTGAAAACCACAGTATATGCCTTTGATGCAGATACTCTGAAGTGATAAAAGTGTTTAGTATAAACTAATGAAACTGAATACAGAAATCAATGCGTAAACAAATTATTGAATATACATCTCCACTAGATGCACTGATTGCCCTTACTAAACAGTTAAATACTTATGAAATAAAGTACAAAATGAATTCAGAAGAATTTTTTGCCAAATATAGCCAAGGCGAAACTTCTGACGATGAAGTTTTTGTCGAATGGGCAGCAAACTACCAACATTATCTAGCTCTACACCAAGAAATAGAGAGCAAACTCAGAGATGTCGCGTAAAGTTATTCAAGCCTATTTAGATGAAGTTGAGCAACTTTTACTCAACTGCTCTAACACATACGTTGAGGAATATAGTGCAGTAGTTTTAACGGCAGAGAGAGCTAATCTCCGCATTAAGATACGTTTTGCTCTCAAATATTTACTGGCAGTTAGTGAAGCCTTTGTTATTGTAGATAATCAGATTACATATATCGATTACCGCTATCACTTTCAAGATGAGCAAAATAGTCTGATTTTTCGTTATGACAGTACACCACACTTTCCCAATTTGCCTAGCTTCCCGCACCATAAGCATTTTTCCGACAACGTAATTGCTTGCGAAAAGCCACATATAGCCAATGTGCTACAAGAAGTGATGGAATTTTTAGAGTCAGAACAGAACAATCAAATGTAACCGTTAAGATTTTGCTCCTTGATACGTTCCATCTAACCGCTAATCACCGCGATCGCATCAATCTCTACCAACACATCTTTAGGTAAGCGCGATACCTGCACACAAGCCCGTGCTGGGGCTGTATTTTCCGGGAAATATTTAGCATATACGGCATTCACTGCCGCGAAATCGTTCATATCAGCTAGAAATACAGTGGTCTTCACCACATCTTCAAAAGTTGCACCAGCTGCTGTGAGAATAGCTTCAAGATTAGCTAATACCTGCTCAGTTTGTTTTTTGACATCATCAGTGTAGACGACATCACCAAGGCGAGGATCGATGGCAATTTGTCCAGCGATGAAGACAAATTGACCTGAAGCTGCGATCGCTTGATTATAAGGGCCGACTGGAGCGGGTGCGTTATCAGTATTAATTACTTTACGAGTCATAGATATTACTTTCTCTAACGATGTTTCCTGTTTACCGATTTCCGCTTCAGCTGCGATCGGTTTGTAAACTTCTCCATCTGGCATTATCGCACCAGTTAGGTCAGCATCTTTAAAGCTCATACCGTAAGTTTTTGCACCAGTTAAATCTGCTCTTTTCAAATTTGCTCCATCAAGATTTGTCTTGATTAAATTTGACCATCGCAGATTGGCTCTTTCTAAATTTGCTCCTTGGAGAAATGCTTTTGTAAGGTTTGTACTTTGAAAAGATGCTGCTGTAAAATCTACACCAGCCAAATTTATACCTGATAGATCGACTTGGTTCAGATTCGCTCTATGAAGTCTGGCTTCTTGAAGGTTGGCACTTTTCAATATTGCCTCAGTTAAGTTTGCTAGAGTTAAGTCAGATCCAGCTAAGTACGCCTCACCCAAATTTGCTTTAGTTAGATTAGCTTTACTGAGATTAGCTTCAGCTAAAGAAACCGCAGTCAGGTTTGCACTACTAAGGTTTGCTCCACTTAAATTTGCTGTATCTAGGTTTGCACTGATTAATTGTGCATTACTTAGGTCTATAGCTGTTAGGTTTGCTTGTTCTAAGTTTGCATGATTTAAATTTGCGTTATTCAGAGTTGATCGACTTAAGTCAGCGCCATTAAGGTCTGTCCAAGCAAAAATTGCTGAAGAAGCACTTACCGAATTTAACTTTGCATCTGCTAGAGACGCATTCGTTAGATTTGTACTATTAAGCTTCGCCTTGGTTAGGTTTGCCCCACTTAAATCAACTCCAGTCAAATTTGCACTAGTTAGGTCTATTTCACAGAGGTCTGCACCTTTGAGATTTTCTTGACTCAAATTTACTGAATGAAATTTCCGTTCCCCTGCGGCGTATTTCTCCAACAATTCCTCAGCGTCCATAATGCACCTTTGAATACCACTGACACAGTATAATCACAAAAACTTTGTGTCACAGGTATTCCTCTCTTTTCTTCCTTCGCGCCCTTTGCGTCTTGGCGGTTCGTCCCTCTTACCCCAACCTCGGACGTATCCCATTATGTCGATACCGCCAATAATCGCGCAGAATGCGATCGTGGTCAAAACATAAATTACCAGGTACACGCCAATACTCAAAAATGCCTACACCCTTAGCATCATCTCCAGCCACAGGTTCCCCCGTAGCTGTCGCCAAAAACACAATACTAATCGTATGCTGACGCGGATCGCGATTGGGATCAGAATACACCAGTAATTGTTCAACTAATTCCACCTGTAAACCCGTCTCTTCTTCAGCTTCTCGCCGCGCCGCCACTTCCACCGCTTCGCCATAATCTACAAACCCACCCGGAATAGCCCAACCTAAAGGTAGATTATGTCTTTCAATTAACACTATTGGCCGATGAGGCCGATCTACTAGTTCAATGATGATATCAACTGTTGGTGTAGGATTTCGGTAAGTCATAGTTATTTAGTCATTAGTCATTGGTCATTGGTCATTAGTCATTAGTCAATGGTTATTCTCAAAGCACAAAGGACAAAGGACAAATGACAAATGACAAACAAAATGAGTTTACTTGATTTCCCCTGCAAATACCGTTCAGTGATAAATTCGATGCGATCGCATCGTGTCTCCATCAGACAATTGCTCCCTCTCATAATTCAGGTTACTTATGCCTTTTCCTAGAGCCAGTGGCATTTTGCTGCATCCTACCTCCTTTCCCAGTCGATTTGGCATTGGAGATTTAGGCTTAGAAGCCTATCGCTTCATCGATTTTCTTAAAGAGAGCCATCAACAATATTGGCAAGTTTTACCACTGGGTCCCACTGGATACGGAAATTCTCCGTATATGTGCTACTCGGCAATGGCAGGAAATCCTCTGTTAATTAGCCCAGAAAAACTCTTAGAAGAAGGTTTACTATCTGAAGAAGACTTTGCTAATTTACCAGGATTTCCGGTAGAAAAGGTAGATTTCGAGCAGGTTGTGCCGATTAAGATTGGCCTACTCAAAAAAGCCTGTGACAACTTTAGAACCAATGCTACGCCCATCCAGCAGAAAGAGTTTGCAGGTTTTTGCGACAGTAAAGCTTATTGGCTAGATAATTACGCCTTATTTATGGCGCTAAAAGATGCCAATGAGAATGCAAACTGGCACGCATGGAAGCCCGAATTTGTCAAGCGCGATCCCCAAGCATTGGAGCAAGCACAGCATCGACTCAACGGAGAGATTTATTATTACAAATTCGTCCAATTTGAGTTTTTCCGCCAATGGTCTGACCTAAAAAGTTACGCTAATATGCGCGGCATTGACATTATTGGCGATATCCCCATCTACGTATCTCATGATAGTGCTGACGTGTGGGCACATCCCGACATCTTTTGCTTAGACGAAGAGACAGGTGCTGCGGCTCAAATGGCTGGAGTTCCACCAGATTACTTTAGCGCCACCGGTCAATTGTGGGGAAATCCGGTTTATAACTGGGAGGAATTGCAAAAACAAGACTTTAAATGGTGGGTACAGCGCTTTGAAGCAATGCTGGATTATGTAGATATAATTCGCATTGACCACTTCCGGGGCTTTGAGGCTTATTGGTCTGTGCCCCAAGGTGAAGAAACTGCGATGAATGGGAAATGGGTGGAAGCGCCTGGAGATGCTTTTTTTGCAGCAATTAGGGAGAAGTTGGGCAAGCTACCCGTCTTGGCGGAAGATTTGGGAGTAATTACACCAGAGGTAGAAGCGCTGCGAGACAAGTATGAATTTCCGGGAATGAAGGTTTTGCAGTTTGCCTTTGGTTCCGATCCCGGTAATCCATTCTTACCATTCAATTACCCGCGAAATGCTGTAGTTTATACTGGCACTCACGATAATGACACAACTGTAGGCTGGTTCAATTCAGCTAATGACAACGAAAAGCATAACTTATGGCTTTATTTAGGTTGTATTAGTCCTGAAGGCATCCAGTGGGATTTAATTCGCCTAGCTTTGAGTTCCATAGCCAACCAAGCGATTATTCCCTTGCAAGATGTTTTGGGATTAGGAAACGAAGCGCGGATGAATTTTCCTAGTGTTGCTGAGGGAAACTGGGAGTGGCGCTATCAAGCAGGAGCGTTAACAGACGAATTACGCGATCGCTTGAAAGTTCTTACCAGACTCAATGGACGCGCCCCAGAAGCACAATAAGGTAGTTCTTGAGCAGGGAAGCAGGGGGAGATGGGTAAAATAAAAAATAAGGCAGACAAGGAAGACAAGGGAGACGGAAGAGTAAATGCTTCCTTTTCCTCCTTTTCTCCTTGTCCCCCTTATCCTTCTCATCTCCCACAGTCTTTTTGTTTTCTATGAGACGCTGCGCGTAGCTTGCTTCTCTGTAAGAGTACAATTTTGAATTTTGTTAGCGCAGCGTTAGCGAGTCCGCGTTCGCGCAGCGTCTCGTAGAGAGCGTCATTTTGAATTGATTTCTCCTTCATCTCAAAACTTAGGCTTGGCAGCAATCCTAACTTCTTCCTCTTTCCCTGGCTCTCCCATTTCCTTGGCTTTCTCTTGATTAACGCTCACCAACACACCACCAGCATTATCAGTTTTCACTGTCAGTTGCTCTTGGGCTTTCCAAACTCGGTGAGTTCCCTCTGGCAGAATACCCTCAAACTCGGTTTTGCCATCGGCTACTACACGAATCCAAGATGAGGCTTTCAAAGTTACACCAACCTGTACAACCTGTCCCTTTTGCATACCGCTCAGGGTATCGCTGACAGGTTGTACCTGCGTTGACTCTTTTAGTTGAGCTAGTCCTGGTTTAACAACAGACTTTTGTTTTGGATATGGCTGGTTTGGGTTATTACTCGCTTGTAGTAATGCGTTATTTAATAACTGAGATAACCCATTTACAGAACATACGATTAGCAATATGTAAAGAAAGTAAAGATGAACTGGACGTAGTTGAGCCAAGGGTGAATTATTCCCCTTATTGAGAGGGCTAACTTGTGCAGAACTGATCGGAAAAGTGCCAGAAAATTCTACTCCATTCAAGCCTAGTGCATCGGCAAATTGCCTGATTAAACCCTGAATATAGACTGGTTCTGGTAGATCGTTTAAATTACCTTCCTCGATCGCCTGCAATAATCTTCGGGGAATCCGAGTCAATGCAACCACTTGGTCTAGAGATAAACCCTGTTCTTGACGCAATGCCCAAAGTTGAGCGCCTAACTCTGCCAACTTTTCGGCTCGTTGTTGCTCTAATGAAAGTGATGGCTGGTGCTTATTCTTCTTTCTTAGCCATTTCATGCCTACTGACACTCCTTAACTCCACTGAATCAATAATTAGGTTGCGCGATCTGATCTTGCAAAAAGTGAATCTCACGATCTTTGAGGGAACGATATTTACCCTCTGATAAAAAGGGTTCCTTTGGAGTATGTAATTGAATTGGGCCGATAGCAGTCCGATGCAGTTTGATTACTGGGTATCCTAACTGTTGAGCTATACGGCGAATTTGGCGATTTCTTCCCTCCTGCAACACTATTTCTAAAACGCTTTCCTCGGTACGACGTTCTATGAGGCGTACCTTAGCGGGCCTAGTTTTCCTACCCTCCAACATCACACCTTGACGCCACGTCTGTAGTACTGTTTCTGGAGGATGTCCTTTGACCAAAACATGATATGTCTTGGAAATACTGTGACGTGGATGGGTTAGCCCAAATGTCAGTTCTCCGTCATTAGTCAGGATTAATGCTCCTGTAGAGTCTGCATCTAGACGGCCAACTGGGTGAATACCTGAACCCTCCCGTAATTCTTTCGGTAGTAAATCCAGGACTGTTGTTCTGCGATGAGGGTCGTAGCAAGTCGAAACCACTCCCGCTGGTTTGTGCAGCAATAGATATATTAAAGCCGGACGCTGCTTTTCCGATACAGGCTGACCATCAATTGCGATCGCATCTTTTTCGGGATCAACTTTTTGACCTAAATGTGCCAATACCCCATTAATCCGCACCCGTGAGTGCCTAATCATTTCTTCGGCTTCACGACGTGAGGCGATACCCCATTGAGCAAGAATTTTTTGTAACCGTACCTCCATGTGGAAATTGCTTATTTACTGTTATCAATTAAATGATATTTGCATTTTGTAGCGAGTAGGCATAAATGTTACATTTAAAGCTTATTTAATTTCGGTTCGGTTGTAGAGCAAATACTCATAAACAGATTGGTTAAATGCCAGAGCAAAATCCCCAAACAACAAGTGGAAATAAAATCCGCATAATTACGCAGGTACTCACAACAGCAGTCAAGCTCTGGTTGAGATCGCAGACCAGCCAAATCTCTGAACTAGAAGTGGAGATTAAAGCTAGCGATCGCCAACTTTTCTCTGGACGCATTCCTTCGGTATCTATTTTTGCAACTCATGCAGTTTATCAAGGTCTCCTAATTACACAAATTCAATTAATAGCAGAAAATATTCGGGTAAATATCGGTTCCGTACTCAAGGGAAAACCTCTACGACTGTTAGAAACAGTACCAGTGGTTGGCGATTTAATCATAGACGAGAAGGATCTGAATGCTTCTCTCTCATCAGACTTATTATCGACTGCTTTGAGCGATCTCTTGGTTAAGGTTTTACCAAAAGATTACCCCCAGTCACAATCAATCAAGTGGCAAGAAATTATCCTTGGGAACAACCAAATTATACTGCGAGGTTTGAGAGTAACCAATAGTGAAACAACGCCTTTAGAGATTTGTCTAGGCTTACAATTACTCAGTGGGCATGAGTTGCAACTGGTACATATCCCAATCAAGCGCGATCGGGAAGATATATTAAAGGAAAATTATGAGTACAATCTGGATCTTGGCTCAGATGTCGATATCCAAGAACTAACGCTGATCCCAGGCAAGCTAGTATGTCGTGGGCGGATTAACGTTAACCCTTGATAATGAAAAATTAAAAAATATTAATATCCTATTTTAAAT
>JADEXV010000477.1 GCA_015206945.1 Nostocales cyanobacterium LEGE 12452 | reverse complement strand
CTATAGCAATACAATTTACTCCGTTTACAAAAACAATAAAGCCGTACGTTAACGTTGGGATTATGCCCAATCGACTGCTCAATGGCTCGTTCGATAACGAATTCACAAGTTCAGAATCAGCAACAGTTGATTTTGATAAAGCAGAGGCTGATTTTAATATAGAACCTAATAAAAATCTGGATCGGCAGCTGAATTTTTTCGCGGGGATCGGCGTCGGAATAGGCAAGCATCTGTCCGTAGAATGTGTGCGTCATTTTGCTGGACGGTTGAAGTACGCCAGCGATTATCATTTAAATACTTTCGTTCTCTACCCTGATTATTACTCCTATGCGCTACGAGGAACGCAATTCTCACTTGTCTACCATATTTGGTAATGTGTAATTCCGGATATTTTTGGGTAGTTCGATTATACGGTCGTTTAAGTGTACTTATGTCAGGCCTGAAAAAAATCCAATTGACTAGACTGAATGCAATTGTAGTTCAATAAATTATCGAGGGGGTGCCATAAACTGTAACATTGAGTAATGGCGATGGCTTGGTGACTACACTTTTCCTATGAATCGACTTGCGGATTACTCTAATCCATGGGAGGGGCGTTTCAAACATCGGGCTTTTAAGTCATTCCGGAGGCTGACTTGTTCCTTCCACACCTGGCCAAGCTCTTTGCAACAGAAATCTGCTCTGCAAGTAAAGAATGTCAATGCACATTGACCAACACGCTAACAATTTATGGTAGAAGTTATGGTTGTCAAAGTAGTCCGCCCTCATTAAGGGACTACTGAAACTCTCTCCTATATTTGAGAGGGGGCATGCCCATAGTCTTCGTGAAAACCCTGACGAAATGAGGTAGATCATTAAACCCTACCAAATAACATATCTCTGAAACATGTTTCTGCGAACGCCTCAGAAGCTCGCAAGCGGTATTGAGCCGGTACTGGCTGACAAACTGCGAGAAGGTCATGCCTTTAATCCGTTTGAAGTAAGAGCAAAAGGCAGAACGGTTCATACCGACTTCGGATGCTATATCATCTAAAGCAATAGTATGCGTGTAATGGCGCATGACATAGGTGGCAATTTGCTGCATACGTCTAACATCCCTGTCCAGTCGAATAGGGCTACCGACAGAAACGTGGTCAGATGAGCCGAAGATTGTCGGCAAAAGCCGAAACATCTCGCACAGGCGATCCAGCTCGTCCATGTCATTCATTTTTACGAGCGTTTTACTGATTGCTTCGGCACTTTTTTCACCAAACTTTAGTGCATCGATAGGAAGCGCTATCTGACCCATGCGGTTTCGCAGTTCGGGAAACTGCTGTATGCATCGTGGCAAGAGTGAGTCACTAAACGCCACCATTAGATAGCATATACGGCCATAGCTATTTACCGAATCCTGAGCAAACTCCCACTGGTGCACCATCGCTGGAGGGATCAACACCACATCACCCTTTGAAAACGACTGTACCGAGTCGCCAGCAACCCTACTGCCATACCCATGAGTAACATATAGTAATTCCCATGCATCATGCTGATGCAACTTCGCTTCCACCTCTGGTTCAATCTCGGCATCCACGAAAAAAAAGGAATGGTTTTCCGTGTCGGGCAATTCATATGGGGTGATAGTTTCTTCCATATATAAATCTACGACAATTATTTGAAACAATATCGCAAATATTAGACAATATCTGCATGTACCTTTGCATCAAAAGAAACATGACCGATGTCACCAAATAATAAAAAATTGAGCTATAACCAAGGCATTCTATATGCTGTGGTGTGTTATATCCTCTGGGGGATTTTCCCCATTTTCTGGAAGGCGGTAAACGGAGTACCTGCCATTAATATGCTTGCCCACCGTATCACCTGGTCTTTTGTATTCCTTCTCATTTGGACATTGTCCATTAACTACCAATCATTTATCAGCTACATTAAGCAGCCTAAACTTTTACTTAGGCTTGGCTTGGCAGGGTTTGTAATCAGTGCCAACTGGGGGATATTTATCTATGCAGTAGCTAAAAGTCATATAGTGGAGGCTGGCTTGGGATACTACATGAGCCCATTGATAAACGTGTTTCTGGGTTTTGCGTTCTTAAAGGAGCACCTGA
>JADEXV010000178.1 GCA_015206945.1 Nostocales cyanobacterium LEGE 12452 | reverse complement strand
AGCTAGGATGAAAATTTCTGGCGCACAGTGGAATGTTGGGAGTGTCAACCAAATTCTTTCTGTTCGTTGTGCTTATCTGAATGGTTTACTTGCTATTTGAGTGTTTCTGCCAAAAGTGGATGCTCCCTCCCGATGTCCAGTTAAAGTGCGAAGCAATACACCTGTAGCCGGATTCCACAGTTTGATTGTTTTATCATCGCTACCACTAGCAAGAACTTGACCATTAGAGTAAAGAGTTAATGCACGGACAGGTTCAGTGTGTCCTGATAAAGTTAATTTCAACCACTTTACTTGTTCATTATCTGTAGAAGTATTAGGTGTATTCGCTATAACCTGAAATGTAGGAATCATACTAAAGGGTATAGTCAGGAAAAAACCAAGTAATGTTAAGGTTTTAAATAGGATGGGTAATTTCATGGCGATATTGCTGAAACTGCAACGAATCTAGCAAATAAAGCTTGCTTGATTCGGACAAATAAAAACTGACTCCAGCATAATTTTTTATCTTTGCTGTGTCATTTTAGTAACTAATTTTATCATCCGTTACATTCTTCAAAAAGCAGATATCAGTTTGAAGAAGAATTGCTCAAGAATGGCTTGGCTAAAACGCGTAATATCATGTCCGGCTAATTAGTTATAATTCCCAAATCTATGCAGAAAGTCCAAAAACCGCTCACCTCTGGCCCTCTGCGGTCTTAATGATAAGTCTTTAACCGGACATGATAGACACCTATGAGCATACTGTGCAACTAATGTGTCACAAGGTCAATACCCTAGTTAGTAGCTAGTTTGTCCGGCTTTTTTGCAGCTGGCGATCGCGGCGATTTACGTCCAGAAAGATCGTATAGTAAACCCATAAGTGCGGGTACAACAGTAGGAGTCAAAATCGTAGAAAAAGCCAGACCACCTGTTAAGACAATGCCTAACCCCTGATATAACTCTGAACCCTGACCGGGTAAAACTGCTAGCGGTAACATCCCCAACACACTAGTTCCAGCAGACATGAAAATCGCCCGTAAGCGATCGCTTGTCGCATTATATAAGGATGCATCATAATCCTCACCTGCTTGCTGGAGTTGCAAGGCGCGATCGACTAGCAAAATGGCGTTGTTAACAACCACACCTGTAAGAATCACAAATCCCAAGGCTGTAATCATATCCAATGCCACATTCATTCCCGGAATCATGTTGGCAATAACTAGGCTCAATAGTGCGCCACTCATACCCATCGGCACTGTTGCCATAATCACCACTGGGTAAAGGAATGAGCGATACAACGCCACCAATAACAAGTAAGTAATCAAAATCGAAAATGCAAATGCAGCAGCTAATTGGCCAACAGTTGTTGCTAACTGATCTGCTGAACCTGACAGTTCTAGCCGATAGCCTGTTGGTAAACTGGCACGCAGAGGAGCGAGAATCTCTGCTTCGGTACGTTCTACCAGGGTAGCAAGGGGGGCATCGGGTGCAAGGGAAACAGTAAGACTAATTGAGCGCTCTAAATCAACGTGGTTAATGGCATCAGCTCCCGTTGTTTCCACGACTTCGGCAATATCGCCAAGTTGTACTTGTCGTCCCCGTGCATACAAGGGTAATTGGCGCAACTGCTCTGGCGTTTCCACAGCAGTATTTTGCAGTTCCACCGAGACATCTAATTCTTCTTTGCCATCAATGTAATCGGAGGCAACTCGACCACCCAAGGCTGCTTCTACCAGCGAACCAATTTCCGCTTCTGATAATCCTACTTCGGCGATGCGTTCGCGGTTGGGAATCACTTGTAATTCTCCTGCACCCAATACAAAGTTTGAGCGCACATTCTGAACCCCTGCAAGCGATCGCAATTTGCCAGTAATTTGCTTTTCTAAATCACCAATCTGATTTAAATCAGCCCCAACAATATCCACTTCAAATTCTTTACCCGGATCGCGGAATATAGAAATCCGTGTTGGGATCACAAAACGGTATCCAGCAAAGTTACTGCTTTGGGCGCGTAACCGATCTACCATATCAGCTAGTCCCGTAGTCGTGGCAAATTCTGGTTTTAAGATAGTTGCAATACCTCGCAGTGCGCCTGGACGATCAACATACATGATGCGCTCAACTTCTGGTTGCGATCGCAGAAATTTTTGCACTGATTCAGATTGCCGAATCGCTTCGGGGATACTGGTTCCCGGCAAAGGTTCCGCCCGCAAAACAACTAAGTTACGATTTCCTTCGGGTAGATAATCGGCAGGTGGTAAGAGAAAAATACTAGCTACTAATAAAACAATCGGAATCGACAGCACAATTAACCTGCGACGAATATGCTTACGTCCCAGTGACCAACTAACGGTAGCGGCGAGAAAGTTTTCCAGTTTGCCTTGGAAATGACGAAACACCGCAGAGGTTTTAGCTACTATTCGCTCAAACCAATTACCGCCCCGATATTCGCCACCTTCCATCATTTGCATGGCTTCCGATTGTTTGAGGAACAATCCCGATAGCATTGGGACTAAAGTTAATGCCGCAAATAGCGAGAATAGAGAAGAAGCAGAAAGAGCGATCGCCATATCGGTGTAGAGTTGCCCTGCTTCACCTGTCACCATTAACAGTGGGACAAACACGACTATGTTACTCAAAGTAGAACCGAGCATTGCGCCCCAGACTTCCTGAGTGCCATCGATTGCTGCCCGAAGTGCGTTTTTGCCTTGCTGCATGTGGGTAAAGACATTCTCAATTACAACAATTGAGTTATCCACCACCATACCCACAGAAAACGCAAGTCCTGCCAAACTGATGATGTTCAATGTTCGTCCAAATGCAGACATAACAATGAATACAGCAATTGTGCCAATAGGAATAGTAATGGCAACTACAGCAACAGTTCGCATTGAGCCAAGGAATAGAAGTAAGACGATAGTTGCTAGTAATGCTCCACTGATCAAATTCTCTCCAACGAAACTTACTGATTGATTGATGTACTCACTTTCGTCATAGTTATAGACAAAGCGAATACCTTGATTTTGCCGATCAAATTCAGTTTGCAGTGCAGCAATTTCCGCCCGGATGCCTTTAGCCACCTCTGGCACATTCGCCCCAATTTGTCGAATTACACCGACTGCTACCCCAGGTTTGCCGTTGAATACCAACGCACTATCTTGGGGTTTGCGTCCCATTTGGACTTTTGCTACATCTCGCAAGTAAACTGTGCCTGATTGGTCGCGTCGCAGCACAAAACCCTCAATTTGTGATAAATCTTGCGATCGGCTGATTGTGCGGACTCGATATTCCCGTCGTCCGAGAATTAATGGCCCACCCCGAATATCGCGGTTATTTTCTTGAAGAACTCGGACTACATCGCCAATTGCCAGGTTGCGATCGCTTAATGCTTTCGGATCAACCTTCACCTCGACTTCTCGTTCTTGTCCACCCACTAACAAAAACTGCCCAGTTCCTTCGACTCGCCGCAAACGGGGAATCACCACTTCGTCTGCTAAGTCCCGATAACGGTCTGCATCTGGTTGAAATCCTTCTTTGGTATCAAAGGGAATCCACATCATTGGTGAACTGTTACCACCCACCAGTTCTACATTCGATTCCTGCGCTTCTGGGGGCAAGCTTTCCACTTGTTGCAAGCGGTTGAGAACATCTATCATCCGTTCTCTGGCGTTGGCATCCTGGGCAAATTCTAAGGTAATGCTGCTGCGTCCAGCACGAGAAGTACTGCTAATTTCTTGGACACCTAGCACCTCTTGCATCTGTTCTTCGATGGGGCGGGTAATCAAGTCTTCTACTTCTGTTGGCCCTGCGCCAGGATAGCTAGTTGTGATCGTAATTTCAGGGCGATCGCCCCCTGGTTGCAATTCTAGGGGTAACTTTAGTAGGGAGAACACCCCGAACATTCCTACCAAGCAAAACAAAACAAAAGTTCCATGTCGCCAACGAACTGCGGTTTCAATAAAATTCATATTAATTCGTAATTCAGAAAGTCATATTTAAACTGAGTTTGCAGTATTTTGAAGAAGGAAAGGTTAAAGGAGAAAGAGACTATTCTTCCTCTTTAACCGACTTCTTTCTGCAAGAAGTCTATGGAAGTGTGGTACAACCTAGTTTTAAGTTGGATCAACTATCTTTACAGGCGCACCATCTTGCAATCCATCACCGCCGCGTAGCACAATGCGTTGACCGGTGCGTAAAGTGGGATGATAAATTGCGACATTTTTACCCATGTCAGAAACCATCTCGACTGGAATTTGTTTAGCTTTACCGTCAGCAACTGCAAAAACTAGCCACTCGTTTTGCCTTCTGGTTAATGCATCTCGTGATACCACAAAGCTGGAGCGGTTCGAGGGCATATTTAAGTTGCCTGCGATCGCCATTCCCGGTATTAATCCTGATGGTGGTTTGTTAATTTGGACACGCACACGTTGGCGACGAGAAGCAGTTTCGGCAGAAGGGACTACAGCAGTGATGGTGGCGCGTTGTTTCCATTGCGGTAGGGCGCGAGTTGTGAGATCGATTGTCATCCCTGGGGTAACTTTACTACTGAGTTCTTCGGGTAACTCTAGGAAAATATCGAAGCGATCGCCTGCTACTAAGGTGACAATTTGACCAGAAGTTTGGACTAAATCACCATTACTGATATGGCGAGTCTGCACTATACCCGATTCCGATGCCAGAATCCGCGTGCGCTGCCGGGCTAATTCTGCTTGAGCTAAGGTGGCTTTAGCTGCTTCTACATTTGCTCGTTGGGCAGCGATTTCTTCTTGAATCGGCCCAGCTTTCGCTTCGGCAAGTTCTGCCTCGGCTTCTAACCGTTCTCCTTGGATGTTAGCCAATTGCGTTTGGGCTTCCACTAGCACTCTTTGAGATAAAGCGCCCTCTTTAACAAGATTGCTAGTACGTTTCAAGTTATCCTGTGCTTCTAGTTCTCGCGCCTTCGCAGATGTGACGGCTGCTTGCCGTTGAGCAATGATTTCTTTTCGAGTACCGACTTCCAAACGTGCCAAATTGCTCCGTTGTTGTGCCAGTTGCGCTCGTGCTTGGCTAATTGCCAATTGCTGATCGGTATCGTCGAGTAAAGCGATCGCCATTCCTATTTTGACGCGATCGCCTGGTTGCACTGAAATTTGCTTGACAATTCCGCCAGTTTGAGCGCGGATTGTTGACTGCTGAGTTGCTTCTACTTGTCCCAATAACTGGACACTTCTTGTAGCACTTCCAGTTGCCAGGGAGATTGTTTCAATTGGTTTTGGAGGTGGCGGCCCTTGTTGTGCAACAGAGGAGCGTGGTGCGCCACCAGGAGCTAGCATCCGCCATAAGATAATGCCACCGGTTGCCAGAAATAGAATCAGCAATCTCCAGAACCAAGGTTTACCCGAACGAGTCGGTGCTAACTCAGAAGGCACAGAACTATCTGATTGGGTTTCAACCGTTGAAACTTGATTTTCAGAAGTATCCATAGCGATTAACGGTGAGCTGCTGAGGGTTAAGAACTTACTATTAACCGTTGAAAGTGAACAATGAATAGTCCAATGTTCGCTATCAACAGCCAATTAAGATAAAAGTAAATTTACGTTACCTTTTCTGTAGTTTATTGCATAAATATGACAAAGAAATGTCAAGGATGGTCATTGGGCATGGGGCATTGGTCATTTGTCAAAAGTTTTCTACTGCTTCGACTCAACTATTAGTTCTTTAACGCGATCGCGTGGTAAGCCTAACTCCTGACTCAGAGCAGTTTCAAGTTGGCTGATATCTGTGATTGGAAATTCAAATACTATCCTTGTGAGAACTGAGTTGTTGGTTTTAACGTTCACCCGTGAAATTCCTTTTTCAGGGAGAATTTCCACTTTGATCGCTACTATCCTTTTCATAATCTGTCGTGCCGATTGGGTATCTGCTAGCAGATATTTCTTGGTGAGGTTGGAGCGACTTAAAATCCGATCTCCGACAAAGCTGCTTCCTAGCCAAAAAACTAATCCAATCAACGGCAAGGACAACCAAAACACAAAGCCTAATGATCGCAACACTTGAAAAAGTTTGAGCTGCTGCATGAAAGGTATAAGGTTGAGTGTTTCCCGTCACTTTTACCTTAATCTAAAATTAGCAAGGAAAAATTACGGCAACCTGAGCAAATAGGATGTTGATCTTACTAGTCGAAGATGACACATCGCAGTTAGAGCCACTGCGGGCAGCCTTATTGAAGGTGGGGCATACAGTCGATGCGCTCGCTGATGGGGAAACAGCACAATGGTTTGCCTTTCGCAAAGACTATGACTTGCTGATTCTAGATTGGATGTTGCCTAAAGTGAGTGGCGTAGAATTGTGTCAAGTATATCGACGAGCAGGTAAGCTGACTCCTGTATTGATGCTGACAGCGAAAGACACGGTTTTAGATAAAGTAATGGGTTTAGATGCTGGAGCCGATGATTACTTGGTAAAGCCTGTAGATGTCCTAGAGTTATTGGCAAGAGTCCGGGCACTAGGAAGGCGATCGCCTATGTGGCAAGGAGATATACTTAGCTTGGGCGATTTGCAACTTCATTTATCCACTTTGACCCTCGAACTTGGTTCGTTGACAACTCAACTTTCTAGCCGGGAGTTTCAATTGATGGAGTATTTAATGCGTCATCCCCGGCAAGTATTATCTCATAGCCAGATTGAGCAAGCCCTTTGGAGCTACGGAGAGGAACCAGAAAGTAACGCAGTCACTACCTTAGTTCGCCGCTTGCGCCAGCGCCTACAAACCATTGGCGTGAAAGATTGGATAGAAACAGTGCATCGGATGGGCTATCGAATAAATCCGCCTTTCTAAGCCGTTAGGAGGCAGGGGGGCAGCACTTCTCTACGAGAGGCTGCGCCAACGGCTACGCTCAGTGACCGAGGAGCAGGGGGGCAGAGGAGCAGAGGGAGAAGAATTAATAACCAGTGCCCAATGATAAATGACCAATGACCAATGACAAATGACAAATGACAAATGACAAATGACAAATAACAAATAACAAATGACAAATAACAAATAACAAATAACAAATGACCAATGACAAATGACCAATGACTAATGTTTGATCGTAGCCGTCGTAATCTCGCTCACTGGTTTGCCCTGTCAATGGGTGGAATTTTGTTCGCTTTTGCAGGGGTGGGCTATTGTCTGAGTGTCGAAGAACAGTTGCGGGTTTTTGACGACGAACTCTTTTCACAAAGTAAAGCCTTTGCCGTCAAAACCCAATACTCGCTTTATCAAAGTCAATGGCAAAATCAGCGCCGCCAGACTCCTGTAGAAAGTGATGCATCCTTGAATGGCGGGCTAATGTATGCACGGTGGTATAACTCTAATAAACAACTTTTGCAGTTTATTGGTTCATCGGGTGGCAAACAGTTGACTGCAAAACCTGGCTTTCAAACAGTAGAAGCACCAATAGACTCAGAATCATCTAGTACAAGAACCTGGGTTCGCCAAGTTACACTTCCTGTTTTGGAAGGTAAGGTGCTGATTGGCTACTTCCAAACAGCAACTCCAATGAACTCTTTACGCGTTGGGCTAAATCAAGCCCGCTTGTTTTTAACTTTCGGGGTTCCTGTGACATTTGGTGTAATTGGCATTACAGGTTGGTTTTTGGGCGGATTGGCAATGCGGCCAAGCCTCCGGGCTTATCAGCAATTGCAGCAATTTACAGCCGACGCTTCTCATGAATTACGCGCACCCGTTGCTACGGTATTAAGTAATGCCCAAGTTGCTCTGATGCCTCCCGAAGACCCCGTGGAGCAAAGATTGCGGTTGCAAAATATCGTCCAAACTGCTAAGTCCATGAGTACGCTGATCAACGACCTGCTTTTTTTGTCGCGTCATAATGGCTCCCTTGCGGAAATCGGATTAAAACCTGTTGATTTGTGTGAAATATTGCGATCGCTTGCTCAGGATTTCGCAGCCCTTGCTCCTGCCCAAAATCTCAATTTCAATGCTCACCTTCCAGAGCATCCGATCATGTTAAAAGCCGATGCTAATTTGCTCAAACAAGCTGTAATTAATCTACTGACTAATGCCTTCAAGTACACACCAGCAGATGGAAAGCTAGAATTATATCTTTTTACCCAGTCTCACTCTGCGGTAATTCAGGTCAAAGACAATGGCATTGGCATTCCATCCAGTGATTTGCCACATATATTTGATCGTTTTTATCGGGTAGATACTGTCCGATCTCGGCAAACAGGCGGCTTTGGACTTGGACTAGCGATCGCTCAACAAATTGTGCAACGATACGGAGGCCAAATTACTGTAAATAGTATTCTAGGTCAAGGCTCGACCTTTCAAATTAGCCTTCCCCTAAAACTTTGACAAAAATAATTCAAGCTTTCACTCTGGCAAATGTTCACCAGTTTCAAGATTCTGTTTCATTGCAGCACCTATGCCATGAACAGTTGGGTCTGTATTTTGTAGCAAGGCATGGGCAACATTATTCTGGTCAGAATGACTGCAATTTTGGCTAAGTTTGTATTTCTCTTCCAACCGCGTGATGGTCATCTCAAAACCAATAATGCCATTCATCATTCCCTCGCGAAAGTTATCGGTTGACTTTTGATCATTCAATCACACAAAGAGATAAGATTGTCTCCTGGTGTGATTGAGCAGGCGATCGCATCTGTTGATAAAATTCAATCACCGTTTGACAATTTGTCTTAACCCAAGACCATTGTGATACTAGTTATTTTTTGACGCTTTCTAACACTTCCATCACTTCTGCTTCCGGTTTTACCCTAGCTTCTGCTTCCAGAAATTCAGTTACTTGAGCCTCAATTTCATCTCGGACAATTTGGCGATATTCCAAGAAATGCTCAATTTGGGCACAAACAGCTAAGTAGCTACTCACTCCACCCGGATTATGCTGATACATACTCCACAAGTTGCGCCAGAATTGCCAGCGTGTCTGACGACGTACACCTTGACGCCAACAAATGATCAGAAACGCTCGGAGTACTTTCCAGTTCAATGGTTTCTTGGCAGCTTTGCCTTTTTTCGGGTAGGTTGCTTCGCCCAAAAGCCGGAAGTGTTTGTATGTACGCTCCAAAAACCGCTCTGGCTCATACAAATCACAGAATGCTTGCACATATTCACGAGCAATGTCTTCTAACGGTCGAGTTGGCACAAAGTTCATCAACGTGGTTTGGTTGATGTTGGCAGATTTATTGCGGAGTCGTCCTTCCTTTTCTAATCTATGCCAAAGCGCTGTATCTGGAAGCGCTTGCAACATACTAAATAAGGCTGTGGGAATTGCTGTTTGCTCCACAAACTTGACAATTCGGGCGCCTGCACCTGCCTTCTCGCCATCAAATCCAATGATAAAGCCTGCCATGACTCGCAGCCCGGAGCGGGTAATTTTATTTACCGCCTCGCTGAGTGAGTCTCGCGTATTCTGGTATTTCTGTGTGAAAGTGAGACTTTCTTCGTCGGGGGTTTCAATTCCCAGAAAAACGGCTCCAAAATTACACGCTACCATCAAATCCATCAGTTCTTGATCTTGGGCTAAATCAACTGAAGCTTCTGTGGCAAAGGAAAAGGGATAGTTATGTTCTACCATCCAGGGCAAAAGAGACTTCAAAAATAATTTGACATTCCGCTTATTACCGATGAAGTTGTCATCCACCATAAAAATACTGCGCCGCCAACCCAGTTTGTAGAGACAATCAAGTTCTGCTAAGAGTTGCTCTGGGTTTTTTGTGCGGGGTTTGCGACCATATAGCACAATAATGTCGCAGAATTCACATTGAAAGGGGCATCCACGGGAAAATTGCACCGACATCTCTGCATAAGCTTCAAACTCTAGCAAGTCAAAGCGAGGAGTTGGAGTATTCGTGACATCGGGTTTTTCACCGCCAGAGCGAAAAATACCTGTGCGATCGCCGCGTGCGATCGCTGCTACAAATAAAGGTAGGGTAATTTCCCCTTCGTCCAATATCAGGTAATCTGCTCCGGCGGATGTCATTTCATCTGGTAGCGCTGTCGGGAAGGGACCACCCACAGCTACCTGCTTACCTCTCTGCTTTGCTTCCAATATCTGAGAGAGCAAATCTTCTTTTTGCACAATCATCGCCGACATAATAACCAAATCTGCCCAAGCCCATTCGGCTTCTGTACAGACGCGAACATTTCGATCTACTAGCTTAAAATTCCATTCTTGCGGTAAAATCGCCGCTACAGTTACCAAGCCTAAAGGCGGTAGCATTGCTTTACGGTCTAATAAAGCCAGTGTTTTTTCAAAAGACCAAAAACTTTTTGGAAAGCGGGGGTATAAAAGTAAAACGTTCATATTTTGATGCTTATAAACCTTGATTTTCGTTGCTAGTTGAGTTCATGTCAAACTAAACCAGTGGTGGTAACACATTAGAGGAACTTCTATATCCACTACCTGTAACTTCTACTATGACTGATTTAGACAAAGCAATATCTTGTGAGAGCGATTATTATAGGACTTACGCAAAATATCTCTCAAACTCTTATTTGTCCGCGCCCTCTGTGCCTCTGCGGTAGACTGCGGCAAGCCGTTCGCGTAGCGTCTCGTAGAGAAGCGTCTACGTTATTCCGTAACTCATGCGTAAGTCCTATATTACTGTTTTCAGACCAGAGAGTAGCTGAAAATTGCTCATGAGTGTTACCAATAACCCTTAACCCAAAGCATTAGTATAAACCAATACATTGGGTTAAGATTTTTTGATGAAAATTTAGATCGTAAACACGCGATGCATTGCGTCTCTTGCATTAACCTGTTCTTTTTGTAACTTGGCAAATTGGCAACTCTAAGAAAATTAACTGTGTTATTTTCAATACTATACAAGGTGTATTTGCACTTTCAAGCTATTTAGACGGGCTGCAACCCGTCTTTTTTATCCCTGGATCATTTTAAAATCTAGTTTCTGGGTAGAACTGAAAATGCACTTTCATTGCGACTCTGCCGCTAATTCAGGAGGCAGCAAGCAGCAGCCCATTAATCGGCATTCTCAGCCGCCGGAGGTTGGGAACGTAAGACACTGCCATAAAAATTAGCTGCCAGTGGAAGCACCTGCCCTTTCTTGTACAACTTCAGCTTTTTTATCATCAATGGGAAGTTGCACAACATAGACTGAACAAGGAGCATGGTGAAGAACATAATTACTGACACTGCCGAGTAATAGTTCCGCTAGACCAGAGTGACCTCGACGCCCGATGACAATGAGGTCAGCACCCCAATTCCCAGCTAAGTCACAAATAACTCGACTCGGACTGCCAGGGATTTGCCTAAATTCAGTGTTTACTGCGGCTGTATTTGCTTGAGCAGAGAACGATTGCAACATCTCCGCACCTTGATTTTTCCATTTTTCCCACTCCTGTATGTGAGACTGTGAAACTTGCTCCCACATTCCTGGATAGTATTCAAAAGTAGACACTGGTATATAAGGACTACCTTCTTCTTCAGTAGATAAAACGTGTAGCAGCAATAAACTAGCTCCAGTCATCTTAGCTAAAGCAACGCCTTGTTCAAAAATATGTTTGCCCATCTCAGAGCAATCCAATGCAAGCAGAATTTTTTTAAACGTATAGACCTCTAATACTTAGGATAGGTGAGTTTTTAAAGATCCTCATCTTACATTTAGGTATAGAGAAATAATTTGAGAAACTTGTGAGAAATGCAAAAGAGTATACAACACTTTATATTACATTTTGAAGTGCAGAACGTGGGTTAAAGCATGGAGTTAGATGATTCCCGGCACTACCATTAACCATATACAAACTATTAACAGAGCCATTCTCGATGGCTCTGTTAGAGCAGGATTGTTTTAGAAACACCTGGGACTTTTTCAGCCAAGGCACTCCCCAGACAAATTGAGCAGGGAGTAATTATAGAAAGCACTATTAGACTAATTTCAGGTTTGGGTTCCGCCGAAAAGACCCGTATTGTACAAATTCCCCAGAGCAGTGTTTATTTTTTATCTCTAGAAGCTTCTATTCAATTATCTGTTTGTTAGTCTAATCCTTTCTCAATCAAGAGTAACTTTTAACTGATTACTCCTGAAAGCGGGTGCAATATTGTTAAATGAAAACTATGTCTGGTTTCAGTTTTCAGATAGCGTTCTTGCAAAGGTTGCCATTGCTGCCACGACTGGTAACGATTTTCAGTTAACAAATTAGCGAAGGTGGGTAACTCAGTCTGAATTTCTGACTTATATACATCTGTAAGCCAGTCAGTTAAAACAGCACTATCTTGCATCGTACCCAAAATTTCTTGGATATTTTTTACTTCTGTAATATAAGCTTCGTAAGACTCGCCATATAACTCAGTAAACAACTCCATTTGATAGCGTATACGTTTAGCTTCTTTTCGCAAACTATGAAGACTTTCACCTTCTGTTGTCAATTGTTTTTCTATCTTTTTCGGTTTCCAGTTTTTCTGGATCTTCACTTCTGATTCTACAATTTCAGTACCAATTAGCCAACCTGGATGCAGTAAAAAGTTACTCACTTCTGGCAAAAGTAAGTCTGGTAGCACTTGCTGAATCGAAACAGATGCCAAAGGTTGATAACTGGGTTTCTCTAACCACTTATCCAATGCATCTTTGAGAGACTTGTAAGATTCATCGTTTAATGTTTTCTGCACACTCGATTCTACATCTTCACGTTGTTTAGCCAAAGCTGTAAAAGCTGTTTGCAGAGATTCCTGCTCTTTACGAGGTAAATTTGGTTTATAAGTGTTTTCCAAACTTTCTTTGAGTACGTCTAAATCTCGCAGATTACCCAGACGACGGGCTATTTTACCAATATTTTTATCGCTGACTTGTTTCGGCACATCCACCGCTAGCCCAAACCGAGTAACCGCTGTTCGTAGGCGGCGCATTCCCACTCGCATTTGGTGTAGCGCTTCTGGATCTTCATCTTTCTTGACTGATTTTTCCCACTTAAAGGTTTTCTTAAAGTGTTTTTCAATCGCTTGGTAGGCGTAGTCACCGAGAGTTTTGACTGTGGTTTGTGTGGCTAATTTCATAATTGGTCTGAATGATTACCTCATGAGGTTATTGCATAATAACAATATTATTTAATAATTTACATCTATTTTTGATATTTTTTATGCCATGAGGATTGTAAGGTAAGCTTATGACTATTGATAGTTGCATCCTATTTTATAAATATGCAATATCTATCAAAGGTTTAGAAGCATCTTATCCCGTTAAGCTGATATGAGATATAGTTTTGAGAACAAAATATTACGATTATCAAATAGTATATTATAATAACATGGCTAATATATTTGTAAATAACAATATAATTTAAAATGCCAAACTTACATTTACTAAATCAAGTTTTATTGACTTTTGTAGATTCTTTTAAAGAGCATAGAGAAGATTTATCAGCACTGCTACTAACACATCAGAAATATTTATGGTTAGGGTCAGATGAAACTTCAACTATTGAGCGTCTCTCTTTGGTTGATACTGATAAATTTACAGATCATCAACAATTTCGTGTAGCAGAATTTATCGATTTACCTGCACCAGAAGACAAAGAAATAGATATAGAAGGACTGGCTTATGCTGATAATTACTTATGGTTTGTTGGTTCTCACAGCTACAAACGCAAAAAATCCAAACCTGAAAATACAGATGCCAAAAACTTTAAAAGGCTCGGAAAAATTGAATCAGAACCTAACCGTTACGTTTTAGGACGAATTCCTCTGATAGACGGGAAACTATTCTCATCTTGTCCACACCCCGAAAAGCCAGATGTGCAATTGACTGCCAGTAAATTAGAGGTGACGGATCAGGGTAACTTGCTAATGACAGCTTTAGCAAATGATGCCCATTTAGGCTTGTTTATTCAGGCAGCAATTCCTGGAAAGGATAATGGCTTTGATATTGAAGGAATAGGTATTTATCAAAACCGCGTCTTTCTCGGTTTGCGCGGGCCTGTATTGCGGGGTTGGGCTATGGTGCTGGAAATAGAGTTAGAAGATTCTACCCCTGGACTGATGAAACTAAAGCAAATTGGAGAATTGCAGGAGTTATATAAAAAGCATTTTATCTGGTTGAATGGTTTGGGAGTTCGGGATTTGTATGTAGATGATAAAGACTTGTTGATTTTAGCTGGGCCAACGATGGATTTAGATGGCCCCGTGCAAGTTTATCGCTGGGTAAATGGTGTGAATTTGCGAGAAAATGTCTTCAGTAATCCCGATTTTGTGCAAGATATTCCTTATGGGAATCGGGAAGATCATGCTGAGGGAATGACACTGTTTCAGGATGTAGCTGGTATACCTTCGCTATTGGTAGTTTACGACTCTCCAGCAAAAAGTAGGCTGGTGGGTGATGATAGTGTAATCGCGGATGTGTTTAAGTTGGGCTAACTTCAATCTTGGATTTTGGATTGTTAAATGTTAGTAGAAATTGCTTGTACGGGACAGGTGGGAATACACTGTTCGCAGACGATACAGCGCGATCGCGTGAATGTCAACTTGTACGTCTCTGGCTGGAGGGTGAGGGCTTCGGTAGGACAAACCCCAGTACACAAGCCACAGTGGACACACACATCCTCGTCGATCGCAATTTCGCCTAATGTCGAAGAAACATTAACATTACGCGATCGCATCCACTCGATCGCCGCATCTAATTGATCGATATCTCCCGATAATTCCACTACCAGCTTGCCAATTTGATTTGGGGCAACTTGGGCGCGGATAATATTAGCGGCGACGTTGAACTCCTTGGCCAGTACATAAGTGACTGGCATTTGCACGGCGCGTTTCGGGAAGGTGAGTGTTACTCGTTTTTTCACAGATTTAGCAGAGGGTTTTTTCTGTTGTAGCGTATTGAGAGTTTTATCAGTTCTTCCCTACGGTAAGTTGTACGAACGACCAAGGCAAGAGAAAAAACTGCTCCTACTCAACATACATAGCACCATTTCCAAAAATCTTTACAACATATAAATCGGCTGTAGGGGCGTACAGCTAGCTTTAAGCTAAAACACATCGCCAGAGGCTGAAAACGAGATTTAAAAAGGGTTTTAGAGTTGCCCTCATTTCCTAACCCCTTCTGCCAACATGGGAGAAGGGGGACTGGAGCGGCTTCTTGAAAAAGTTCGGGAGATGAGTCTCTCTGTACTAGAAAAACTTCTAAGTAAGGTAGTATAAAGTTAGCGTCTGTAAGATGTTTCTTCCCACTACACCATCTGCTCCTAAGCAGGTAATTAGAAAAATCCAGCGAAAATTAATTAATATTGATATTTATTAATGAGTACGATTCGTAAATATAAACCTTTTGGAAGAAGCTTTAAAATTCAGCATTGAATTGATATTATATCAATTTTACAATTGAATTCGATTGCTTGTTATCTGTGATATCCATTTTAATTTGGAAAACTTTTAACATGAAAATTTTAGTTGTCGAAGATGACGAGTTAAATGCATACTCACTCACCACAGTTTTAACTAACCAAAACTACGCGGTTGAAGTTGCCACTGATGGTGATACTGCTTGGAATTTTATTCAAACTTATGATTATGATTTAATCCTCTTAGATGTAGTGTTGCCCAAACTAGATGGCATTAGTCTTTGTCGTCAAATCCGGTCTAATGGTCTGCAAATGCCAATATTATTATTGACAGGGTGCGATAGTAGTCATGAGAAAGCGATCGGACTAGATGCAGGTGCAGATGACTACGTAGTTAAACCCTTTGACACAGAAGAGTTAATTGCTCGTGTTAGGGCACTGTTGCGTCGCAAAGGCGTAACCTCGCAACCTGTGCTGGAGTATGGTCAGTTGCGGCTAGACCCTAGTAGCTGTGAAGCGGTCTATGCTAAAAATTTGCTGCCACTTACTCCCAAAGAGTATGCTCTTTTAGAACTATTCTTGCGAAATACTCGCCGGGTGTTTAGCTGCGGCATGATTTTAGAACATCTTTGGTGTTGTGAAGACACTCCACAAGAAGAAGCTGTTCGCACCCATATCAAAGGATTACGACACAAACTAAAAGCTGTAGGAGCGCCTAGTGATTTGGTTGAAACAGTTTATGGTATCGGCTATCGGCTGAAACCACGGGCAGAGGAGCAGGGGGGCAGCACTTCTCTACGAGAGGCTGCGCCAACGGCTACGCTCAGTGACCGGGGGGCAGAGGAGCGTGCAAAATCTTTGGTTCCCAATCTCAAATCACAGCAGCAAACATTAATGGCAGTTGCGGAAATTTGGCAACGATTTCAAGGGCGTATAGACGAGCAGGTGAGGGTGCTGGAGGAAGCGATCGCAACTTTAAACCAAAATAGTTTAAATTTCGATTTGCGATCGCTTGCAGCCAAAGAGGCACATACGTTAGCGGGATCTTTAGGTACTTTTGGCTTGCCTTTTGGCTCAAAATTGGCGCGCGATATCGAACTGTTACTGGGTTCTGGCCAAACTTTGAGTCAATCTGAGATTAGCAACCTCGAAAGTTGGGTAAAGTTATTGCGTCGAGAAATTGACGGAAACGACACAGCGGCAATATCTGCATCACCAACCCCACAGGTTTTAGAAACAGTCACACAACCGCTGCAAAATGACCCATATACAGAAATTAAAATATTAGTTGTGGATGACGATCCGCAAATCCAAGCATTATTGCAAACCTTACTTAGTCCTTGGGGACTGAAGGCGATCGCTCTTGAAGATCCGCGTCAGTTCTGGGAAACCTTGGAAGTAGTTACGCCAGATATGTTGATTCTGGATGTGGAATTGCCTTATACAAATGGTATAGAACTTTGCCAATTAGTACGCAATGATTCGCACTGGTGTGAGTTACCCATTCTATTCCTCACTGTACATAGCGATGCCGAGATGGTAAATCAAGTTTTTAGCGTTGGTGCTGATGACTTGTAAGTAAGCCCATTGTCGGGCCAGAAC
>JADEXV010000177.1 GCA_015206945.1 Nostocales cyanobacterium LEGE 12452 | reverse complement strand
TTGACAATTCTTGTAAGCAGGCTTTGATCCGTTCTTGTTTCTCTTGGTTCATTGTCAGCGATCGCACAGGGTTATTTCCCTTTACATTTTCCCATAAATGATAAATCTTCCAAAACTGGATGCTCCCATTACAATATTCGTGATGCTGCCCGTTTAGGGAGCATTCAAAGTCAAGATTATCGATAAAATATCTCCATCTAAAACCTTTGTAGAGACGTAGCAGTGATACGTCTCTACATTTTTTTTGCAAATGACTTGAAAATGCGATCGCTAATAAAGAGATGCCAACACTTTATCAGCTGCTGCGCGGAATGCAGTTGCAGCACCAGCGCTCATATCCCGTGGCGCACAGATGCGATTTCTCACATAGGCGAGTGTGATGGCACCAACCGCAGCCGCAGTCGGATCGGCATTGTCTTTACCACCCACGCGTCCCCACGGTAATGCTGCACCATTACCATTGATGAGATAGTCAGCCAGCAATCTAAGGTGAAAATCAACCGCCTCTTTAACGGCTGTTGTGTCGCCATTAACCGCCAATGCTTGCACACCGGAGTTTTTCAGAATATCTCCTAAAGCAACTTCTCGGTTATCAGTCAATCTTTCAGCCGCTTCTGCCCGAAATTGGATTTCTTGGCTAATAGCTGAGTCAAGAGGTAAGGGATTGCCGATTGGAGTCACGCCCCATCGACGACGCAAAAGTAAATTGTTGGTGATATCGTCCGATTTGACGCGGTGATAAGCGGGACGCTGTTTGAGCGCTTCAAACCAAGCGTTGATCCGAGGATACCGGGGATTTCCCTTGAGTTGATATCCCCGATAAACGGGTAAGTTAGCCGCCAATCTGTCTAAATGGGGACTATAGGTAATATCTACGAGGCTAAATGTTGATAAAAAGTATGGGCCAGGATACTTTCCGAGAAGCTGCTCCAGTTCGTCTAATTTCGCTTCAAAAGCTGCCTGTAAGCTTGCTAATTCATGCGGATCTTCCGGCGCTTGTCTGAGAAATTTGTAGGCGATATCTCTCACACCATTGGTTTCAGCATCCTCAAGCCATTGTCTAGCAACGGCATTTTCTTCTGCGTCTTCAGGAAGTAAGCTTGGCCCAAATCTTTCTTCTAAGGCTAACAGAATATCTTTGGATTCATAAACTAATTTGTCCTCAATTTTCGCCGCAGGGACAAGGGTTGTGGGAACTAAATCGGTATACCATTTAGGCTTGTTGCTCAAATCGATAAACTCTGTTGCAAAGGGAATTTCTTTTTCTTCGAGAGCAAACCAAACCCGTTCGCAAAATGGACACCAAGAGTTAGTATCGCGGTAGAGCAGTACTGATGGTTCTGTATCTGGCGGCAGTTTATGGAGGCTGCTAGGGATGGGAGCCGTAGAAGGAGATTGCCCTGGTCTACGCACCCGTCGAGCCGGGGTATTTTTTTGGGCAATTTCTAACAGTTGTTCCCAATTAGATACTGTATTTTGAATTGACATATTTCACCTTAGTTTAAGTTAACTTTATTTCCACAAATGAGTCAGAGTTGATTTATAAAGTAAATATAAGTACTAGCGTGGCAAGGCTAAACTGTTGCAAACAAAATTGTAGGTTGCGTTGAGGAAGGAAACGCAACACTCCGATCAATGTTGATACCAATTCAATTAATGATTGCAACACATCCTTGGGTAAAGACGCGATGAATCGCGTCTCTACAAATGGTCTATTTGTCGCATTCTTTTTTCCAATTGGTATGAGTTTCGCGTTGCTCAACCCAACCTACATCTATTTTTAAATAGATAAAAAGCTAATTTTTTGAACTCTCGGCATTAACTACTTAAAGTCTACGAATTTACAGTATTTAATGGTGATTATCACATAAAAATAGTTTGAAAGCAAGATTTAATATATCTATTTTTTGACTTACTTAAGCCGTCAAAATCAGAAAAATCTCTATCAATTCGAGTCATAGAGAGGATAAAAAGCTTAAATTAAAAAATACACTTATTCGTTTAAGTGTATAAAGTAAAGCTAATATCTGTTAGTAATCTCAAATAGTTGCAATTTCATCGAGTGTAGCCCAAGAGTGAAGCACCCCAGCCAATGAAGGCGCTACCAAAGACTAGCCATGCAGCATTAATGCGAAAGCGAATAGCTAAAATGGCTGAGACGATCGCGATCGCCAAACCGAGAAAATCTACAAATGGGGCTTGTGGTAATGTTAAAGTCGCTGCCCCCAGTTGTAGAGTAGTCACAACCATTAGCGCTACGGCACTAACATTCACAGCATCCAAAAATGCTCTAGTCCAAGAAGAGGCTCGTAAGCGTGGAATTAGGGGATTTAGGGCAGCAACGAAAACAAAAGAAGGTAGAAAAATTCCAATGGTGGCAACAATTGCGCCGGGTATGCCAGCAATCACATAACCGATAAACGTAGCAGTGGAAAGTACTGGCCCAGGGGTAAATTGACCAATTGCGATCGCATCTAATAACTGCTGTTGTGTCAGCCAGCCGTATTCTTGAACTAATCCCCCTTGCAGAAAAGCCACCAAAAGGTAGCCACCACCAAACAAGACACTACCAACTTTCAGAAAAAACCAACCCAACTGCCATAAAGAAACGTTGGCTACAGTCGATGCAGTAGCTACCGATGCCGCAACTACAGCGGATGCTTTCAAAGTTGCACCTGTGCTGAGACTAGCAATCAGAAAGTTGGCTTTATCTCCTGGTTTGTCGTGTTTATCGCCAGAATGTAACCAAACCATACCCAGCAATCCCCCAATTAATAGGGCAATTACTTCATTTAATTTGAATAACAATGTTAGCAATGCTACAGCTAAAGCAATTACTAGTAATTGGCGGGTTTTCACAGCCTTTTTGGCTAACCCCCAGAGAGCATTGATGATGATTGCTAAAACAGCCGGTTTAATCCCATAAAGCAAAGGAGCGACTTGGGGTAGAGTACCGTAGGCAACATAAACCCAAGCAAACCCACCAGTAATTAGAACCGCAGGTAAAACGAAACAGACACCTGACACAATCAGCCCCAGCCATCCTGCATAGATGTATCCTATATGGATAGCCATTTCTGTGGAATTTGGCCCAGGAATTAGGTTAGTTGCACCCAGCAAATCTAGAAAATGCTCCCTTGTCAACCACTGACGCCGCTTAACCACTTCATCTTCAATCATGGCAATATGGGCAACCGGGCCCCCAAAGCCGATGACGCCCAATTTAAAAAACAGGTTGGCGAGTTCACCCAAACGACTTGGTGCTGAGTTAGTCATTTTTGCTTGGCAATATACTTTTCCAGTAGGAATTGCTTGAGGTGGGGTTGTTCTAAATTTAAACCAAGCTCTTGAGCTTTCTGACTAATTTCCTCATAAGTCAAACCTTCACTAATAGCATTGGCAATCAAGGCGATACCACCAGCCCTTGCTCCAGCAGCACAGTGAATTAAAATTGGTTTGGGTAAGTTCTCAATCTTCTGAATTGCTAACTCTGTTTGCTCTTGATTTGCTTCTGAAGGCTTTAATGGCACATTAGCATATTGCAGTCCAGCCGCTTGAGCTTGCTGCTGTTCGTCACTGAGAAAACCTGCTTCATCGGGAGAACGCAGGTTCAGCACTGACTTAAATCCCTCTTGGGCTGCCTGTTTTAACTCTTCAGAAGTTAGTTGTCCAGCAGCGCTCAAGTCGTCACTAACTTTTTTAGTGTTGCTCATAATCTTTAAAGACACTATTCCGATAGCTTTATAGTAGTTTATTCTGTAGACTATTTATAGAGCAATTTTTGTAGAGTGCTTGAGCCTAAAATGCAAATGCCTTGACCGAGGAAAGAATACTGACGCAAAGCAGCTTCTATTTCTTGAATGACATGAAAATCACGGTTTTCTCGCAGCATCAATTTTCCCAGTCTTGCCATCAGTCTTTCAGCACTAGCACTACTGTATAAATAATTGATCGCTTCAACGCAATAATAAAACTCAAAAGGCTGCGATCGCTCTGCTTAAATTTAAAAAGCCCTGATAAAAGTTCAGGGCTTTGATTTATATGCGGTTTATTAAATGCCAGCCTAAAATTTGTGCTAGCGCTTTTCTATAGAATTAATCATCCCTGAATCGCTTGCTTAAAGATAGCGGAGAACTACCCGTTTTCTACCTGGGTAGCTATTTAATAAATTCTTTAGATTTGTATATATCTTCACTCTGCGATGGCGTACCCGCCCGCCGTAGGCGATCGCTTCTTGGTAAAATTCCCCTATCCTTTGGTATTTGGTTACGCCACAGTAAATATGAGTAGGTAAGTGCTAACTAACCTGAGTAAAGCCATGAACTATAACGTACCACCTCTGATGAGGATAAATCTCCGCCCTGCTACCTTTGCTGATTTGGATCTGCTGCGACATTGGGATGAGCAACCTCATGTGGTAGAATCCGATCCTAACGATGACTGGGGCTGGGAGACAGAACTTGACCGCACTCCTGAATGGAGAGAGCAATTGATTGCTGAAATTGATGGTCGCCCCATCGGATTTATTCAGATTATCGATCCGGCATGTGAGGATAGTCACTACTGGGGTGATGTTCCGGCGAATCTTCGCGCTATTGATATCTGGATTGGGGAAGAGAGTGATTTGGGCAAAGGCTATGGAACCCAAATGATGCAGCTTGCACTTGCTCGATGTTTTGCTGACCCGCAAGTGATAGCTGTACTCGTTGATCCACTTGCTGGCAATACTCGCGTCCACCGCTTTTATGAACGTTTTGGTTTCCAATTTGTCGAGTCTCGACGATTTGGTGACGATGACTGCTTCGTTTATCGTATGAACCGAGTAGATTGGCATCATGAAGGTGTCAAAAACAGGGGGTAGGGGGTAGGGTGTAGGGTGTAGGGAAGACGGCATTGATAGGGGCTTGTATCCCCACCAATGCAAACCAGAGTGAAAAACGGGGCTTGAACTTTTCCCTTTTACCCTTCCCCTTTCCCCCTTAACCGAAGTTTAATCAGTAACTGAACACAATCTTGGTAATCAATAATTCTTCGCGTGTTCGGTGATGCTGGACGTTAGGGCTGAACTTCGCGCAGCCGACGCTCTAGAAAGCGGCGTTCGCTGTCATTTGTAACCAGCATGAGCGCGATCGCGTAACTCTCTGCGGCTGACGCTGAGGCTCCGATGCGGCGCAGCATCTCGGCACGGGTGGCGTGAAATAGATGATAGTCATTAAGTTGGGGAGCAAGCCCATCAATGAGTTCGAGAGCTGTCTGAGGAGTCTCTATCATTGAGATTGCCACCGCCCGATTCAGCGACACAATCGGCGAGGGCTGCAAGCGTTCTAGCAAATCGTAGAGGCGGACAATTTGTAACCAGTCCGTTTCTTCTGCTTGTGCTGCTTGACAATGTAGTGCCGCGATCGCTGCTTGCACTGCAAACGAACCAATTTCGCCCCGCAATGCCTCTTCAACAAGCGGTAGCGCCTCAGCAATCTGCTGTTGATTCCAGCAACTACGATCCTGATCTTCGAGCAACACCAGATCGCCTGCCTCATCCAAACGGGCATCACGCCGGGAGTCGTGCAACAACATCAGCGCCAAGAGTGCAGTTACTTCTGAGGGCGGTTGCGGTGCCATCAACGTCCTTACGAGACGACCCAGCCGAATCGCTTCTGTGCAAAGGTCAGCCCTCACCAGCGTCTCGCCCCTAGTCGTTGCGTAGCCCTCATTGAAAATCAGATAGATCGCCGTCAGCACTGCGTCTACCCGCACAGACAGATCGGTTGTGTCTGGCACTTTATAGGGAATACCCGCATCCCGAATCTTACGTTTGGCGCGTACCAGTCGTTGCGCCATCGTTGCCGTGGGCACGAGAAACGCCCGTGCAATTTCATCTGTTTCAAGTCCGCCCAGCAGCCGCAGCGTCAAAGCAACCTGCGCCTCAATCGCTAGTGCAGGGTGGCAGCAAGTAAAGATCAGCCGCAGCCGATCGTCTGGAATTTCGTCTGTATCGTAAGTTGGCTCCTCGCGGGTTGGGATTAACCCGGAGGCGGCGTACCATTCCAATTTTTCCGTCAGCCGTGTCCGCCGTCGGAGGCGATCGATGGCTTTGTATCGGGCTGTTTTGACAATCCACGCACGGGGGAGATCGGGCACGCCGCTCGACTGCCATTGATTCACGGCGGCTATAAAGGCTTCCTGTACCGCTTCTTCAGCCACATCGAAATCCCCCACCAACCGGATGAGGATAGCGACGATCCGTCCCCATTCAGCCTGGTAAAGGGAGGCGATCGCTTGGTTTACGTCTGTTTTTGCGTTTGGGATCATACCTGAATTAAAGGAGGCAGGTGGTCACTGAGCGTAGTCGAAGTGAGGCAGAAGGCGGTTTTTCTCTTTTCTTCGATAAAAATTTTTGGCGAGGTGTCGATTTGAGTTAGCACCGTTCGACTTACTAACAAAAGGAAACAAGGGAGGTATACCCAGATCGTACTAAACGATAAAAATTTTTGGCGGAGTGTCGATTTGAGTCAGCACCGTTCGACTTACTAACAAAGGGAAGTAACAACAGGAAATAAAGGAAACAACCCCATGAAATATTTGCTGCTGATTTACCTGGAGGAAAATGCCCTGAGCCAAACTGAACGGGAACATTGTTATGTAGAATCCGCACAACTGGCACAACAACTCAACTCGAAGGGGCAGTATCTCGCAACCGCCCCACTCCACCCTGTGGCAACTGCAACCAGCGTTCGGGTGCGCGACAGCAAACCGCTAGTAACTGACGGGCCGTTTGCAGAAACTCGCGAACAATTAGGCGGTTTTTTTCTGATCAATGCTCAGGATCTCGACGAAGCGATCGCGATCGCCGCGCGGATTCCAGGCGCGCACGTCGGCACTGTTGAAATTCGACCTGTGATTGAAGTTGCAGGCTTGCCAGAGAATTCGTAACTGCGTTCAACCTCAACCCAAAAGGAGAGATGACAATGACAACCAAAAGCGCGATCGCAACTCATGAAGTTCAGATTCGCCAACTAATTGCCGAGCAACAACGTGCCATCTGCGCCAAAGATGTTGAGCAAATCATGTCCCACTATGCCAACGAGGTTATCGTCTTCGATATTAAACCTCCTTTCCAAACCCAAGGAAAAGATGCTTGGCGTCAAGTGTGGAAAGAATGTTTGCCTTACTTCCCGGACGCTTTTGAGATTGAAACACGAGACCTCAAGATTACCGTCAGTGAAGACTTAGCGGTTGCACATTGGCTATTTCGCTTCACAGGAAGCCAAGACCATCCGGCAATGCAGACGTGGATGCGCGTCACCGCTGTCTGCCAGAAAAATCAAGGCGAATGGCAGATATTACACGAACATCTCTCGGTTCCATTCGATCCAGAAACCTCTCAAGCTGTATTCACGCTCAACCCATAAACTAATCTACTGAGCCAACGCCATGAAACTCAATCCTTATCTCATGTTCAACGGCAACTGTGAAGCCGCGTTCAAGTTCTATGAACACTGTCTTGGCGGCAAAATTGTCATGATGATGACCCACGGAGATGCGCCCTCAGCCGAGCATATACCTGCCGAATGGCATGACAAAATCATGCACGTCTGCCTCGATCTGGGCGATCGCCTCTTGATGGGGTCTGACAGTCCGCCTGGATATTTTGAAACACCCCAAGGCTTTTCCGTGCAAATTAGCGTTGACGAGCCAGAGAAGGCAGAACGCATCTTTCATACCCTGGCAGAAAACGGAAAAGTGAAGATGCCGATCGATCAAACCTTTTGGTCTGTCCGCTTTGGTATGTTGGTCGATCAATTCGGCATTCCGTGGATGGTCAATTGCCAGAAAACTCCTTGACTTGTGGGGAGGCGCTTATGGGCGTCTTCCCTGTAAAACCTCAGCGCTTTTTCGCCGATCTTTCACTGTGAAATAATTCCAAAGAAGAACTCATGAGTACTCAAATTTTCGTTAATCTACCAGTTAAAAACCTCAATCAATCGATCGAGTTCTTTACTCAACTCGGCTTTGAGTTTAATTCTCAATTCACTGACGAAACTGCCACTTGTATGATTGTGTCCGAAAACATTTTCGTCATGCTTTTGACCCATGAAAAGTTTAAGACGTTTACTCCCAAAGAAATTTGTGATGCCACAATAAACACAGAAGTGCTTGTGTGTTTATCTTCTGATAGCCGAGAACAAGTTGATGAAATGATTCGCAAGGCTGTCGCCGCTGGTGGAACAACCTACAATGAACCGCAAGATCACGGTTTTATGTATGGACATGGATTTGCTGACTTAGATGGCCACATTTGGGAAGTTGTCTACATGGAGCCAAGCGCAATAAATCAAGGTTGATTGCAGACATTTAAATAATGCTACAAAGCAAAATTCCAAATTACAGCTATTTACTTGAAAATAGCTGTAATACACAAATGCAAATACTCCTACCTGCTTCAAACCGCTCTTTGCCGTACATGTCGCCCATCAAAGCCTTGCTTAATCCAATTCAGACATTCATATTCAGATTTGAATAACTTTGGAGCAGCAATATTATTCAATAACTCTGGTGGATAATGGTCATAAAAATATTTGTCTCCTTCTTGAAAGATGATAATTAAATTGTTCCGATAAACATAGCGAGACTTAAAACTATCCCCCCGATGAACAAACTCAGAATTTTGATCGATATGCTCTTTAGCAATATCAATGATGTTACTAGCGTCACTTCCATAGATTTCTGCTGGATTTTCTGCTTTGTGAAATTTGCTTCTGTGCCCAATTTCAGATAGCATTTTATACGAATAAATTTCGTAATTATCCGCTTTGCCAAAAATAAATGGAATGATGAGATATCCTTTATATGAGACTGATTTTTCATAAAGAAGACGACTCATCTCAACCTCCTTTGATGGAACTACTCTAAAAAAATTTTCTTTAACAGAAAAGTATTACAACCCCAATTATCTACTAAATACGATCACCATAAACTGAGTTGATTGGGGGGATGCTCAAGGTTATTCCAAGGTAGGGGTGGAATTAATGTGCCACTCTGTTCTAATAGCTGTTGGAAGTGACGGGCTGTATTGGGCGATCGCGCTTCTATTGGACAATGGACAAAGAAATAAATTCGCACTCCCATCTGTAACCATTGCTGAACCTGCCTTACCCACTCTTCCATAAATGGCTGATTCACTGATAAATTCGGATGAGAAATAAACCGAATCAGAGTAAAAGGCGCTGTCACACTCAATTGCAACGGTAATTTAGGTTTGCGCCGTTCCGATTGCAACTGGGGGTCATCATCTCCAGCGTAAATGGGACGCGAGTCTAACAGTACTCGTCCGACACCTAAATTTTCTAAAAGCGCCGTCAAATTACTAGCATGGGGTTCCTTGAACCAGTCGGGATGCCGAACTTCCACTGCTAGAGATGCTTCTGTACGCGGCCAAGCTTCTAGAAAGTTGGTCAAATCGTCAAGTAATGCAGGTGCATAACTGGGTGGTAACTGGGCAAAAATTGGGCCAAGATGCTTACCTAAAGGGCGCATTCCCTCCAGAAATTTTAAAGCAGCTGGAATATAAGGTTTTAGCAACCCTTGATGGGTAATATCTCGTGGTAATTTTAGACAAAATTCAAAACCTGCTGGTGTTTCGGCAGCCCAACGAGTTACAGTTTCTTGGTTAGGCACGGCATAAAAGGTAGTGTTACCTTCTACAGTTGTGAAGCGACGACTGTAGAGATGGAGAAAATCAGCAGTGCGAGTACCTTGGGGATAGAGTTCGCCTACCCAACCTTTATATGCCCAAACAGCACAGCCGATAAAAAAGTTCACAATGCCTAAAAGCCTTGATGTATCATATTCAATTTTACACGTAGGTTGTAGGGATGGATAAAGCTAGTTCAGATTCCCGACTTGTTTCAAATTAGTATTATCAATCTGGATAATTAGTTTTTTAAGACGCGATTTATCGATCGCGTCTCTAAATGAGGGTTTTGGTGTTATGGCATAACCTCAGTTATTGATAAATTGAGCCATCAGGCATAATTGCCCCTGCTAAGTTAGTCCCAACTAATTTAACCAAAAGACGCTCACCAGAACGAATCCGCGCTCCCGTCAAGTCGGCTCCTCGCAAGTCGGCCCCACTGAGATCCGCTCCAATCAAATTAGCAGCGCGTAAATTTGCTTCTCTGAGATCGGCTAAAAGTAGGTTTGCCCGAAATAGATTTGCTTCAGATAAATTTGCACCTCTGAGGTTGACTTTGTGCATAAAAGTATCGCTAAGATTAGCACCGCTCAAATTGGCATAACTCAGATTTCTGCCAGATAAGTCTTTATTGCTCAAATTCGCCCGACTGTAGTCTTTGCCACTTAAGTCTGAGTTTTGCTTTGGTGGTTTTTGGATTGTTTGAGATGGTTTTTCCTGTTGAGGTGGCGGTGAGTGATGTGTGGTTTGATGTTTGGTTTTTAGAGAACGCAACTTTTCACGAGCTTCATTTATGGCTTTCAGCTTGTCTTGTGCTTTCTGCTGTAAACGGAGATTGTCTTTGGGAATGCGATCGGGATGCCAAACAAAGACTAAATCTTTGTAAGCCTGGTTCACTTCTTCAAGTGTTGCTCCAGGCTCTAATTCCAAAACTCTATAGTACCGCTCCAGATCGCTCATACGATATTTTGGTGGACAATCAACTTAATTATGAGTGATGGAGTCATTTATACGCTGCATCATTTGTTATGGATTATGGGGCTTTGGGAAAGAGGAGGCAGGGGGCAGTGTTTCGACTACGCGGCAGTTGAGCGTAGTCGAAACTCAACAACCAGGCAGGAGGCAGGGGGCAGAAGTTTTTTGATTTTTAATTTTTAATTGATTTCTCATCTCCCCATTTCTCCATTTCTCCATCGAGCGATCGCTCGAAAATATGCTGCAACTGGAATCTGATAGACTTCAATATAAATCCAAACAATAATTGATAAATGTGATAAGAAGGTTAATATCGTCCAAATATATGGCATCCAGGTAATGGGTTCCTTCAGATTAGCAGGAAAATAGTAAGCTACTATGCCAATTAGAGTCGTGGGAAGAATTATAAAAACTACTGCTGCTAATCCATAACCCCAACCTAATTCCATACCTTCCAACTGGCCTTCTGTCCAACTAAACCCATTCCAACGCCAAGTTAAAGGTGGTTGCCTAGAAGGCATCTTGATTTGCTGTTGCTCTAAGTTGACTGTAAAAATCTCTTGGCAAAAGTCACAAGCCATAGCTTCCATCAATGGCATGTGAGAAATCTTACCTATTCGACAGACTGGGCAGGGGTAAGCTCCATAATAGTCGAAAGATTGGGTTAAGATTTTGGAACTGGGCATAATGAGACAGATGATCCTAAAAAATTGATCTGATGAATGAGAACTTGGGCAATAATGTATGGCGATTGTCAATTCCCTGCAATAAGCTTTCGTAAGATGAAGTCAGGAGAATTATATATTTTAACTTCTCAATCCTGGCTTTTTCTTCTGAGGTTATATAACTATCGTCACGTCTAATGACAAGCCGCTTTTTTTGTCTACGCAAATCAGAACAGGGCGTGATTTTGAATTGTGCAAAGCGTTGATTAGTCTTAATCCCCAGAGTTGTACTGAGTCTATCGTTTTTTTATAGTTTGTGCAGGTCTTGACAAAGCCTACTCTTTCTGCTAGGTTTATTTTACATAGGTATATTTCTTAAGTTTTCCAGCAAAAAGCCCACAAATGCTTAACACAAATTCCTACTTTTATTTTTGGTTTAGGGTGGTTCACCGGGGGTGAATTAAGTTTCCTAATGGAAACCGCCCGGTGAACCGCAGAGCAACCTCTGCGGTTTTTGTTTTTTTAAGGAGAATTTCATTGTCATGACTTATTTCATTAGTTGGTTTTATGGCTTTTACTTTTGGCCCAGAATAAATTCCGGGTAAATAGCGTCATGCCAATGAATCAGAACGCGCCCGGAACTCTTGGTTTCGGGCTTTTTTGTTGTTATCGAAGAGTGGGGAGCAGAGGAGCAGAGGAGGAATTATTGAACAAATCTCTCCCTTGTCTCCCCCCTCTTTCTTGTCTACTTTGTCTCTTCTTCATGCCCAATGCCCAATACTTAATTTTCAGGAGAATATAGCCATGATTAATGCCAAACTTGCTGCACAAGCCCATCTCAACCACCAGACAATCGTTAAAATCTCGAAAGAAGTCGCTTTCGGCGGTAAAGAACTGGTAATTATCGGCGGGCCCTGCACTGTTGAAAGCTTAGAACAAATGGAGATAGTCGCCCAAAGGCTATCTACTGCATCAGTACAGGGGTTACGTGGCGGTGTCTACAAACCCCGCACATCTCCCTACGCTTTCCAAGGTATGGGAGAGTCAGGATTAGAGATTTTAGCTAAGGTGCGATCGCATTACAATATGCCAGTTGTCACGGAGGTGATGTCAATCTCTCAAATTGAAGTAGTCGCCGCTCACGCTGATATGCTGCAAGTTGGTAGCCGCAATATGCAAAACTTTGATTTGCTCAAAGCTTTGGGACAAGCTGGTAAACCAATACTGCTCAAACGTGGTTTAGCAGCGACTATTGAAGAATTTGTCATGGCTGCTGAATATATCCTTAGCCACGGGAATCCTGATGTGGTGTTGTGCGAAAGAGGTATTCGCAGTTTCGACGATTACACCCGTAACGTCCTAGATTTAGGGGCAGTGGCTGCACTCAAGCAAATAACTCACTTGCCTGTAATTGTAGATCCTTCCCATGCCGTCGGCAAACGGGAGTTGGTCGCACCTGTAGCTAGGGCTGCGATCGCTTGCGGTGCAGATGGATTAATTATTGAATGTCACCCAGAACCAGAAAAATCTGTTTCTGATGCCCGTCAAGCACTTTCTTTAGAAGATATGGTGCATTTAGTTGATAGTTTAAAGCCTGTAGCTACAGCCGTTGGGCGCAGTATATCAGATGTTGGGGCGGGTTTGGAACCTGCCCCGATTTTTTGGGCTGCTTAAATTTCAGCTTCAAGCGATCGCTTCAGTGTCTCCGTCAAAAGATTTCTTTTGGCTTAAGGATAAATAGCGATCGCTTTCGTAAAATAAACTTGTTACTTCAGCTATTCCATTTGTTCTCAAACGTATTTTTACAACACAATTTTTTATATAGGACTCCTATTGATTTTTGAACAAAACTCAGTACGGATCTATCCCTTCTTTCCTATTCCCTGTTCTCTGTTCCTTGCCCACGCAAGTAAATTCAGGAATCAAACCGGATTAATGTATAAATTTAAATTATCGTTTTAACAAATAAGACTATTTGATTTTATTCTCCAAGTCGTTTTATCCTGAAATCAGTAGATATTTTAACTTTTGCTAAATCGTCTAAAGAAGTTTTAGTATACCGATCTTTCAACTTTGAGAACCCAAAGAAGGACAATAACTAAATGCTAGAGCAGCAGATTGATTGCCCCATTAAGCCTAAGACAAGTGCGATGATCATGAAACTTTTTCAAATCACTCTAGTGGTTTTAGTACTTTTGATCAACTTAGCAGTTGCTTTCCCCTCTTGGGCAGACAGTACGCCTTCTTTAACTAATCATCCTAACAACTTTCAAGTTGGGCAAAAAGTGATTTGGCTTTACAAGCCGCGCACAGATTCTAGCGAGATCCAAAGAATTCCTGCCGAAATAGTCAAGTTAAGTTCCAAGCAAGTGCAAATCAAGGTGTACAAACATAACAAAGAATTTGTCAACCGTTGGGTGAATCCAAACAAGCTTGAGAATTCGACAAAAACTAAATAGTCAGTAGTCATTTGTCCTTTATCATTTGTGATTATAAAGAACAAATGACAGCCAACAGAAAAATATTTCACAGATGATTTAGGACTGCTATAGTTAAAACTCCCTTATGTGGGTTTCGTTTTCATAATTAGGATCTTCAGTACCAAGCAGTTTGTCCCAGAAGGTAAAATACAAACCGTAGTGTACTTTATACTTGCGATGATGTATGGAATGATGCATAGAACCAATAAGCCACTTTCCAATCCAGTAACTTTTAGATGAGGAGGGAAATAGCTCAAATCCAAGATGAGTAAACACTGCCCATACTGTCATCGTTATAAGTGCGGCAACTAAGGTGACGAAATGCAGCGGAACTATGAAGCTTACACCTACAAAAAAAAGTGCTTGTACAATCGCTTCTGGCAAGTCGAAGGCAGATGAACTCCAGGGCGTTGGCTCACCTGAACGGTGGTGTCCAAAATGCATCCATCTAAAAATTCGAGGATGGTGAAACATCCGATGGATAAAATAAAAGTAAGTATCTTGAAGAATTAGCACTGCAATAAAACTAACAATTAAATACCACAGTCCATATTTCCAGATGTCAGCGTATAGCAGGGTTGCTCCCAAATTATACTCTGAGATCATAAACGCTCCAGAAATAGCAAAAACTACTGTGGAGATTACTGATAATTCAATATCTTTTTTTATGGAAGAATTCATCAACGGTTTCAAACGCAAACTCTTGTTGGCGAGAGACTTTCCCAGAATTAAATAAAAGAGTAAGTATGCTCCACCAGCAATCAGAAAGTATCGGGCAAGAGTGATACCGAAGAAGAAAAAGCAATAATACCAAAATGAGTGGTTCGTCAATTAGACCTATCCGTAATATTAATTTGGTGAAATGAAAATGTTGATTATGTCTAATTGTTTTGGTTTTATCACCAAAAAATAACCAAATTACGATTTAATTTGTTAATCGACAAAATCCACAATTCATTTTACAACATCAAGTAGTTCAGCAAATATATATTAAATTATGTTAATAAAATTTAAACTAATTTTAGTGTAAATATAAATATAAGTTATTAATATTCCTAAAAAAGGTTATTGGTCAACTTATAATTGTAGTAAATAGCTAATTTTGTAACCAAGTTACAATTTCTTTAAGTCGTTCGTTTATATTACAATACAGTTCGGTTAAAGGGGAAAGAGGAAAGACAAAGGGGGAGAAAAAACCTTTAACCCAAGTCCAGTAACCTTTTCCCCCAAGGTAATTCTAAGTTCAAAATACTTATCCGAACTGTATTAGTTTATATTATGTATTTCACCGATAATTGAATTGATTATTACCCATTGTGTTCTTTAACACCTAAAAAACTTTTAAATAACTTTTTCCTACGTCTACTTTTTAGAAATTAATTTGCTATGGATTTGTTCTACTTTTCTAAACTCCAGCCCAAAGCTACGGCTACTTCCGCAGCTAATTCTAAAGGATTGAATGGTTTAGCGATCGCACTGATCATTCCCATCTGATTATAGCGACGGCGATCGGAAGCCTGGATTTTGGCAGTTAAGAAAATTACTGGAATCGTTTTGGTTAATGGATTGGCTTGTAACTTTTCAAATGTAGCGATACCATCCATCTCTGGCATCATCACATCTAGTAAAATTGCATCTGGTTGGTAAGTCTCAGCTTTAATTATGCCTTCTTGACCAGAACTCGCAGTCACTACTTTCCAGCCTGCGACTGTTTCCAAGCAAATCTTGGCAACTTCTTGAATATATTGCTCGTTATCAACCACTAGAATCTGCTTTGTTGTCATCACTGCTATCCTCTTGTTGGTTCGGGGTAATTCCCTGAAGTAACTTCATCATCCGTTGTTCAAATTCCTTGGTAGTCACACGCCCGTTGCTCGAAAATTCTGCATCTGGACTTTGTTGGCTATTTGTAGTTGGCTCGAAATTACTATGAATCACAGGAATGTTGGAAGAGTCATCTAAATCAGTATCTTGGAAAGTCCTAAATAATGGCAGAGTGACGTAAAAAGTGCTACCTTCACCCAATGTACTTTCAGCCCAGATGCGTCCGCCGTGTTGTTGCATAATGCTCTTGCAAATTGCCAAACCTAAACCAGTTCCATCATGGTTGCGTGAATCTGAAGAGTCAACTTGTTGAAAGCGCTCAAAGATACTCTCAAGTTTGTCTGTTGGGATACCGCGTCCGGTATCTTTAACTGTCAACAAAACTTCATTTCCTTGGTGTTGCGCCCCCAACCAAACCGTAGATCCAGGAGACGAGAATTTAATGGCGTTACTCAATAGATTGGTCAATGTTTGGACAATGCGATCGGCATCTGCCAATACTTGGCCAAATAGTGTAGAAACAGATACTTTCACACCTGCTTTGTCAGCCAGAGGCTGCATGACATTTACTGCTTGAGTAATCAAGTCAATGATATTGCAGATTTCTGGTTCCATCTTCGCCTTACCCGACTCAATCCGCTCAATGTCTAGGATGTCGTTGATTAAACGTACTAGGCGTTCGCTGCTATCAGTCGCAATTTGCATCAGGCGTTTTCCCTGCTCTGAGTCTGTCGGTAGCAAACCACTGGCTAGCATTCCTAGAGAGCCGTGAATCGAAGTTAAAGGTGTGCGGAGTTCATGACTAACAACAGAGACAAATTCATCTTTCATGCGTTCAATTAATTTGCGCTCTGTGATATCTCGTAAAATAACCGTATAAAATATTTCCTCACCCATCTCTATTTTGGAGATGGAAGCCTCCGCTGGAAATTCAGTACCATCCTTGCGGCGTCCATAGATTTCACGCCGTTCTCCCATCCGACGGGCAAGGTTGGGAGATTGGCCAAAGTCAACCACATGTTGACGATGCGCTTGAAAAAAACGCTGCGGTAAGAGTAAATCAAGCCCTTGTCCAATCACTTCCTGGGCAGAGTAGCCGAAAATCTTCTCTGCTCCTTGATTAAACAAAGTGATGCTTTGGAACCCGTTAATGGAAATAATTGCATCATCAGCAATATCTAAAATCCGTGCAAATCGGGCTTGAGAGAACCGTAATTCTCCCTGTGTCCGTTGACGTTCATCAAGTTGTGACTGCAACTGTTGATTCACCCGAATTAACTCAGCAGTGCGCTCTGCTACTCGCAATTCCAGTTCGTTAATGGCTTGTAAATTGAGAGATGAGCCAGGCAAAAAAGAATTCACTTCCCCTGCTTCCCCTG
>JADEXV010000176.1 GCA_015206945.1 Nostocales cyanobacterium LEGE 12452 | reverse complement strand
CCCTACACCCTGCCCTGGCTCAGTTTCATCTTTTCTTAGTGCCATTCCCCCTACTCCCTACCCCCTACTCCCTACACCCTGTTTTTGACCTTTGACACTCCCCGGACTGAATAAAAATTTGCTTACATTCGTTTAATCAAAAGTCCGGGGATTCTTGAGTCTTAAGGGAGCCAATGTTAGTGCCGCAAGACAAAGCCCAATCCAATTTCGCGTCTTTTCTATCTAGACAAAACTGTTTAGAAAAATTTATCAAACTACGGTAAGCTCATCGAACTTAAGTATTTTGTGAACCAAAATTGCACAACTACACAAAAGACGTTACAGAGCAAGCTATTGAGAAAGATAACTCAGTTGATTTTACATAAAGTTACGTTTGAAGTTGTTTGGTAAAATACTTGCTTTTTGCCGAAAACTGTGAAAGACTTTATTATGTCATAAACTACGGTTTATCGGTCGAGGTAATGTATTTGTGCAATATCAGAGCTAGTGAGAACCTGTATTAAAGGATTACAATTTCTAGATTTTTAAATATTTATTTTGCAGCATGGATGGGGTAAAGACTTGATGCTTAAGACGTTAATAAACGATTTTGAACTCGACTTAGAAGCAGATGTGCTTGTAATTGGAGGTGGGCCAGCTGGAACTTGGGCGGCTTGGAGTGCTGCATCAAATGGAGCTAGAGCGATCCTCGTAGATAAAGGGTATTGCGGCACAACTGGATGCGCTGCTGCATCTGGAAATGGTGTCTGGTATGTGCCACCCGATCCAGAAGCACGGGAAACAGCAAAGGCGAGTCGGGAATCGTTAGGTGGGTTTTTAGCCGATCGCAATTGGATGGATCGAGTACTGAATCAGACTTATGAAAACGTCAATCAGTTAGCAGAGTGGGGTTATCCCTTCCCTACCGACGATGAAGGCAAACCCTACCGGCGATCGCTCCAAGGACCGGAGTATATGCGGCTGATGCGGCGGCAAATTCAACGCGCTGGAGTCAAGATTTTAGACAACAGTCCCGCCTTAGAATTACTGGTTGATGACGATGGTGCTGTTGCTGGTGCAACAGGTATAAACCGTCAGACTTGTGAAAAATGGATAGTGCGATCGCAGTCCACAATTATCGCCACAGGTGGCTGTGCATTTCTCAGTAAAGCGTTAGGATGCAACGTCCTGACGGGGGATGGTTATTTAATGGCGGCAGAAGCAGGAGCCGAGATGTCGGGTATGGAATTTTCTAATGCTTATGGCATCTCTCCCGCCTTTTCTTCAGTTACCAAAACCCTGTTTTATAATTGGGCAACTTTCACCTACGAAGACGGTACTGTAATCCCAGGGGCAAGTTCTCATAGACGTTCAGTAATAGCCCAGACATTACTGCAACAGCCAGTTTACGCCATCATAGATAAAGCGGCAGAATCGATGCGGGCATCTATGCGTTTAGCACAGCCCAACTTCTTTTTACCCTTTGACCGTGCAGGTATCGATCCATTTACTCAACGTTTTCCTGTGACTCTGCGCCTAGAGGGAACTGTGCGCGGTACAGGAGGAATTCGGATTGTTGATGAGAGTTGTGCCAGTTCTGTGCGGGGACTTTACGCGGCGGGAGATGCCGCTACACGCGAACTGATTTGTGGCGGATTTACTGGCGGTGGTAGTCATAACGCAGCTTGGGCAATATCTTCTGGCTATTGGTCAGGGAAATCGGCTGCTGAATATAGCCGCAGCTTGGGAGAACACAAAACTCAACGACAAGTTAAGGCTGTTGGAGAGGTAGTATTACAGAGTGGGAGCGATCGCTCCTTAGCAACTGATGAAATTATTCAAGCAGTCCAAGCTGAAGTATTCCCTTACCAAAAGAACTATTTCCGTACAGAACAAGGCTTAACCAAGTCATTGGGTAAGCTAAATCATCTTTGGCAAGAACTCCGCAGTAGCCAGGTAACATCAGATAAAGAGCTAATCCGGGCGCGAGAAGCTACGGCAATGGTAGCTACAGCACGATGGATGTACAGCAGTGCCATTGAACGTAAAGAAACTCGTGGGATGCACAAACATCAAGACTATCCAGAACTTGATGCTAACCAGCAACATCACTTGATTAGTGGCGGATTAGATCGAGTCTGGGTGAAGAGTCAGCCGCTAAATACAGAAAAGCCTTTATCTAAAATAGGAGCAGCAGTGTGATTGAGTTGGTCAGCGAATCGCGGTGCATAAAATGTAATATCTGCGTGAACATTTGTCCAACCAACGTGTTTGACAGAGTACCCGATGCGCCGCCAACCATTGCTCGACAGAGCGACTGCCAAACTTGTTATATGTGCGAGTTGTATTGTCCAGTTGATGCTCTTTATGTTGCACCAGAAAGCGATGTGACGACTTCGGTCAACGAGGCAGAATTGGCAGAAGTTGGGCTACTGGGTAGTTACCGTCAAAACGTTGGTTGGGGACATAAACGCACCTCAACAGCAAAAGCCGATGAAACATTCCAAATTTTGAAGCAGATGAAATAGTGCGGCGGAGAAAATAGTCATGCTGTTGTTACCAGTAGGAACAGGTTATATCAACAAAAATAAATTTGCTTCCAGATTCTCAACTTCAGTGGCTTGTGTTCTACTGCTAGTAACTACAGGATGTAGCCAAGTTCAAACTAAATCTGCTCAATCCATTGAGGCTGTTAATGTCAATAACACTGTTGCTGCATCCAATAATATTTCTACACTACGTATAGGTTATGTAGGTAGTTCAGAACCGACAGGGCCACTTGGTTGGGCAAAGAAAAAGGGAATATTAGAGCGTGAGTTGCAAAAAGTAGGATTTAAAAACATTACTTTTGCGCGATTTGCTAACGGGCCGGATCTAAATGAGGCGCTTGTTGCAGGACAATTAGATGTTGGTTCTTTAGGCGATACACCAGCCATAGTTTTGAGAGCAAGAGGTCAGGAAACGCGACTGCTACGGATTACTCAATTTAATACAACCGCCTGGTTAGTGGCGAAAAAGAATGGTGCGCGATCGCTTGCTGAACTTAAGGGTCAAACAATAGCTACCCAAAAAGGCTCTTATATGCATAGATACCTGCTGGGTCTGTTAGCTGAAGCTAAAATTGCCAAAGATGTGAAAGTTGTCCACTTGATGACTACTGAGGCAAAAGCGGCTTTAGAACGTGGTGATATAGCTGCTTATGCAACTTCAAGCGATATGGGGCCTTTTCTGAAATCACAAGGGTTTCCAGTGATTGATTCTTCTGCGAATCATAAAGGTCTGTCAGGGACATCATTAGTTATAGCAACTGAAAGCTTTCTAGCTAAAAAACCTGATTTTCCCCAAAAATTTAACGGAATTCTGACAGAAGCAGCCAAGGATTTAAAAGCTAATTCTGAAGAATATTATCAATATCACGCACAAACTACTAAATATCCTCTTGAGATCATCAAAATATCGTACCCACTCAAACAAATATCAGAAGAACCATTACCAGCCGAGGGTGTGAAACTTTTAGAAGGCACAAAGAAGTTTTTAGTCTCTCAGGGGTTAGCAAAGTCGGACTTTAAATTAACAGATTGGGCTGTTAATGAATAGTCGCATTAATTTTATCTGTATTAGCTTGTTATAGAAAAATACTCCTCAGTTTGGAAAAAGGTTTTATGACTATTGCTGTTACAGCTAATATCTACAAGTTTGTGGAGAAGGAAATAAGCAGCTTTGCTGATTATCGAGATTTTATCTTTACTAATCTCACCACATTATATGTAAAGAAAAATCCCAACTTCTTCAAAGAAATGCTGTTAAGAAGAAAGTAGACAACCTTCTTAATCAGTACTATCTACCCAATCCAATTGAAAAATCAGGTAGAACCTATGACTATTGCATTAGACCGTCCAAAAAAAACCAAGTCTGCTCAAATTCGGGAAAAATTGGGCTATCCCATCATTGATACTGATGTACATACCCAAGAGTTTCCCCCAGCATTCTTAGACTATTTAGAGCAAGTTGCTGGAACTGCGATGCCTACGGCGGGCTACGCCTACGCAGAACGTTTTCAAGAACACTTACCCGGTGCATCTCGCTCTAAATGGTTTAAACAATCTTGGGAAGAACGCCGCGCTAACCGCACCGCCCGCCCTCCTTTCTGGACTCGTCCCACTAACGATCCCCTAAATTTAGCTACCGTTAGTTTGCCAAAGTTACTCCACGAACGCTTGCAAGAAGCTGGTACAGACTTTGCCGTTGTCTACCCCAACTTGGCAACGATGGCTCCACACATCGGGAATGAAGAAATGCGGCGGGCTGTTTGTCGTGCGGCTAATACTTACCACGCTGATATTTTCCGTCCTTATAGCGATCGCTTAACACCCATTGCCGCTATTCCCATGCATACGCCCGAAGAGGCGATCGAAGAGTTGGAATATGCGGTGAAAGTACTGGGACTCAAAGCTATTCAAATTCCCGGACATATCCGCCGCCCGATTCCCGCCTTCGAGAAGTATGGCGAAGAAGTAGCCAACGAAGCCATTTGGATTGACACCTTCGGCTTGGATAGTAAATATGATTACGATCCCTTCTGGGCGAAGTGCGTAGAACTGAAAGTTGTACCCACCACCCACTCTTCCGGTATGGGCTGGATCAATCGGCGTTCCATTAGCAATTACCAATACAACCATATTGGTCACTTTGCATCAGCTGGGGAAGCACTATGTAAATCTCTATTCTTTGGTGGTGTAACTCACCGCTTCCCCACACTCAAGTTTGCCTTCTTAGAAGGAGGTTCCGCTTGGGGTGCTAGTTTGTACACCGATTTGATTTGGCACTGGGATACTCGCAATAAAGATCATTTGGTGGAAAATAACAATCCCGCCAATATCGATCGCGAAGAACTGTTAGAACTATATACCCGTTACGGTGGCGAATTAGTACATGGTCGTTTGGATCAACTAGGTAGTGGTTTAGGTTTCCACGCTGAGTTATTATCTCCCCTAGAGCCTGGTGATTTGGATGAATTCGCTTTAGCAGGAGTTACCAAGCCAGAAGATATCCGCGATCGCTTCTTGAATCACTTCTACTTCGGGACAGAATCAGATGATACCCGTGTAGCTCAAGCTTTTAACCGTAAAGCTAATCCTTATGGCGATCGCGTTAAGGCATTTTTGGGTTCTGATTCTGGTCATTGGGATGTACCTGATATTACTGCGATCGCTGCTAATACATATTCGATGGTAGAACGCAAGATTATCAGCGAAGAAGATTTGCAATACTTCCTGTCAATTCATCCCTTGGAGTTGTACACCAGCCTGAATCGTGACTTCTTTAAAGGTACGGCTGTTGAGAAAACAGCTGATGGCCAGAGAATATTATTCCTCTATTTCAACCAGCATCAGCCCCTGAACTCAACCCAATTGAAAGACTTTGGCAATTTCTCAAAAAACCTCTTAAAAATCAACTTTTCTCTTCTTTACAAGCTTTACGCGAGCGCATCCAAGAAATCTTCGACCAACTTACATTTGAGGAAGTAATTTCTGTCTCTTCTTATAACTTTATCTTAGAAGCTCTTTTCTATGCAGCTTCACATTAAATTGGTATTACCCTTTTCCCCACTTCTGCAATAAGTCTATTAGATGAGTGTAAAGACGTTCCATAAAACATCTCTACACTCATTCCTAAATAGGTTCATTTATGACATCTGGGGCAGTTTCACCACTCGGTTGTCCGTTATTTGGTTGATTAGGAGGGGAAGTAGCGGGTGATGACTGTAAGCGTTGGAGAACGTATATTGCTTTTTGGTAACTAGCAGTATCGTTGGCTTGCTGGAATAAATTTACAGCTCTTTGTAAATCTTCAAACGCACCTTGACGATCGCCTGAATCTCGTCGGAACAAGCCGCGTTGGTAAATAGCAATGCTATTATTTGGCTCGTAACTCAGCACTGTGTTTAAATCCTGAATCGCTGCGGGTAACTGTCCCAAGCGACGCAATGTCAACGAGCGGCTGATGTAGGCTCTAGAAAACTTGGGATCGATAGCGATTGCTTGAGTAAAATCGGCGAGAGTACCTTGGCGATCGTTAAACATGGCACGAGCTAGCGCTCGGTTGAAGTAAGAATGAGGAACGTTAGGTGCAAGCCGAACAACTTGGTCAAAATCGGCAAAAGCACCTTGAGCATCTTTCAAATTGCGGAGGATAGATCCTCGACTGTAGTAAGCCGATACATCATAAGGATCGAAACGCAAGACGGCGGTAAAATCTGCAACTGCACCTTGCTTATCGCCTAGATAATACCGCACTACCCCTCTGTTGTAATAAGCGATCGCATTATTGGGGTTGAAGCGAATCGCCTCATTATAGTCGGCGACCGCACCTTCTTTATCGCCCATCTTGTAGCGGGCATTGGCGCGATTGTAATAAGCAATGCTACTCTTAGGGTCAAGAGCGATCGCTTGGCTAAAATCATTGATCGCTGCGGTACTATTACTTTTCTGGGACAGTCCCCGTGCTAAGAAATCGCTCGAAGCTTGAGGATTTTGCATCCGTTCTTGGGGTTTATCCGTACTGGGGGAGCTGTCTACCTTCAACCCAGTCAATCCAACCTGCCCAGATAAAACGATCGCCTTTTCAATCGGAACTGCTGCACTAACTCCAGCTTTTAGCCCAGCTGATATTTGTTGCCCCGACTGGAGTTCTTTGACTTCCGTTTCTGTGTCAGCTTTACCATGAACTCCAATCACTTTACCGTCAATATCAAACACTGGTCCCCCACTCATACCGCCTGCTGTTTGAGCCGCGTATTGCAACGAGTAGCCACCGTCGCTCAAAGTCGCATCCTTGGATTCCCAAATCGTTCCTGCTTGGAAATCATGAACCCGGTTTTCAGCAATTCTATTTAAATCATTGTTAACTGGATAACCAAAAACAAACATTTTACTGCCCAGCCTTGTTTGGTTAGGGCTTTTTAATTCGGCTACTGGATAGTCTTTATCACTACTAAAACTAAACAAGGCTAGATCGTTACTCCCTTTAACGTTAGTTCCTAAACTTTTAACGCTTGTAGGGTTAATGGGATGAGAGACTCCATCGCTAGTGCGAATGCTAGCTGGCTTAGGCCCACCAGATGGATTAACCACATGATTGCAAGTAAGGACAGTGTAAGTGCTTCCCTCACGCTTAATAATAAACCCAGAACCATCACTACCTTTACCTACACCAACTCCAGTGGGTCTGTTTACTTGCACAGTAATGGTATTAGCATACTGGGCAATTTCCTGAGGAGATTTTACAGCAAAAGCTGCCGATTGAACGATGACTATTGCAGCAATACTGGCAGTTCCACTGATTACTGCATAAGGAAAATTAGAGCGAAAAAAGTTGAGGTTCATATATAGTAAAAAATAGTTAATAACTACCCTGAAATTATTTAGCAGGTTGCCCAAACAATTGTTGAAATCTAGCAGTTGGAATAGCCCAACTCAAGGTTTCCATTTGCTCAAATAAAGCTTGACTTGGCATTGTGCCATCGGCAAAAATAAAGGCGATGATGCCTTGGAGAGGATATTTCAAGCCGCCATTAATCGCAATTAAGCGGCCATATCGATCTAAAACCGGGCCCCCGCTCATTCCGGGTTCAATCTGATTGGTATAGCCAAGTTGATATCCTTGTTGCAAAGGTTGCTTGGGCAGCATCCCTATATAACCTTGAGTTAATTCAAAGGCTTTTAAGCCCCAATCGCGAGTATCAGCAAGGGTGTTTGCATTAATGAACCGCCAACTGGGAAATCCCGAAGCATAAACAATTTCACCAACAGACAGGATATTAGAGTTGCTGATTGCTACGACTTGGTAAAGGCGATCGCTGGTAAATTGCACCAAGGCTAAATCGTCATTCCCCAATTTAGCAGAATGCAGCCCAACACCCTTATGGGGCTGACCATCCGCCGTTAAGATGGTGTAGCCATTGTCTCCGACTTCGGCCACGACATGAGCATTTGTGAGTACTGTGTAGGTTTGCCCTTGATGCCCGATAATGACTCCCGAACCAGTTCCTTGATCGCCTAAAATTCTCACTGTTACTAATTTAGCGATCGCTGACACCGAATCAGGAAGAATAGCAGCCGTTTCTGGAAATTGAGCGATCGTCTGGGACGTTTGATGCAATTGCAGCTCAGTATCTGTGAAACCTGGGTTAGCTGCGACAGAAGGCGATACTAATGGGGAAGCAGAAAACACAGTAAACACTCCCAACTGAACAATCCACATCCAGATTGGACTTAAAAGGAGCGATCTTAAACTAACTTTGTTAATTTCCACAGCTATTTGAGAAGCAGAAGGTTTTGTGAACCTGCATATATACATATAGAGACGTTGCTTTCAACGTCTCCCTAACAATTGCTAAAGCTAGATAGAACCGCCACCCGTCCCTGCATCTGGAACTGGAGTATAGTTTCCTGGATTGGGGGCTGTATAGTTTCCTGGATTGGGGGCTGTATAATTTCCTGGATTGGGAGCAGCTGGTATCGCGCCAGATTCATTAGCTAACTGATTAACCGCTTCTTCTAAGCCCACAGCAGTGGGAATGATTTCTGCCTCACCACCTACACTGCCTGTAAAGCCACTGCTTTCAACTACATTTGAACCTTTACCCTTTTGACCAAACCGGACAATCCGGGCTAGGACATTGCCTGGATTGCGGGCATTTTCCCCTCTAAGCAGAGTCATGATCACATTATTGGGGTTACAACTTTCGGCAGTGTTTACAAAACAAATTACGCTGAAGCCATTGACATTACCAGTCGTCAACAGCAAGTTACTCAATTTGCCACCATTTTGCGCTACTGTCGCTGTCATTCGCTGGGAAACCATCTGACAGCGTTGTTGAGGTGACATATCATTACTTGCCGTCTGCCAAATGATTAAAGGTGATGGCAAAATCCGACCGTTCGCTTGGACGAGGGTGGCTGGGTCAGATCCCACTCGACCGCATATAAAGGAGGTGGAGGCAGATGCCTGTGGGTATTGCCCTGATACTGGTGGCTGTTGATATTGCCCTTGATACTGTGCCATTGCTGGAGATATCGCAGCACCAGAAAGCGCGATCGCACTCATCAAAAATTTAGTTACTAACTTGAATTTCATAAACACATTCCTAACTGAAATTGAATTGTTGTTACTCATTGTTCCTGAAACCATCTGATACTGCGGAAGAAACAAAGTATTGTTCAGTAACTCTTCTCTTGTTCTGCTATATCAATTTGCCTTAACAAATAATTTTTCAATGTTTTGATTTAGATTACGTTAAAGCTTTACAAAAAGAAAACTACTTGGGAAATAAATAGCAAATACACTGTTAGTGAAAGGCTATAAATAATTAAGCGCTTCTTAACTGGTTAATAACCCAACTTACGAGTTATTCAGAACGATTAGGTATCAGAATGATTGCTTGTCTAAACATACTGCCTAGTATCAAGTTTGATGGTCGGAAAAGGTCGGATCTTTTTAGTAACAGGACTAAAACTGGCTATTACACTTCAATTACCTTGTTGGGTAAGTTGGACAAAGTTAGAGATTGCTAAGTTATTAGTTAGAGAAAGCGATCGCTCTCAGCTATTTCATCTCAACTCGAAATTATGGCGATCGCACAAAATCAGCGTATCTTGGCAAGTGCGATCGCATAAAGTTCTCGTGTAGTGAGAAAATATAGTGTTGGATTTCGCTTTAATTCACCCAACCAGCAAATAACTTAACGCACCAATCAAAGCGCATAAAACAAACCGTTTGAGTTGCTTTTTGGATGAGATAAAAAAGGTGCGTTATATTCTGTTAAAGCACACTACAGGCAGGGCGATTATTTTACAATATTCTTTCACAAATATTGCTAGCTTCACGTCTCCTTAACTCTCGTCTTGATACACTCCTTAATTCTCGAGCACATTCAGAAACTCTTTCATATCTTATTAAAGATTCACAAACATTCTCAGCCTCTCTCCTACCAACAACTTCTTCACGCCGCAATATTCTTGCACATCTAATTAAACGTCCACCTCCAGGTCTTTGCTCGTCACGAGCGCTCACCGGTTGTGGTGATTGTGGACAACCAAAGGGCGTACAGGCTTGACCTAGTGGCCCATTAGGACAGCCGAAAGGATTACATTCAGCAACACTAGATGGTGAACAGCCAAAAGGATTACAATCGGCAAATGCAGGCTTTATATCAACACCAGTAAGGATTGCGCCAATTGGAACTGTTAATAATAATGCAGCAGTCGCAAACTCTCGTCGGATGATCTTTAACATAATATTGGATTCTCAAATTAAGCTGGATAACGGCAACAGAAATTCTCATTAAGGAACGGGTTAATTTGGACATGAGCATTTTTGTGTTGGCAAATAATTAATAAGCTATAATCATTCCAAAACTTCATGCAGCCAAAGTCAAACCAATTCCTAATTGTTTGTTCATTCCTATTGCTTACTTTGTTTGGCTTCTCCTATATCCCCTGTAAGAAGTTGGGGACATAAATACTGCTTATCCAAATACTCTACTGCCTGGTGTAAAATTCGATGGTCTGAAAAGGTCAGAAAAAAGTCGGATCTTATTGGTAGATTTACGCAAACTTTTTTAATAAATAAAGTTTATGGTGCGAATATCGTAGTTAACTTAGTATTCTTACGAAAATAAATGACGGTTGAAGAGGCGATCGCACTAGTTGAGCAATTATTAGAACGGGGACGCTTAACGAAAGTTCAAGAGATTGTATTTCGTCAATCTTGGGCAGGACAGACCTACTTAGACATGGCTGTAGAGTCCGATTACGATTGTGGTTATATCAAAGATATTGGTTCGGAATTATGGCGATCGCTCTCTCAAGCTTTAGGAGAAAAAGTTACCAAAAATAACCTGCAAGGAATACTGAAGCGAACTGTACAGCGACAAAATGACATAAATGCCTCCTCAACCTTTCAACCCTTCACAAACTGCACAAGCTGGGGAGAAGCAATCGACGTTTCCCAATTCTATGGACGTACTACTGAATTAGAAACCCTCAGTCAATGGATTGTGAGAGATGCCTGCGGCAGTAAACAACGCGCTCGTGTAGTCACACTGTTAGGTATGGGTGGTATCGGTAAAACCGCGCTATCGGTGAAGCTAGCAGAACAATTGCAGGGAGAATTTGAATATGTGATTTGGCGATCGCTCCGACACGCACCCTTTTTCTATAACAAGGTGACAGACTACATCAAAATCCTTTCTCATCAGCAAGTTAACACATTGCCTGCTTCCCCTCATGAGCAAATTACTTGTTTAATCGAGTACCTCCGCAAATCTCGATGTTTGCTGATTCTGGATAATTTCGACACATTATTGCAGCAAGGAACAGGCTGTTACCGTGAGGGCTACGAATCCTACGGTGAACTGCTATGGCGATTGGCAGAAACACAGCATCAAAGCTGTGTGCTGCTCACCAGCCGGGAAAAACCTACTGAAATTGCTGCCTTGGAAGGTGATGCTTTGCCAGTTCGTACCCTTGCCTTATCAGGATTAGAAGTCGCAGCCGGACAAACAATTTTGACACTCAAAGGGCTATCAGGCTCCGAAGAAGAAACCCGCCAATTAGTTGAGTGTTACCGTGGTAATCCACTAGCTTTGAAAATTGCCGCTACCTCCATTCAGGACTTATATGAAGGCAATATCGCCAATTTCTTTTCTGAAGGCACAACCGTATTTAAGGGCATTGGCAATCTTCTAGAGCAGCAATTCAAAAGACTCTCCACCTTGGAGCAGCAAGTGATGTACTGGCTAGCAATTAATCGAGAGAAACTTTCCTCGACAGAATTGCAAACAGCCTTCACACCAACATTGCCTAAGCCTAAGTTAATGTCAGTCCTAGAATCTTTACGCTGGTGTAGCTTGATAGAAAGCAATAGTGGAGGATTCACACAGCAACCTGTGGTGATGGAATACGTCACAGACTGCTTGATAGAACAAGTCTGCCAGGAAATAGTCACAGAATCACCGCAATATCTGCTGACTCATGCTTTAATGCAAGCCCAGGCAAAAGATTATATCCGCGATAGTCAAATTCACCTGATTGTGCGGCCTATCCTAAATCACCTACAAATAACCCTTGGCTCTGCTCATCAACTTGAGTATAAACTTGGCAGACTAGTGAGAAAGCTCCAAAATGAAGCTATAGATCCAGTTGGATATGGTGGCGGCAATCTGCTGAATTTACTGACACAATTAGAAACCAATTTAACTGGGTATGATTTTTCGCATCTCACTATCCGTAACTGCGATTTGCGATCGCTCAACTTACATCGGGTAAACTTTAGCCAAACCACCTTTCAAGATTGTGTTTTTGCTGCGACTTTTGGTGGCATTACTAGCGTTGCCTTTAGTCCAGATGGGCGCTGCCTTGCTACCAGTGATACAAATGGTGAAATTCATGTTTGGGATGTTACCAATAGTAAACAACTATTTAGCTGTAAAGAACATAACAGTTGGGTCTGGAATATTGCTTTTAGCCCTGTACACCCAGTTTTAGCTAGTTGCGGTCAAGATCATAAAATTAAACTTTGGGACATTAGCACAGGAGAATGTTTTAAAACACTATGCGATCACACTAGTATTGTCACAGCGATCGCATGGAGTCCTGACGGTCAATTCCTTGCTACTACTAGCTATGACCACACAGTTAAAGTCTGGCATCTAGCCACAGCCAAATGTGTACAAACCCTAGAAGGACATCATGCTTGTGTGTGGAGTGTAGCTTTTCATCCCGCAGATCAAATCTTAGCAACAGCTGGTGAAGATAACAAAATCAAGCTGTGGGATTTAGAAACTGGATGCTGTGTGCAAAACCTAGAAGGGCATCAGCAATGGGTAAAAGCGATTGCCTTCAGTCCAGAAGGGCAAATATTAGCAAGCGGCAGTTTCGATCAAACCGTGAAACTGTGGGATTTACATACCGGGATGTGTTTAATGACCTTGCTGGGACACGCAGGAGTTGTAACCTCGGTAGCGTTTAGCCCCAAGGGTAAACAGCTTTTAAGTGGCAGCTATGACCAAACTGTGAAGATTTGGGACATAAACACAGGGAAATGTCTGGATACACTGGAAAAACATACAAATCGCATTTGGTCAATTGCTTTCCACCCTCAAGGACACTTAGTTGCTAGTGGTGGAGATGACCACGCAGCAAGAGTCTGGGAACTTCAGACAGGACAGTGTACTAAAACCTTCCAAGGACACAGTAATGCTGTTTATGGGATCGCATACAGTTGGCAGCAAAACTTACTTGCTAGTGGACACGAAGACCAGACAATCAAACTCTGGGATGTCAATGCCCCGCAACACTTAAAGCTTGACCTCCAGCCGTTTCGTGTACTGCATGGACATAGCAATAGAATTTTCTCTGTCGCCTTCAGTCCTAATGGAGAGTTGCTAGCCAGCGCCAGTGCAGATCGGACTATTAAGCTTTGGAGTCCCCATACAGGACAATGCCTGAAAACCTTGCATGGTCACGATAGTTGGGTGTGGGCAGTTGCTTTTAGTCCAGACAGTAATTTTCTTGCTAGTGCTAGCTACGACCATACAATCAAGATATGGGATGTGCGTTCTGGTGAATGTTGGCAAACATTGCAAGGTCATCCTGGTTCTGTGTTGGCGATCGCTTTTAGCCCTGATGGAAAAACTCTCTTCAGCAGTGGCTATGAAAAGATAGTTAAACACTGGGATATGGAAACAGGAACCTGTCTTCATAGTTGGGAGGCAGACTCAAACCGTGTTTGGGCAGTTGCAGTCAGTCCAGATAGTCAATATGTTGCTACTGGTGGTGATGACTCCTTGGTGCGACTGTGGGATATTGACACAGGGGTTTGTCTGCGTACATTCTCTGGACATACCAGCCAAATACTTTGTATTATGTTCGTCGAAAATGGCGATCGCATGATTACCAGTAGTGGCGATCGCACGATCAAAATTTGGAATACACTTACTGGAGACTGCCTTGCTACACTACAGAATCATTTCAATTGGGTGTGGTCGCTTAGTCTAGTCCCAGATGCTCAAACTCTTTTCAGTAGTAGTTGGGATGAAACAATCAACTGTTGGGATATTACTACGGGGCAATGTCGGCAAACGTTAAGACCAGCCCGCCCGTATGAAGGCATGATTATTACTGGGGTGAAAGGGTTGACTGAAGCAGAGGTGGCAACTTTAAAAGCTTTGGGTGCGTTAGAAGTGAATTGATACAGCATTTGAATTTGAAACCCCCATTCACTAGTAAGGAATGGGGGCTAGGGGGGTTAGGTTTTTGAGGTTCAGATGTGAGCAATAATGCTTTTCAAACAACCTCTTAAAAGACTGGGTTAGAGAATGAGAGTTATCAAACTTTTTCCGCAATTGAAATGCTACTCTGACAAGTGGATTTTTAACTTCCTTGGTTGTAGATACAAGAGTGTAAATTCCGATAAATAAAGCTTAGGAGCGACCTAAAATTGCGTTGCTCTAAACTCATCAAAGATTTGTAACTGTAGTAGGACTAGACAAAGCTAAAATAATAGCTGGTTAACTGTATACCAGTCCGATCTTGAACTATTGCTAACAAGTCACCATTATTCTGATATATGAGTGTATCAAGGTCACTAGTTCCCTCATAATTTCCAGTACCAAGATAAAAAGAACTTGCACTTCCTTTTAATTGGATATAGTCATTCGCAGGATTGTAGTCTTGTATCGTAGCGTAGCCATTTCCCTGATAATAGTTTCCACTATAGGATGTACCTAAAACAAACCTATCGTAGCCATCGCCACCACTTAAGGTATCATATTCAGAACTGTTGTAGGCAGTTGAGCTAGAACCGTATAAAGTATCGCTACCACTTCCGCCATATAAGTTGTCACTACCAGAGTCCCCGTATAAGGCGTCGTTACCTGTGTAACCATATAGGTAATCATTGCCACTATATCCATAGAGGTAATCGTTGTTAGTATTGCCAAAGATGGTATCATTTCCCTCATAAGCATAGGCAAAATAACTCTCTGAACCAGTATAGTTTTGATAATCATTTCCACTTGTGCCGAAGTAAAAAGCCATGTCTTTGCCCTCAATAATTTGGTTACATTCTCGATCGCTTTGATCTTACATAGATACTAAATGGCTAGTATCAAGTTTGTCGGTCGGAAAAGGTCGGGAAAAAGTCGGGTTCTTTTTCGTAGATTTACGTAAACTTTTTACAAAAAATCAAGTTTATGGTGTGAATATTGTAGTGAGCCTGTATTACTACCGAAAGAAATGACGGTTGAAGAAGCGATCGCGATAGTTGAGCAATTATTGGAACGAGGACGCTTAACGAGAGCGCAAGAGATTGTATTTCGCTACGCTTGGGAAGGGAAAACTTATCTCGAAATGGCGCGAGCAGTCACTTATGACCCCGGTCACATCAAAGATGTTGGCTCGGAATTATGGCGATCACTCTCTCAAGCTTTAGGAGAAAAAGTTACCAAAAATAACCTGCAAGGAGTGCTGAAGCGAACCGCACAGCGGCAACAGGACATAAGCACCTCCTCAACCTTAAACTTTCAATCCTTTACGAATTATACAAATTGGGGAGAAGCAATCGACGTTTCTCAGTTCTATGGACGTACTACAGAATTAGAAACCCTCAGCCAATGGATTGTGAGAGATCGCGCTCGTGTAGTCACACTATTAGGTATGGGTGGTATGGGCAAAACTGCGCTCTCGGTGAAGCTAGCAGAACAATTGCAGGGAGAATTTGAATATGTGATTTGGCGATCGCTCCGACACGCACCTTTTTTTGACGACAAGGTGACGGAGTGCATCAAAATCCTTTCTCATCAAAAAGTTACCGCATTGCCTGCTTCCCCTCATGAGCAAATTACTTGTTTAATCGAGTATTTCCGCAAATCTCGATGTTTGCTAATTCTGGATAATTTCGACACATTATTGCAGCAAGGTACAGGGACAGGCTGTTACCGTGAGGGCTACGAATCCTATGGCGAACTCCTATGGCGATTGGGAGAGACTGGGCATCAAAGCTGTGTCCTGCTCACCAGCCGGGAAAAACCTACTGAAATTGCCGCCTTGGAAGGTGATGGTTTGCCAGTCCGTACCCTTGCTTTATCAGGATTAGAAGTCGCAGCCGGGCAAACAATTCTGAAACTCAAAGGGCTATCAGGCTCCGAGGACGAAACCCGCCAAGTGGTTGAATGTTACGGTGGTAATCCCCTAGCTTTAAAAATTGCTGCCACTTCCATTCGGGACTTACATGAAGGTAACATCGCCTGCTTCTTTGCTGAAGGCACAACCGTATTTCAGGGCATTGGCAAACTTCTAGAGCAACAATTCAAAAGACTCTCCACGTCTGAGCAGCAAGTGATGTACTGGCTGGCAATTAATGGGGGCAAGCTTTCCTCGACAGAATTACAAATAGTTCTCACAATAATATTGCCTAAGCCTAAGTTAATGTCAGTCCTCGAATCTTTACGCTGGCGTAGCTTGATAGAAAGCAATACTGGAGGATTCACACAGCAACCTGTAGTAATGGAATATGTGATAAAGTGCTTGATTGAGCAAGTCTGCGAGGAAATCATCACAGAATCACCGCAATATCTGCTGACCTATGCTTCGATGCAAGCCCAAGCAAAAGACTACATCCACGATAGTCAAATTCATCTGATTGTAAGACCTATTCTAGATCAACTACGAATAACCCTTGGCTCTACCGAGCAGCTTGAGGATAAACTTGACAGACTAGTTAGAAAGCTCCAAAATGAAAAACCCTATCCACAAGAGGATGAAGTGTTTAGGCATAGGCAATGGGATAAGCAGATAAGCGGGCACAGGAACAAGGCAGACTCAAACAGTCAGAAGCAATCCCATCCCATTCTGGCTTCGCGCAGATAAGAGGACGCGGGAACAAGGCAGACTCAAATAGTATTTGGGCAGTTGCGGTGAGTCCAGATTCTCAACAAAGGTTGAGATTAGGCGCACTTATGAAGGCATGATTATTACTAGGG
>JADEXV010000175.1 GCA_015206945.1 Nostocales cyanobacterium LEGE 12452 | reverse complement strand
CCAACCATCCGCCTAGCACTTGTTAGTGCGACTATCTGGTTTGATTCACCCACCACTAATGCTTTTAATGACTTAATTTCTTCTGGACGAGGTAAAAAGCTGAGTGGTTGCTGTGGCACAGTGGAACTCAACTCACCCAACCCATCCGCACCCGTAAGGTTAGTGGGAGGCTTCTGATTTGGCTGCGGTAGAACTTCCTGTAAAACTTTCTTCAGTGTTTCAGCATCTGTACCTTGGTAAATGCGATCGCCTAGATGAACATCTCCGCCAGTTATCTGCCCAATGTTGGTGTTGAACTTGCCAGTTTGGGATACTGACTGTACTACACCGTCAGCTAATTTTAGCGATCGCCGCAGTTGTTCAATATCTGGCTCAGTCTGATTACCCTTCAGGATGCGATCAAGAATTTCACTGAGATGATCGTGATTAGCCACAGTATTTTTGATTCCTAGTTACTGAGTTAAAAATATTTTATTTTTCCATCTTTGTCAGCTAATCTGCGGCAAAAGACCAAAATTTACCCATGAATTGCCAATTGCTGCTGATGACATTATGAGCTTGATTCGTCGGCTTTGTGGGCTACTTGTGTGACAACATTCCGAGTAGCTTCTGCACCAAAACCCAATGCTAATAAAGCAAAATAATCGCCCCAACCATTAGCGCCAAAGGTGGGCTTTGTCCAATACAACTGGTTAAAACCGCTACCGGCTAGCACAGTGAAGGAAATCAGATAACTGGAGAGATAAAACAATTTCAATCGCCCATTAGCAGTTTGCCATAAGCTGGCGATCGCTCTCCATCTCTTGACTAAAAATGGGACTTGTAAAGAGTCTTTGTTCCATACAGATGGGGCTTGGATCATTAGACCTACTTCAGGACTACCATCAACACTTTTGAATACTTCAGAAACCTGAGCGCCCAACGCTCTCAATTTTTCAATGCTTGTATTAATGTCAGTTTGTAATATCTGCATTTCAGTTTCTTGAGAGGGCAACAACATATACAATCGCTGCATTAATTCAGATGCTTTATCTTCCCATTCATAACGTTGTTCTGGTTGATCCAAAACAGATATCAAGTTTTTCAGTTTTTCTAACTGTGTTTTAAGTTGAAGATAAGTATTAATTTGTTGGGATAGTTTATCTAGAAGTTGTTGTAACTCAGATGGCGTTGAAAGAACAGGAGAATTCTGCAAATATTGTTCTAAATCCCGATCTAGGGCTTGAATATAAAGAGCAGATGTATCTCTGAGGTCATCTTGATTAAGACGGTTACGGAGCCTATCATAGTAACCAAACTGGATATACCAATTAGAGCGTTGATATATCCACTTATTCCAAACCTCTTTCGCATTATTAAGAGCTGTTTGAGCATCAGTAATTTGTTTGGCATCGCGTGCTTGTTTAGCGACAGTAAGATACATATCTGCTCGTAACCAAAATGATCGTGCCTCTACCTTATCTGAGTCAATCTGGATACGCAAATTCTCTAAGTTAACTGTAACCTCATCACTTAACTTGCCTTGACTACTGTAGGCAGAAACTGCCATGCCAATGATGATGCCGAACAGTAACGCGATCAGGGGTAAGGGCCATGGCTCTTTGAGCCTGATGATAACTGGAATGGTTTTTTCACCAGTCTCATAAGCGAGTACAATTTCACCTGTAAACTCCCCACTAGAAGCCGCTTGCAAGTTAAATTTGACTGGTAAGCTAATCAGTTCTTGAGGAATAACTTGAGTTGGCGATGAAGTAAGTTTAATCGCCTCTGCTGGTAAAATAGAGTTATTATCGGCACTCAGTAAGTCAGAAGTAACTATTTTCAGATTGTTTATTTTCTCATTAGTACGTACTGTAACTGTGCGGGTTATGCTCTCTCCTTTAGTTCCGTTAACTGTGATTGCTCTGGGGCTAATTACAACCTCTGCTTGAGCAAAGGCTGGAGATTCAATCAAAATAAAGAGTGTTAACAATAAGGATTTCAAAATACTAACGTGAGTAATTTTCATACCTAAGATAGATGTTAAATTATAGCTATATTATTTTACACCTAACCAAAAGTGAACGAACTCTTTAGCCAAGGTCATGCCTGTATTGTTGGAGTTGGCGGTGACTTACCCAACACCGTAGATGATGCTATCGGTCTTGCCAATATCCTTAAAGACCCGGAACGCTGCGCTTATCAACCTGAGCAGGTGCATTTATTAAGCAAGGAACAGGCAAACCGAGAGGGAGTTATTGCAGCTTTAGACCAATTAGCTCAATCAACTACGCCTGACTCTACAGTAATTGTCTATTTTTCTGGGCATGGGTATCAGGTAGCTAGTCCGATGGGAGAAGCATATTACTTAATGCCTTTTGGCTATGATCAAACCAAATTACATAAAACTGCGATTAGCGGTACGGAGTTCATCACTAAGCTACAGGCCATTTCTGCTAAAAAGCTGTTGGTATTACTGGATTGTTGCCATGCTGGTGGATTAGGAGATACATCAAAATTGGGCTATGAAGCTGAAAAATCGCCGCTTCCCCCAGAGGCTCAAGCTTTGTTTAATGAAGGGAAAGGACGAGTAGCGATCGCCTCCTCCCAAGCTGATGAAAAATCACTTGCAGGTAGACCTTACAGCGCATTTACGCTGGCATTGATTGAGGCATTAGCAGGTAAAGGAGCCTCAAAAAAAGATGGTTATGTGCGGGTTGCAGATTTAGCAATGTATGCTCGTGAGGTCGTACCTAGAAGAACACGCGATCGTCAGCATCCCATTTTAAACTTTGAGCAAGCTGATAACTTCATCCTGGCATACTATGCAGGCGGCGATACTGAGCCGAAAGGATTACCATTTGAAGGTGAACCAGAGATTGAACCTGAACCTGGAGCGTTTAATAAACAAGGTACTAATAACCAAATCAGCCAGAATGTGCAGCAGCATGGAAAATACAACACCAACATTGCTCAAGCTAATGACTTGCGAATAGGAGACGGTAATTAATACCAAAAGGCTTTCTGCCCAGGACAAACGCATCTAAACTATAAGAATCCATCCATCTACAGCGATGAGCCGCAGGGGTATGATGATCTGGCGACAAATCCTTGTGAGATTAATGACCCAGAGCGATCGCGTACAAACTTCTGTATACTTACTTCCCCAAAGATGTCTATGATGCTTTGGTAAAATGGGCAGAGCAAGAAGACCGCCCCATTAGTAATCTTGTGGTGCGGATCGTGAGTAAAGCGATAGAAGACCGCCAAAAGCAGCAGTAAAGTTTACCTCAAGGCAAAGCGGTACAGAAAAGCTTTGCCAAATTTTGAGGTCATTTTTTGGAATATTTATTTCTACGTAACAATCTAAGCAATCCACCCAGCTAATAGTTCTACCGTCAAAGTCAAGACACTTCTACCTGGGTGTAACAGAGGTGATTGGTAGTTGGTCTGCGATCGCCATATATAATTTGCCATCCTCATTACTGTTATCAGGGCTATGTGGGTTCAGCGAAAATTTCTGGACATACAGAAATTTTCACGCCTATATGCACTGAACATTCTGCTGTAGTTTTTAAGGGCTAAAAATTTTTATGCAACATGACATTGGCGATATTTCGCTATATTTTAAAGTTATTTAATTTTTACCAGAATATCTATTTTTTAGAAAAATGTATGCACTAGGGGTAGATTCGCTACTTTTTTTTATTTTATCATTTAAGGGATTTTTACTAGCCATATTAGTTCTAAGTGCGATGCGGTCAATTTTAGCCAGTATTTATCAAGAACCAATAGAATTATTTTAGCGGGTTGATTTGTAGCGCTATCTCAAACAATAATCTAAGTTTTTTATTTATGCCATCTTATGGCATTTTAATAGAATTGTATTTTAGCTTTTGTGGCATATAAAGATTAGATTTTTGCTAATTATTTCAAATGTAAAAATCTGTAATAACTTCTTTTACTAGGGTTGAAAAATTGATATATATTTTCTACATAAACCTCTAATATCAATTAAGTATGCCTACAAATTGACAAGGTAGAGCTTGCATCTTTAGTTAAATAATTAAAGGTTACATATGCTCAACAACGAGGAGTTTGACCTTTGGTGTCGTAGATTAAACATTTCAGAGCAATCTCGAAAAGTGATAGAAGAGATTCGTTCATCAGAGCCGTCACACCGTGTAGGTGGTGGCAAAAAGAACGTTTCTGGTCGCTATGCCAGTAAAAAAATGGGATTGACTATACAGTTCGAGTTGCACCGTAACGAATTAGCACATATATATAAATTGGAGCATGACAAAAATGTACTAGAGTACTATGATCAGCCACCCTCATTCTTCCTTGATTACTTGGCTAAAAACGGAAGGCGAAATTACCACCCACATACACCTGATTTTTTTGTAATCCGAAAGAACGCTGCGGGTTGGGAAGAATGTAAGACAGAAGAAGACTTACTAGACAAAGCACAAAAAAGCCCTAATCGTTGGCACAGAACAGACGAAGGCAAATGGCGCTGTCCACCCGGCGAAGAACACGCTTCTCAATTTGGTCTCTACTACGTTGTACGTTCTTCTGCTGAAATTAACTCGGTATTTATACGAAATTTTATCTGGTTAGAAGATTATTTCCAGAACAAGCCGTTAGAAGTTGATGAGGTAGTAACTTCTGCCGTCTTCAGACTTTTAAAAGCTCAACCAGGAATTAGTTTGGCAGAAATAATTCATGATATTGAGGAAGCTACTGTTAACGATTTAAATATTCTGATCGCCACCGAGCAAATTTATGTTGACTTAAATAATGCTTTCTTGGGTAACTCTGAACAGGTAAAAGTATTCATAGATGAAGAGGAAGCTTTCAGCCACGGACAATTGACCAAGATTCTTTCCCCAACGACTGTTAGCAGCCTTGCTGCTGTTAGAGTCTGTGTTGGGACATCTATATGCTGGGATGGTAGAAATTGGAAAATCATTAATACAGGTGAAAGATTCATTGGACTCATCGGAGAGGATGGAAAATTTACAGACTTACCCTACACTGTTTTTGAGGCTTTAGTTAGAGATGGAAATATAACAAGTCTGTTGACAACTGAAGCATTAACTATTCACCCTGAAGTTGAGATATTACTAAACAAGGCAAGCTCAGAAGACCGACAAAAAGCCAATGCTCGCTACCAAGAAATTGATCCATTTCTGAATGGTACTTCATCGACCAAGCCTAATCGCACTCAACGACGTTGGATTGCGAGTTATAGGAAAGCAGAAAAAAGATATGGCAAGGGTTTCGTTGGGCTTTTTCCTAGACATCGGGATAAGGGCTGGCGAAGAGAAGGTCTCCCACAAGAAGTACGAACTTTAATGGAACAGCATATTGAAGAACACTATGAAAACCTCAAGCAACCTTCAATCCGTCACGCCTATCAGGGTTTTAAAGAGTTGTGTAACGAAAAAGGATATAAGCCTCCTAGCAGTGAAGCATACCGCCAGGCAGTGAGAAATCGCCCTCGCTACGAGCAGATTAAAAAACGTATGGGCGATCGCGCGGCTTATAAAGAAGAACCTTTCTACTGGTATTTATATCGGGAAGAAACTCCTATCCACGGCGATCGCCCATTTGAAATTTGCCATATCGATCACACAAAGGCAGATGTTAAACTCCTGAGCGCAATCATGTTAAACCTCGGTGCTGATCCAAGTTGGATCAAAGAAAATGCAGATATGCCCAGACCTTGGGTAACGCTATTAATAGATGCTTATTCGCGACGAACACTCTCTGTCTACATGAGTTTTGACGCACCCAGCTATCGCTCCAACATGATGGTTTTACGCATTTGTGTACAGAAATATGGACGACTTCCTCAAATCATTGTGGTAGATGGCGGGTCTGACTTTAATAGTACATACTTTGAAAGTCTCATAGCTTATTTTAATAAGTCTAAAAAGGAGCGACCCAAAGCTAAGCCACGGAATGGTTCGGTGATTGAATCTTTATTCGGCGTAGCTGATAAAGAATTCTGGCACAACTTAAAGGGGAATACCCAAATTATGAAAAATGTCCGACAGGTGACTAAAGGGGTAAATCCCAAAAACCATGCTGTCTGGACACTTGGTAAGCTTTACGCCTACTTTTGTGAGTATTGCTATGAAATCTACGATACCTGCCCGCATCCAGCTTTAAGAATGAGTCCACGTGAGGCTTTCAATATTGGGAGCACAAGAGGCGGTAGCCGAGAGCATATATTGATAAATCAACAGGAATTCAACCTGATAGCACTGCCATCACCAACTGAGAGAAATGGGATGAGACAGGTAACTCAGGAGGGTGTAAAAATTAACCATCTCTACTATTGGCATTCATCCTTTACCCGCATTCGTAATCAGAAAGTAAACGTCAAGTACGACCCATTTAATATCACCGTAGCTTATGCCTATGTTAAAGGTGAGTGGGTAGAATGTCGTTCTCGTGATTTGCAAGAACTTCAAGGCCACACAGAACGAGAATTGATGATTGCAACAGCAGAGTTAAGAAAGCTTAATCAAATTCAAAACAAGCAATTTAGTGAGATCACAGGTAAAAAATTAGCTGAATTCTTTAGCCGTATCCAGATGGAAGAGGCTGTCCTTACTCCACCCTGGCGTGATGCAAAAAAGGCTTTACAGAAACAGCATCTGCATGATTTAGAAGCCAAGCAAGTCCACGCACAAATAGAAGGAGAGTCACTTGAACTCGGCACTAATGCCTTTTTTGGTATTGAAGTTGCCATTCCTAGTGAGACAGAAAACCTGACAGTACAAGCAACAGAATCCTTCCCGCCAGAAATTGATGATGAGGATGAGAACGAAACTTTTGTACCTCTAGAAGTATGGTAATTATGAATCAGTCTGGATTCCCACGAGAATTGCTTGATCAACCACCAGAAGTAAGATTGCACTACTTCAAAAGTCCTGGTAGCACCATCATGCACAAAAACCTCAAGATTGCTTTTAACCAAGCTTGTCGTAGTATTCGTGAACCCGCAGGAGCTTCAATAATTTTGATCATAGGCCCATCTGGCGTAGGAAAAACAACCTTATTGCTCTTACTGACTAAAAAGATACTGGAGGAGAGTTTAGAGCAAATGTTAGATAATCCTGCTTGGATTCCTATTGTTTGCGTTGAGGCACCTGCTCCAGGAAAAGGCTCTTTTAGGTGGAAACCTTTCTACAAGGATATTCTGATTGCTGTCGATGAACCAGGGATCGACTATAAAATCAATTACGAATCTGGAAGTATTCGTCGAGGTAATGACGGGAAGATCGTTGTTACTGGAAGAGCGACAGAGGATTCTTTACGCCTAGCAATGGAGAACGCTTTAATTCATCGCAAACCGTATACATTGGCGGTGGATGAATTTCAACATATTGGCAAGATGGCTGGTGAACAGCTTTTACAAGCTCATATGGATTGTGTTAAGTCGGTAGTTAACGTGACCAAGGTTCCTTGGACTGGATTTGGTACTTATCAATTGCTTGACTTCCTAGAACTGAGTCCACAGCTTAGCCGACGCACTAAGACTATTCACTTTCCACGCTATGATCTCAGGAATGATGCAGATATAAAAGAGTTTAAGAGGGTACTACAGCAGCTTCAATACCAAATGCCACTAGCAGAAACGCCTCGCTTGAAGCAGGAATACTGGGAGTTCTGCTATGAGCGGAGCATAGGAAATATCGGTACTCTCATAACTTGGCTAACAGATGCCTATGACCTCTGCCTTTCGGATAACGGAGGAAATACTCTAACCCTAGAACATCTTAAGGCAACAGCCAAGTCAGCTTCTGAATGCCAAAAGATGGCTTCAGACGCCATAGAAGGCGAGGAAAAGCTAACAGATAGCGACAAAAAGAGCAACGACTTACGTCAAAAGCTGGGTTTTGATATAGAAGAGACTAAGAAACACAAAGAAGGTTCAGCTAAAGGCGGCAAGCAATTAAATAATAATTCTAAATCTAGGCAGACAAAACAACCATTTAAGCGTAAAGCCACACGAGATCCTGTGGGAGGTTAATTTGTATGATTTTTGATGACTTTGAACCAATAGAGTTATGTAGTTTACAACTACCTGATATACCAAAGCGTAGCCGCTTATATAACTTGAAACCTTTAGGATTAGGAACAATTTATATCGAGAGCTTGACTAGTTATATTACTCGGCTTGCCCAGGCTCATTGTGTGCCTGTGGGAATTTTATTTCAGAGTGAGATTGCGCCATTGCTTAAAATAAATTATGTATTGAACACTCATGAAAATTACTTAGCTCCAATCAATCTTTGTCAACGTTATACACAATCATTGAATGGAACTGGTTTGACATCTCATATAGTTGTAAATTCACTTAAAGCTCTAACACAATGTCAGTATTTAAATTCATTAACGCTGCTCAATTTCAAAGAAATCTTCTCTTCCAAGAATTTACTGCGTAATTATAAAGCATGGTGTCCATTCTGTTATAACGATTGGCAAGCAGAAGGACAGATAATTTATGAGCCTTTAATTTGGGTATTCACTTCGGTGACTGTTTGTCAAATCCATCATCAACCTTTACAAACTCAATGCCCCCATTGCCAGAAAGAAATTAATTTTATAGGAGCTTATTCTCGACTCGGTTATTGCACTCAATGTCTAGAATGGCTTGGTATTAGTTTACAAGCAGAAGAACTAAATAATGAAATCTCTTTAGATGAGCCAGTTGATTGGCAATCTTGGGTATTTTCTAATATTGGAGAATTACTAGCAATATCACCTTGTTTATCGTCACCTTATTCTCAAAACGCTATAAAAGATGGATTTTCTGTTTATATAAATCAAGTTACAGCGGGAAATATATCCGCATTTAGTAAATTAATTAAAATAAATAATTCAACATTACATCACTGGTATACAGGTGAACAGAGTCCAATATTAAGTACATTGTTAGAAATTTGTTTTATTTTAGAAGTACCACTAGTATCTTTTTTAAATGGTAAGGCATCTTTTATTGACGCTTTAAAAATAAAAGAACGGTTCAATCTCAAACAAAAAATAAGGCAGTATAAACTGAACAAAAATTTAGATGGTAAGAAAATAGAAATACTGTTAGTTGAAGCTTGTAATGAAGAACCACCGCCCTCATTAGTAAAATTACAAAAAAGGTTAGGGTTCAAGAATAAAGAACTATTGAATTCTCTATTTCCAGATTTAATTAATATTATTACTAAAAGGCATTATACATCTTGTAGAAAAAATACTTTTTCCAACATCCAAGAGATGCTTTTACAAAATTTGAATACTGATGAATATCCACCGCCAACATTGACAGAAGTTGGAAGAAGAATTGGAATTAGCAATACAACTCTATATAAACACTGCCCTGATTTATGTCGTGCAATTTCAGCAAAATATAGAAATTACCGTAAAGAATGTACAATTAAAAAAGATGAAAAAATTAAGAACACTGTGAGACAAGCAGCTTTACAACTTCATGCCGAACGTATTAAACCCAATATTGGTCAAATTATAAAACTTCTACCTAAGCCAGGATTAATGAAAAATAAAAAAGCTATTGCTGCGGTCGAAGAAATACTGTACGAACTAGGTTATACGAAATGAGCTAATAATTTTATAAAAGTGTATTTATTTAAATTACTAATAATTTCAAAGATTATAACTATCAAGATGAAATTTACTATAGTTATTAAATATGCCAATTCTTAGACAATATATTGATTCATTTTGTTTTAGAGAAAAACTTGCAATTCCAAAACGTAGCCGTCTTTATCATATACAGCCTATAGGCATTGGCACACATTTGATAGAAAGTTTAACAGGCTACATAGCTCGATTAGCTGAGGCTCATTGCCTACCTCCTGGTGTGTTGATGACAAAAGAGCTAGCACCACTTATAAATAAAAGTTATGGATGCGTCAACTTACACAGAATCTATAATTTGACGGGAGCATTAAACAGTACAGGTGTTATGGCTTCTGACTTAGTTCAAGCTCTTGAGACATTAACCCAGCAAAAAAACCTTCATTTTTTGACGTGGTTAACTTGGTCTGAAGTTTTCCCATCTAGGAATTTGCTTCGTCCCCATCGGGCTTGGTGCCCATTCTGTTACCAAGAGTGGCACGTAACTGGGCAGGTAATTTACGATCCTTTACTGTGGACATTAGATGGGGTTCTGGTCTGTCCAAATCACCAGCAACCCTTATCTCAAAAGTGTCCTCATTGCAGTGAGAATAATTTTCTCTTGGCTTGGCGATCGCGACCAGGATACTGTTCAAAATGCTTGAGGTGGCTGGGTCTACCGTTGGAGACTCAACTAAGCGATCGCAAAGAATCAATACAGGACGAGCTAGATTTTCAAATTTGGATTGCAAAGACTGTAGGGGAGTTGCTTGCTCAATCCCCATCTCTGAAATTTTCGCCATTAAAAGATAGTATTGCCAAAGCGCTATGTGTTTACGTAGACCTAGTATCAGAGGGGAATATAGCTGCATTTGCCCGCCAGCTTCAGATACCTAGAAATACAGTCTGGCTTTGGTGTAAAGGTCATTGCTTACCCTCAATGAAAGCACTTTTACAGATTTGTTACTGTCTAAAAGTATCAATTCTGGATTTCATATCACAAGGAATAGAGCCAATAAATTCTTGTGAAGCAATGCGACTGCCACCATCTCAAATACAAACGAAACCACGAGCAAATAGTAAGCCGTTTGATGCCAATAGAGTGATGCAATTCTTGGAAGAAGTGCTTGCAAGTAACGAATGCCCATCACCATCAATGGAAGAGGTGGCCAGGCGTGTGAAATGCGATAGAAGGACTATTTATCGGCATTTTCCAAATTTATGTCGCGCTATATCTGCCAAATATCTCAACTATAGAAAGGCAAGCCTTGCGAAAAATATAGAGCAATCGTGCAAAGAAGTTCGGCTAATTGCCTTGAATCTTCAAAGTCAGGGGGTATATCCTTCGGAAAACCGTGTTGAAGAACATATGACTATGCCAGGATACTTACGATATGAGACAGTCCGTACAACGTTACAAGATATACAATCTCAACTTTGCAAATAACCCCCTTCTAATAAAACAGAATCGTTTGTTTGCTAGATAGTAGGTGATCGGCGATTGCTCCATCCTTGATCAAATATGAGGCTCAAAGTCAGCTTCATATTTTTAGCTTTCCAAAGTTGTAGAAGAAGGATAAGCGGATGGTGAAAAATTCAATCTAGTCATAACCGCTCCATCTGCTCTCATAATCTTTTCGTTCTTTTAAACTTTTTTTTCTCTGGTCTCTATAGGACAATTGACAAGCATAAGTTGTCCAACGAGAATGACAAGCATAAGGTGACCATTTTGGACAACTTATGCTTGTTGTCGCAGAATGTGCGTAGGCTAGCAAAAACCGCTTCCAATGGAGGTTAGCGGACTCGAACAGCTGACATCCTGCTTGCAAAGCAGGCGCTCTACCAACTGAGCTAAACCCCCATAAAGTTAAAATAGTAGATAACTTTGATTACCGATTGTTATTGTAACTTATATTGTTCTATTACCAAAGGGATGAAGCCAGAAAATATTCAAGTTGTTGCAGCACTGTATAAATTTGTTAAGCTGCCAGATTTTGCCGAGAAACGAGATCCTCTGCTGTCTTACTGCCAAGCGCAAGGTGTCAAGGGGACGATTTTGCTGGCACTTGAAGGGATTAACGGTACAATTGCCGGTTCGCGTCAGGCCATTGACTCAGTTCTCTGGTTTCTGCGCTCTGACCCCCGTTTAGCAGACTTAGAATCCAAAGAGTCCTATACCGAAACCCCACCTTTTGAGCGGATGAAGGTGCGGTTGAAACAAGAAATTGTTACTTTGGGGTTGCCGGAAATTGACCCAAGTGAGCAAGTTGGCATCTATATCAATCCCCAAGAATGGAATGATTTAATTGCCAATCCAGAAGTAACGGTAATTGACACCCGCAATGATTATGAGGTGAATATTGGTACTTTCCAAGGGGCAGAAAATCCCCAAACTGAATCATTCCGCGAATTTCCTGATTATGTACGCCACCATCTCGACCCAACTAAACACAAAAAAGTTGCTCTCTTTTGTACAGGCGGCATTCGCTGTGAAAAAGCTTCATCCTTCATGCTTGCACAAGGTTTTGCAGAAGTCTATCATCTCAAGGGCGGCATTCTTAAGTATTTGCAAGAAGTTCCAGCACAAGAAAGTTTATGGGAAGGAGAATGTTTTGTTTTTGATGAGCGCGTAGCCGTTAGTCATGGGTTGGAGAAAGGAAGTTATGAGTTGTGCCTCTGTTGTGGGCGTCCGATTTCTGAGGAAGATAAAGTGTCTCCCAAATATGAGCAAGGTATCTCCTGTCCCTATTGTTTTGATAGCCTTACCGAAGAGAAAAGAGCGCGTCAGCAGGAAAAATGGCGACACTACCAAACCCAAGTTGGCAACAAAAATCAGGATGTAAGTTGAAAAATAATTTATAACTCATGATTCAGAATTTAAGGGCAAAATTACTGTAAATTTAGTACCGACTCCAACTTCACTTGTCACACTGATTTGACCCCTGTGAGCATCAACGCACCTTTTAACGATTACTAACCCCAATCCAGTACCCTGAATTGATTTGACATTTGAAGCTCGGTAGAATGATTCAAAAAGTCGAGCTTGGTCTAGTTCGGGAATGCCAATACCTCGATCTTGAATATAAAAAGTTGCGACTTTCTCAATTGGATCGCATATTAAATCAAACTGAATTCTGCCACCTTGGGGAGAATATTTAATCGCGTTTGAGAGTAGATTTCCAAATAGGTAATGTAAGAGTCCTTCATCCATTACAGCGGATGTATTCTTACTATGACAGGTAAAAATAATTTCACATACGCTGTTTTCAACAATCAAAAAATCTTCGATTAAGCCTCGACAAAATTGCTCTAAGTTAAGAGAAGCAGGGCTGTATATGAGTTTTTCTGCTTCCGCTCGACCCATAAATAGAACCTCCTCCATGAGCTTTTCCATAGATTGCACAGCTCCTTGAATTCGCTTTAAATAGACACCTCTTTTTGTATCTGTCAAATTTGCTCCTTGCATTTCTATGAGTTCTACTGCCGTTTGAACAACAGTCAGGGGATTACGGAACTCATGAGATACAGTAGAGATAAATAGGGACTTGAGACGGTTAAGTTCTTGCTCTTTTTCCAATGCTTGCTCTAGCAATTTTGTTTGTCGTCGTTCGCTAAGATCCCAAAAAACAACTACTACACCATTTATCTGGTCAGTTCCTCGCTTCAGTGGTGAAGCACTATCGCCAATCGGAACTCTTTTGCCATTCTTTGTAATCAGAGATGTGAATTCCCCTAAATAAACAACCTGTTGCTCACGCAGTACTTTTGTCACAGGATTTTCTAATTTAGCCTCTGTAACTTCATTGACAATACGAAAAATCCTTGCTGCCTCATTTCCTAAAGCATCTTTTTGCTGCCAGCCAGTCAGCGCCTCAGCCGCAGGATTCATAAATGTTATTTTTCCCTGCTCATTAGTAGCGATTACAGCATCGCTCATTGAGTTTAAAAGGGTTGCTAACTGATCTCGATTCTCCCGCAGTTCACGTTCTAACTGGTGTTTTAAAAGACCAATCTCGATCGCAATTTTTAAATCTTTTGTAGTAAATGGTTTAACTATGTATCCAAAAGGCTGGGTAATTTTGGCTCTTTCTAAAGTATGATCGTCGCCATAAGCGGTTAAATAGATTATAGGTACATCTAACTGCTCACGAATCTGACTGGCGGTAGCAATACCGTCCATATCACCTTTAAGAATAATATCCATTAATACTAGTTCTGGTTGAGTTTCCGATGCCTTGGCAATGGCAACTTTTCCAGATGAAGCTGTACCCGTAACAATGTATCCTAGTTGACTGAGTTGACTAGCAATAGTTCTAGCCACAATCACTTCATCTTCAACAACTAAAATCCTAGCTTGACCCATTTGATATTTATTAATGCAAAGTTAACTGCGTAAATTTTATTGTGAATACTGTTCCATGATTGCGTTCTAGAGTAATATCGCCTTCTAGTTGTTCTGTAACCAAGTCATGTACTAACGACAGACCTAAAGAATCAGTATTTCTCCAATCTAAATTATCTGGTAAACCAATCCCATTATCTCGGATAGTCATCTCGATACTATTACCAATATTGTGTAAAGAAATACTAATTATGCCTACTTGTTGATTGGGAAAAGCGTGTTTGAGGGCATTGGAGATTAATTCGTTAATCACCAATCCACAGGCAATAGCTTGATCGACATTCAAACTTACTGAATCTATATCAGTTTCTAGAGAAATTTTACCAGGGCATATTTGATAGGAAATGAGCAAGCTGGCTGCTAAGTTATTGATATAGTCAGCAACATCAATTTGTCCTATATTAGCGGAAGTATATAAATTTTTGTGAATTAAAGATATTGACTCAATTCGATTTTGACTTTCTCGAAGAACTTTGATTATTTCTGGGTCTTTGAGTGTTTGAGACTGAAGTTGTAATAAACTAGAGACAATTTGCAAATTATTTTTAACTCGATGATGAACTTCTTTTAAAAGAACTTCTTTTTCAGCTAAGGCTGTTTTTAACTTTATTTGCGCTTTTTGTCTTTGAACAAGTTCTGTTTGAGCTTGCGCTAATATGCTGGATTGTTGAATTGCGATCGCTAATTGGACTGTTACTTGATCGAGCAAATCTAATTGATTTTCTTCCCACTCCCGAAAACCAGAGCATTGGTGAGCAATCAGTAAACCCCAAATGTGAGAGCCAGGGTTTTGAGAGCTTACTTCTAGTAAAATGGGCACAACTAAATTTGCTTTCACCTCAAATTGTTCTAATAGGCGAATATGGCAATCAGTGAGTCCAGCTTCATAAATATTAGCGATCGCTCGTTTGCGTCCCTGATAATATTCCACTCCTGAGCCTGTTTGAAAACACGTATCAGGAATCTCTACACCCAAAGAAACCGTCCATCCAGGTTCCACTGATTCCGCCATAATTGTGGCGATCATCTCTGAGTTAAATTGATAAACTACTACTCGATCAACCCCAAGTAAATCTCGCACTTCTTGAACTGTTGCATTCAAAATATCTTGAAGATTTAAAGATTGACGAATCCGTTGAGCAACAGTTCGCATCAATTGCTCCCGCTCGGCTTGGGCTTTTAAAGCTAGTTCAGTTTGCTTACGTTCTGTGATATCTTGCCCAATACCAATAATTTGACCATTTGAAAGGTAAACATTAGTCCAAGAGGTATCCAGTAAACGACCATCGCGCACCTGAGTTTTAAAGTCGCCCCAAATGCGTTGTGCAGACTGCATATAACTAATCACATACTGCCGATATTCAGGATTAGGGTATAGTGCTTCCACAACATCACGAGTTTGGAAATCTTGAAATTTCCAACCGAGAATATTTTCCCATTCTTGGTTCACCCACTGGAGTTTACCATTGGCATTGATCAAGGCAATCATCAATGGTATATTCTCAAAAATTATCCGCAAAAACTCATTTTGTTCTTGAAGTTTTGTTCCAGCATTTTTTCGGTCATTAATATCATTGAATACTGTTAAAATGGCTGATTCATTGTTAAAAACTAAATATTGTAAAGAAGCGATCGCCCAAAAAGGAGTTCCATCTGCTTTTTTTAATTGCAGTTCATAATTATGAATAAAACCTTGCTGATTAAGAACTTTTAACAGTGCTTCTAAATCTGTAAGATTATGATATAAATCTACAATTTTTCCGAGATTAACTAAATACTCTGGAGAAAACTGAAATGTTTGAAGCAACTCTGTATTAGCGTATAAAATTAATCCATCAGACACACGCGAAATAATGAATGGAACAGGAATTGCTTCAGAAATAACTCGAAATCTAGCTTCACTTTGTAGAAGAGTTCTTTCTATTTGTTTGTGTTCTGTGATATCTCGTATATGAACTAAGCGAGCCTTATAACAGCCATAGTCTATTGTCTGTGTGAAAATTTCAACATCAATAATCTGTCCGTCTTTTCGCTGATGTCGCCATCGCCCAGTAAAGTCTAAGCTAGAGTGCTTTTGTCGTAAATATTCAAGCAAGATAGGCACATCTTCTGAAGGGCGAATGTCAGTTATTCGCATTTGCAAGAACTCTTCTCGTGAGTAGCCGTAGTGAAAAACAGCAGCTTCATTTACATCTAAAAATTGCAGATTATTCTGGTTATATACCCACATAGGGTTGGGATTTTTAGAGAAAAGTAAATTAAAACTCCTTTGGCTTTCATTTTCAGGAAATAGCATTAGTGGTTGTGTAATAAAAGTTTTTATTATGTACTAAAATTTAATGAATTTAAATCTGAAACAATTATTAATTTTTTGCAAAATTTGTTTTTTATGATTCAATCTTCTACTGATTCAGAATTCCATGCATAAGCTCTTTGATATTTAAGGATAAAAAAATCGGTCTCTACTGACAGAGACTTCCTACAGAGGTATATGTCGCTTCAATCTTCATGCGAATCTCGCAGTGTAAAATATGTCTGATAGTTTACACTAAGGAAATATCACTTGCACAGCAGTATTTAGGAGTTGCACCATCGATATGGATGGTTTTATCCTCACAAACTTAGATACCTTAGAATCTACTATCAAAGCCTATAAAGAACGGTTTGATATTGATTGAACAAAAACTTTTATAGCACCCGCCAAAGCGGCTAGTATAAGTGGATGAAATTTTGCAAATGCATTGAACTTGCAATTCCTATACTTAAAACAAAAAGCGCTCTCCTTTTACGGAGAGCGCTTTTTGATTTAGCTAAACTTCAGAATTAACCGTTGATAGCAGGAGCGGAAAGAGCTACAGGAGCAGAATCGCCAGCAGCCAAATCGAGAGGGAAGTTGTGAGCGTTACGCTCGTGCATTACTTCCATACCCAGGTTAGCGCGGTTGATTACATCCGCCCAAGTTGCAATCACACGACCTTCAGAGTCAATGATTGATTGGTTGAAGTTGAAACCGTTCAAGTTGAACGCCATTGTGCTGACACCCAAGGCGGTGAACCAG
>JADEXV010000174.1 GCA_015206945.1 Nostocales cyanobacterium LEGE 12452 | reverse complement strand
TTGCTCAACTTATGCTTTCAAAACTCTTCTATTTGCTTGTTCCATCTGACGGGGTTAATACTGTTTCAAGCAATCTGTTGCTCAACTTATGCTTTCAAAGTTGCTCATTTTATCCTTACAGTGACAGTTCGGAAGTCGGAAGTTAAAATCTGGAAGTGGAGTAGGTGCAGTTGTGGATAAAAATGTTGGGATTGCTGACAGGAGTAAGGCGTTTGCAATTAGAATCATCAAAGCTTGCAGCTTTCTGGATGAAAAACCAGGTATTTGCCGCACTCTATCAAAGCAACTGTTGCGTTCTGGAACAAGTGTTGGTGCAAATATACGGGAGTCACGTTCGGCTCAGTCTGATAAAGACTTTTTGCATAAGATGGAAATCGCTTTAAAGGAAGCACGCGAAACTGAATATTGGCTAGAAATTTTAATTGAGTCCGAAGTTGTAGAAAAAGCTAAATTTTCTTCTTTACTTCAGGAAGCTGATGAGATAGTAAAAATACTCGTAGCCTCTACACGCAAAATTAAAGAGAGATTAAATGGCAATAAACTTCGCAGTAGCAAGATAGTCGTTGCAAGAGATAAGCACTCAGAATTCACAACTACTGTGAACTCGAAAGCAATACCCCCCAACTAAGTTACACATTCTTACTTCCGACCTCCGACTTCCGACCTCCGACTTCCGACCTCCGACTTCCTTAAAACTATGGCTCGTGATTTATTCCACAATATTGTGAGGTCTGCACTGGAAAAAGATGGTTGGTTAGTTACAGATGATCCTTTAAATATTCGGTGTGGTGGAGTTGATGTTCAGATTGATTTAGGTGCAGAACTGCTAGTAGCCGCGGAAAAAGCTGGAGAAAAAATAGCCGTTGAAATCAAAAATTTTGTCAGTGCATCGAAAATTTCAGAATTTCACATGGCACTAGGACAGTTTATTAATTATCGGACTGCATTACGTGCAGAAGACCCTTCGAGAAATTTATATTTAGCTATCCCATTGGTGACTTATAATGATTTTTTTAAATTGTCTTTTATTCAAACTGTAGTCAACGAAAATAAACTGAAGTTAATTATCTATAACGTTGAGACTGAGGAAATAGAAGAATGGATAAATTAAATGAATACCGCACAAGAATTAGGCAATTATTAACTAAATATATTGATTACAAGCCGAGTTATGGAGATGTAGAAGTTGAACAAATTTTTGATGTAGAACATGACCATTATCAAATTATTAGCATTGGATGGAACAATCAAAAACGGATTTATGGCCCGATAATGCACTTAGATATCAAAAATAATAAAATTTGGATTCAACAAAATACAACGGAAGTGGATATTGCTTTAGAACTGATAGAAATGGGTGTACCTAAACACGATATTGTCATCGGGTTTCATACCCCTAAAATGCGTCAGTTATCGGGTTTTGCTGTGGAATAAACATGATGGAAAACGCAGAATCTTTGCCACCCATTAAATTAATTCCGATTGAAGATGCAGTAGTTAATAGAGAGCTAGGAGGTAGTAAAAGAACTATAAAAACAACCTCACCCACTGATATCCGGTGGGTAAAGGTGCTAGAGTTTTTACGCAGCAACAATCTCGCACCCAACAGCCGCAAACTCTACGAACGCGAACTCAAAAAGTTTTTGGCTTGGAGTGAGCTACATTATCATGAACTGCGTCCACGTCACCTTGCGCTATATAAAGAATATCTCCGTGATGAAATACGGACTGATGCAGGTAAACCGCTTTCAAAAAGCAGCATCAATGCCGGAGTTGCGGCACTCAAAAGCTTTTTCAAATGGATGTCTTACACGTATCCTGACATAATTTCTACTAATCCTACGCTGGGGATAAAACTGGAAAAAGTGCCACTGCCACCAGCTCAGAGTTTAACCCCAGAAGAGATGGAACGGGTTTGGTCAGCCTTGGAATTGCTCCAAGAAACAAGGCAACGGGATACAGCACTGGTTCACATTCTCAGTCATGGACTCCGGGCAGGGGAAGTTGTACAGCTAAATGTTGGCTCATTTGATGGCAAGCTGCTATTTTTACCAGACACCAAAACCAATGAACCACGCTTAGTTCCACTGCGAAAAGAGAGTTGCCAAGTAGTCGGAGACTATTTACAATTACGCTCACAGCAAGGAGAGGTGTTGAACAGCCTTAGTCCACTGATGATTTCACACCATGCTTCGTACAAAGGTGAACGCTTAAGTTATCACGGCATTTACTTCGCGGTGGAAAAAATCGGTGAAATAGCTCACATTGAGGATTTGCACCCTCACTCCTTTCGCCACACCTATGCCACTGACTTATTGCTATTGGGAGTTGACCCCAGCCATGCACGAAAATTAACAGGGCATCAAAGCGAGAAAGCGTTTCGGCGCTATACTTTACGGAGTGAACAAGAAGCCGCGATCGCTGCTTACTATCGTGCGATTGGCGAAGAAGCGGAGTAAGGTATGCCCAAGCCACTCGATCCCAAGTGTCAGCTATGTTCCAAACTACCAACTGCCCAAGCTAAAGTTTTACATGGAACAGTAGGGGATGGGTGTTGGAATCCGCAAGTCTGCCACAATCGTCGCTCATTCTATCGCCACCGCTCCCAGAAGAATTCAGCAGAAATTGATGCGATCGCAGTCGAACCACCAGCAACATATTTTGCAGTGCTGTATTTGTATAAAGAACCAGGGGATAAACCATTACATGCCTTGGGCGCAGAACTCTGGCTGGGACAACAGCCTATTTGTCGCTTAGAACCAATTCACTGTTTTGGGTTAACGGCTGGTAAAATACGCGCCTATACAGATCAGGTGTTGCAGGCATTTGCAAAACAATACGGTGTTTCACTATATCAATATAAGGATATGTTTGAGATTAGCTCAAGCTACTGCCCAGTGCGACCCTGCCCGTTAAATCCAGAATCCTAGAGATGATCACATACCACCAATTAACAATCTGGGATGTGCTGGATGAGTTGTCCGAATCTCCACCAACTTCTTCCCTTGATGCAGTATGGCAGTGCTTGGATACAGAACTGCATGATTTACCTATTGAAACCCAATTATCAACCGCAGGTACTGCCTTTAGTCAAATTGCGGATATTCTCAAGTCTCGTGCCGAAGTGCTGTTGCAAGATACCCGCGATCGCAATAGTCTTCTGGGGCCTGTTGTTAGCACCGATCTCTTTGCTGGTCTAGTGCGGACAACAATGCACCTAGATTTAGATGATTTGATTGAACCGCAAACACCACAAACCTTTAAACCACACGGCCCACACCAATTTTCATCTCCTAACCAGGAGGTTGATTCTGTAGCAGCACCTGTTGAAAAAGCAAATGTTTTGGCAATGCTCGATGAGGTGACAACTTTAGAAGATGTCCGCAATTTGGCATCAGATGAGGATGTGGAAAAATGGCAGAGCGCGATCGCTAACTACCTGATAAATGTCAAAGATGAGATTTCTTTAGTTAAACTGCAACATGCGTTGGAAATGCCGATGGTAGAAGTATGGTTAGGATTATTACTGGGTGGGTTTACATTAGAACAACGTGGTGATTTTTATAACAATCACAATGTCTGGGTTAAAAGCTCTCTAACTTCTGCCATCTTCAACGGCATTGTACAGCATTCATAAGTCGGAAGTAATTCACTAGTATCAATATATAAGGTTTTCTTCCCCTTTAACATGAGCCCCTTTCCCAAAAAACCTGACAAGTATTAATTCACTTTCGACTTCCGAATTCCGAATTCTGACTTAATTTACAGTGAATATCTTTTTCTAAAACCTCTTGTATTATTTTGTGTGCAAGACGTTTTGTATAAGTCCTTTTTCTTCTCACATAATCAAAGTCTAATCGCAAATTCGCAAAGACTTGATTATATCACAAAAAGCTTTTGCAAGAGTTCTTTAGGGTGCGGAAGGTCGATTGCATGCATTTGCTCTACTGGTTGATCTATGCCTTAAGATTGATATACATCTTCTAGTTTGTCAATAAAGCTTATCCGTAAGATACTTTTATTTTCTATGTTAATACGCGTATTTTAAATATAAATATGGAAAGTTTTGGTATAAATTTTAATTAACAAAAAGTTGTGCCTCATTCCTGAAAATTTCCATAACTAAGCAAGTAAAACTAAGTCTTTAAATCTTGTTTTGAAGACCAGTTATGTTATCAAAGTATTGCCTTTATCTAATACTATACTCGACGAAAAAATATGGCTAATCTATCAGGAAAGTACATTTCTTACTGGATTTACTCGACACTTACAGCTAATTTTGCACCACTTAACAATAATTTATCACCCGGATTTATCACAAGCAGGAAATCTGGGCTTATGCACAAATTGTCACCTCAGTTTTATATGCAATGGAGGGGAAATGTATCGTCAGAATAACTGTCTCTATTTTAAGCGGGCATTTAAGAAATTTTCATTGCCAAAATCTTCCTCCTCCCCTGCTTTTGAAATAGGCATCACTAATAACTGATTTACTGGTCCGAGAACCATTAGTTCTTCAAAGCTAAACTCCTATCGAAGCATTGACAACAAGATGGCTGAGAAAAAGTTTCCACAAATTCCACCACAACTGTTTGCCATTCACTTATGAACCAGTATATTTACAGTAGTCTCACAGATGATGAAGAACTTAATTTTTCTGAGGAAGCAGAGGTTTTCGTTTTTCCCACTTCTTTCGCCCAGCAGCGATTGTGGTTTCTCGACCAGTTAGCACCGGGGAATCCATTTTACAATGTGTCAACAGCACTTCACCTGACAGGTTCCCTCAACTTCACCGCCTTAAAGCAGACATTCAACGAAATTGTACGTCGCCACGAAACGTTACGTACTAGGTTTGTGATGGTAGAGCAGCAACCAGTACAAGCGATCGCACCTAGCTTAACCATACCTCTTCCCTTAATAGACCTACGCAATTTCGACAGCCGAGAACGTGACACACGAGTGCAGCAAATCGTAACCCAAGAGGCTCAACATCCTTTCAATCTCACCACTGGGCCATTGCTGCGAGTAAAGCTGCTGCAACTGGATGAAGCAGAATATCTGCTGTTGCTAAATCTACATCACATAGTTGCCGATGGCTGGTCAATTGGAGTGCTAATTAAAGAATTGGGGGTATTATACAAAGCCTTGGCAGGGGATAAGCGATGTCTGACGACTAGCTACTCCGTATCTACGCTCTTACCAGAACTACCCATTCAATATGCAGATTTCGCTCAATGGCAACGGGAGTGGCTACAAGGAGTAGCAGCAAACGGCACCTCGCCCCTACAAAGCCAGTTAGTTTATTGGCAAAAGCAATTAAACGGGATTTCGGTATTGAATCTCCCCACCGACCGACTAAGACCAGCAGTTCCTAGCTACAGGGGTGCAAAACAATTTTTAGAGCTACCACACTCCTTAACTCAAGCGCTAGAGGCACTGAGTTACCAAGAAGGTGTTACCTTGTTCATGACAATGCTGGCAGCGTTTCAGACTTTGCTCTATCGCTACACGCAGCAAGAGGATATTACAGTAGGTTCACCTATTGCTAATCGCAATCGTAGCGAACTAGAAGGATTAATTGGTTTTTTTGTCAATAGCTTAGTGCTACGTACAGATTTCTCAGGGAACCTGACGTTTAGAGAATTATTAAATCGAGTGCGAGAGGTAACTTTAGGAGCATACAACCATCAAGACTTGCCCTTTGAAAAACTGGTGGAAGAACTGCACCCAGAGCGGGATTTGAGCTATCATCCTTTTTTTCAAGTTGTATTTAGCCTGCAAAACGCTCCCATTGAAGCGCTAGAGTTACCAGGGTTAACGCTTTCGTTATTTGAATTTGACAGCAAAACCGCGAAGCTTGATTTAGAGTTTCATCTATGGCAGGATTTGGAAAGTTTGAAAGGACAAATGGTGTATAGCACCGATTTATTTGATGACACGACCATTACTCGAATGCTGGGACATTTCCAAACGCTGCTAGAAAGCATTGTTGCCAATCCAGAACAGCAGATTTCAGATTTGTCTTTGCTTACTGTGCAAGAACGACAAAAGTTATTAATTGATTGGAATAACACGAAACGAGAATATCTAGAGAATAAGTGTTTTCATCAGTTATTTGAAGCACAAGTAGAGAAAACTCACGATGCGATTGCGTTAAACGCACGCTCCGCGAACGCACTAGTATTTGACGATGAACAACTCAGCTACAAAGAGTTAAATATACGCAGCAACCAACTTGCACATTATCTGAAAAAATTGGGGGTAGTCCCTGACGTTTTAGTAGGTATTTGCGTAGAGCGCTCGCTCGTGATGATAATCGCACTATTAGGCATTCTCAAGGCAGGTGGAGCATACCTTCCTTTAGATCCGAGCCTACCTCAAGAACGTCTTAACTTCATCCTAGAAGATGCACAAGTTTCAGTATTGCTGACACAAGAAAAGTTACTCAAGCATTTTGAAGACTTCTTGAATCCAATTATTTGCATAGATAAAGATTGGGCAACTATTACACAACACAGCAAAGAAAACCCAAGCAGTGTTGTAAAATCTGACAACCTAGCTTATGTTATCTACACCTCTGGCTCAACAGGAAAACCTAAAGGTGTTTTGCTCCAACATCAAGGATTGTCTAACTTAGCGGCATCTCAGATTGACGTTTTCAACATACAACCGATTAGCCGCATTCTGCAATTCGCATCATTAAGCTTCGATGCCTCAATTTTTGAGATTGTGATGGCACTGCAAACAGGAGCAACTCTTTATTTAGCAAACAAAGAATCCCTTCTACCCGGACAAACTTTGCTCCAATTATTGCGCGAAAAAGCTATTACTCACGTCACCCTTCCGCCAGCAGTATTAGCAGTCCTACCTACAGAATCACTGCCGGCATTGCAAACTGTTATCTGTGCAGGCGAATCCTGTACCGATGATATTGTCAAACGTTGGTGGAACTTTCAGCGTCAGTTTTTTAATGCTTACGGGCCTACTGAAGCAACAGTTTGGTCAACTGTTGCAGAGATTAGTACTATGGGTGAGAAACCACCCATTGGTCGCCCTATTGCTAATACTCGAATTTATATATTAGATAAATATTTACAACCTTTACCAATTGGAATTATTGGCGAATTATACATAGCTGGTGAGGGATTGGCACAAGGCTATCTTAATCACCCTGAATTAACTATTGAAAATTTTATTCCCAATCCCTTTAGTGAGAAAAAGGGAGCGCGACTTTACAAGACAGGTGATTTAGCTCGGTATCGACCGGATGGTAATATTGAATTTTTAGGACGCATCGATAATCAAGTAAAAATTCGTGGATTCCGCATTGAGTTGTCAGAAATTGAAACAGGACTGAGTCAGCATCAGAGTGTGCAAAAAGCAGTAGTAATTGTTAAAGAAAATGTATCTGGTGATAAGTACTTGGTAGCTTATATTGTTCCCAATGTGGAAACGCAAAATTTCTCGTCATTACTACGTAAATTTTTAAAAGAAAAATTACCAGAATACACGATACCCAAAGCTTTTGTAATGCTAAATTCTCTGCCGCTAACAGCTAGTGGTAAAGTGGATCGTCTGGCACTAACAGAACTCGACAGTCCGGCTAGCCGCTTAAGAGATAAAACATTTATCGCTCCTCGGACTCCAACCGAATCAAGTTTGGCAAAAATTTGGGCTGAAGTGCTTAATATTGAGCGTGTGGGTATTTACGATAACTTCTTCGACTTGGGAGGAGATTCGCTGTTAACTGTACGCCTCCTGAAGCAAATACACAAGCAGTTTGAGAGTGAATTACCGTTATCTACCTTATTTTTAAATCCGACAATTGAAAGTTTAGCAACTGCTCTATCCTCAAAAGCAGATTATCTCCCGTGGTCTCCCTTAGTTCCGATTCAACCTGCTGGTTCAAATCCAGCTTTCTTTTGCATCCATCCAATTTTTGGTGTTGTTTTTCCTTATTACGAATTAGCTGCTAATTTGGGAAAAAATCAACCATTTTATGGGCTACAACCCATTGGACTTGACGGGAAAAATCCTCCATTAACTCGCATTGAGGATATGGCTACCCACTATATTGAAGCATTGCGCTCAGTGCAGCCTAAAGGGCCTTATTTTTTAGGAGGTTGGTCTTTTGGAGGTTGGGTTGCTTTTGAAATGGCTCAACAGCTCCAAAAGTCTGGAGAAGAAGTGGCTCTACTTGCTGTGCTTGACACTTTAGCACCAATTCCAGGCAATATACCTTCTTTGGGCAGTGGTTTCAAGTTTATGCTGACGACTGTGGCGCGATATATATGGCCCTTTTTCCTCGATTATTTTTATCTAATCATCGCTATTATCAAGAATCGAATTAACAGTTTAACTTCTCGGTTGACTAATTTTAATAAAATTGTGCGAAACTCTTTTTGGGAGTCGCTAACGCGATCGCTCCAAAGAAATCTGTTCTCTCACTTCATCCTAAAAGAGGATGCCCCAGTTAACGTTATACCTGAAGAATCCAAGTTAAGACTTTTAAGCGAGTTAGCAATTCGTCCAATGCTTCGTGTTTTTTATGCCAATAGCCAAGCAGTTCTTAACTACGTTCCGCAAGCCTACCCTAAACGAATTAATCTTTTCAGAACAAAGGTTCAATCAAGCATTGCCAAGGAAGATTCGAGTATGGGTTGGGATCAAATAATTGTGGGAGGAACGGAAATTCATCATATTCCTGGCAATCACCTAACTATGCTGAGAAAACCCCATATCCAAATTCTCGCCGCACAGCTAAGAGCTTGTATTGAGAAATCACAGAATTTAAAATAAGGATCAATATGTCTTCTGAAGAAGTCTTCGTCTTTCCAGCATCTTTTGCTCAACAGCGGCTATGGTTCCTCGACCAGTTGATCCCTGGCAATGCTATCTACAATGTGCCGACAGTAATTCGCTTTACAGGTTCGCTGAAATTAACCGCACTAGAACAGACTTTTAACGAAATCGTGCGTCGCCACGAAACCTTACGCACCACTTTTATTGTGTCGGATGGGCAACCCCTACAGGCTATTGCACCCAGCTTAACAATACCTCTTTCTGTATTAGACCTCCAGCAATTGCCAAATGATGAACAAGAGGTTAAAGCAAAGTCCATTATTACCGCAGAGATAGAACGTCATTTTGATTTATCCTCCGGGCCATTGCTGCGAGTAATACTCCTCGTCCTTTCTGAGACAGAACATATTCTATTACTGAATATGCACCACATTATCTGCGACGATTGGTCTATGGGGGTACTGATTCGGGAACTGGGAACGCTGTACGCAGCTTTTGCACAAAACCAACCTTCCCCTTTATTAGAACTGCCTCTTCAGTATGCCGATTTTGCTCACTGGCAGCGCGAGTGGCTGCAAGGAGAAGTACTCCAAACCCAGTTAGCTTACTGGCGGGAACAATTAAACGGCATTTCTATACTGCATCTACCTACTGACAAACCAAGACCAGCTATACAAAGCTATAAAGGAGCAACACAATTTCTAGAGTTACCGCTCAAGCTAATTGATGCACTAGAAAAGCTGTCACAGCAAGAAGGTGTCACCTTATTTATGACGTTGCTAGCAGCATTTCAAACATTACTTTACCGCTATACACAGCAAGAAGATATCGCGGTAGGTTCGCCAATTGCTAATCGTAATCGCAGCGAAATTGAAGGAATAATTGGTTTTTTTGTTAATAGTTTGGTACTGCGTAGCAACTTATCTGCAAACCCTACTTTTCGGGAACTACTAGGCAGAGTACGGGAGGTAACTTTAGGCGCATACAGCCGCCAAGATTTGCCGTTTGAAAAGTTAGTTGAAGAACTACATCCAGAGCGAAACTTGAGTCATCATCCGCTATTTCAAGTGGTATTTGGTTTTCAAAATGCGCCAATGTCAGCGCTAGAACTGCCTGGATTAGTACCCAGCTTTATGAATATTGATTTGAAAAAAACACGTTTTGATTTAGAACTGCATCTGTGGAAGTGTTCTGAGGATTTTAGGAGCTTATGGGGCGGAAACTGGGAGTATTCTGAAGGTCTCCGAGGCGTAATGGTTTACAACACAGATTTATTTGATAAAGCTACTATTAGCCGGATGGTGGAACATTTTAAAACTTTGTTATCAGCTATTGTTGCAAATCCAGAAGAACGAATTGCAAATTTATCGTTATTAAGTGAAGCGGAGTTACATCAGGTATTGGTGGAATGGAATAATACCCAAGCAGATTATCCTCAAGATAAGTGTATTTATCAATTGTTTGAAGAAAAGGTACAGCAGTGTCCTGATTCTATAGCAGTAAACTTTGCTAACGAGCAACTGACTTATCAAGACTTGAATACTCGCAGCAATAAACTAGCACACCACTTACAAAAAATAGGAGTAGGTAGAGAAGTTTTAGTTGGCATTTGTATTTCACAGTCTATAGAAATGATAATCGGGTTATTGGGAATTCTTAAAGCCGGGGGAGCGTATGTTCCATTAGACCCCAGCTATCCCGAAGAACGCCTAAATTTTATGCTGGAAGATGCACAAGTTTCAGTATTACTGACACAAGAAAACTTACTCAAGCATTTTGAAGGGTTCTCAAAACTAATTATTTCTATAGATAAAGACTGGGAAATTATTACTCAAGAAAAGCAAGACAATCCCGAAAGCAATTTAAATAGTGATAATTTAGCTTATGTTATTTACACCTCTGGTTCTACAGGAAAACCCAAGGGAGTTGCTGTACCTCACAAAGCTGTAAATCGGTTAGTGTACAATACGAACTATATAAAATTATTACCATCTGATAAAGTCGCCCAAGCCTCAAACGTTTCTTTTGATGCAGCTACATTCGAGATTTGGGGAGCGCTACTTAACGGCGCTCAACTTGTAGGGATTAGTAAAGATGTAACCATTTCGCCTCATGAATTGGCATTACAACTACGAGAAAAAGGCTAGCGTGGCAAAACTAGCTAGAGCAAAAACTTAAACGTAGTAAATTCGTTATTATTGAAAATTTTGGTTTACCTATTTACGCCTATTTCAATCATGAAAAATCTACTCTAGCGAGTTTTACCACTCTAGGCTATTCGCGCAACATCATCTGCGGTTGGTGCTGCAAGCACCTCGTTTTTAAGTTCAGGTTCAGACTGCATTTTCTTTAAAAATGCTTCAATTTGCTCAAAAGCCATATTTAAAATTTGATCCTCGCTAGCTACTCGTAATATAGAGAAAAACAGCAGTATATTTTTTAAGACTAGCAGCACAAGGGTATCAAGATTCGGGGGAAAGATAATTATAGCGACGCGCTGCTCTTCATTTATCAGAATCTTGCTTATAAGAAATCACGTTCTGGTAAGCCAAATTCTCATAAGTAAACTTGGAAGATTGGGACGGTGTGACGGGTTGGGAATAAAAAATAGGTTATGGAAACTAGGATTCTCACATCTTCTGTGGATGGTGCTAATGGTGTAGCAAGGTCAAACAGTTATGCAAATCATGTGTCAAATCGTTGTAGGCTGTGGATCGCAGGTGCGAATCGTTGGCTATAAACTAAATCCCATAAGGGTTTGGAAGATTAGCCGCAAGGTACAGAACCTTCTCCCAAAGGGAAAGGCTATGCCTTGATAACTGAATGACCATGTAGGTGAGAGCCAGTATCCTAGAACCCTCAAATCCTACCCCGTAGGTGCAACGGTGAAAGCATTACCCCCAGGTTCGAGACTAGCCATCAACGCCTGAAGCGGGGTGAAAAGGTGTTATTACTGATAGCCTAAGTTGGTAAGACATCGAGCAAAGTACCCATGAGTAAAAAAAGCCTCGGCTTGAAGATGTTACTGAATCGTCGTTACACAGAACCAGCGAAATAAGGCTAAATGCGCTGGAGCCAAAAGGCAAAGGATAAGGGAGTTGGCAAGTTTGTGATTGACCAATAAGCACTTCCAATAAACCCGGCGAACAGCATCACTCTAAAGGTACACAGTATGGTCATTCGGAACGAGATAATCTCTCGTCTGCCCTCAGGTGGTCGAATCCTTGAGTAGGTGCTAACCGTATGCAGCGAGTAGGGAAGATTAAGTCAAAAGCGAATGTCTGGGGTAATGCCCAGAATATGCAGACAGACTTACGGTGATTTGGAAGGTAAAGTCTCAAGTAGTGAGTATAAATGTCTAATACACAGTCTCAACAACTGATGGTGGAATGGCACGAGATTAACTGGCGCAAGCTAGAGCGTAGCGTGTATAAGCTCCAAAAGAGAATTTATCAAGCCTCTGTCCGTGGTGATGTAAAAGCATTTCGCAGACTCCAAAAAACGTTGATGAAGTCATGGTCAGCAAGAGCTTTAGCGGTTCGTAGAGTTACCCAGGATAACCAGGGGAAAAAGACGGCGGGTGTAGATGGCGTTAAGTCGCTGACTCCAAAGCAACGTCTGGAACTCACTGGTAACTTAAACCTCGGTACAAAGGTCAGCCCAACCAGGCGGGTATGGATTCCCAAGCCCGGAACGGAAGAGAAGCGACCTTTGGGCATACCTACAATGAAAGACCGAGCCTTGCAAGCACTTGTCAAACTGGCATTAGAGCCAGAATGGGAAGCGCGATTTGAGCCTAACTCATACGGGTTCAGAGCCGGACGCTCATGCCATGATGCGGTAGAAGCAATTTTCTTGGCAATTAGGGTAAAACCGAAATACGTGCTAGACGCGGATATTGCCAAATGTTTTGACCGTATCGACCAAGAAGCGCTGCTAAGAAAATTAAATACATTCCCCACCATCCGCCGACAAGCTCGTGCTTGGTTAAAAGCGGGAGTGATGGACGGTAAGCAGTTGTTCCCAACATCCGAGGGTACGCCACAGGGTGGGGTCATCTCCCCGTTAATGGCAAATATTGCCCTCCACGGGATGGAAGAACGAGTTAAGCAATATGCGAAAACGCTCAAAGGTGACAAAAGGGCTAACCAATCGTCACTTAGCCTAATTCGATATGCCGATGATTTCGTAATTCTCCACGAAAACATAACCGTTGTCCAAAGATGCAAAGAGATTATCTCTGAATGGTTGCAAGGCATGGGTTTGGAATTAAAGCCCAGCAAAACCAGACTTGCCCACACCCTCATACAGTATGAGCAAGAAAAACCAGGGTTTGATTTCCTTGGTTTCACGATACAACAATTTCCAAAAGGAAAGTATTATTCAAAGCAGGGTTTTAAAACAATCATCACCCCAAGCAAGCAGAAGCAAAAGGTACACTACGAACAAATCGCCAGTACTATTGAAGCCCATAAGGCAGCACCGCAAGCGGCGCTAATCAGCCGTTTAAACCCAATCATCAGGGGATGGGCTAACTACTACGCAACTGTGGTAAGTAAGGTTGCTTACTCAGATATCGATAACCTCACGTACCAAAAGTTAAGCGCTTGGGCAAAACGCCGCCATCCCAAAAAGAATGGGGAATGGGTGTCAAAAAGGTATTGGCAACCCATAGGCGGTGATAACTGGGTATTCGCAACAAGGAAGGAAGGTTTTACCCCACTTCGGTTACTAGACCATGCCGACACCCAAATAGTGCGTCATGCTAAAGTTAAAGGCGAATCGTCACCATACGACGGAAATCTGGTTTATTGGAGTTCAAGAATGGGTAAAAACCCGGAAATGCCTAGTAAGGTGTCTAAACTCCTGAAAAAGCAAGAAGGAAAGTGTACTCACTGTGGATTATTTTTCCGTGAAAACGATGTGATGGAAGTTGACCACAGAATCCCTAAATCTCAAGGTGGAAAGGATTCCTACGACAACCGGCAACTCTTTCATAGACACTGCCATGATACAAAGACCGCCAACGATGGTAGTCCCGGTACAAAATCTGGCTGTAATAGTGCCAAGCCTAAGCCCACCAGAAGACTTGAAAAAGTCTTGGATAAATGGGTAATGAGGTATGCATAACAAGCACCAAACCACTGAGGAGCCGTGTGAAGGGAAACTTTCATGCACGGTTTTGAAGACCAACGGGGTTGGTGACAACCTCGTTGAGTTTAATGGTCTACAGTCTGCCAGTGAAAACAAATCGTCATGGACGTGCCAAAATTCTAACACAGTCAGAGATACAGCTAATTTTCAGTCATGGCTTAGACAATGACCGCGATCGCACCAAATCCTCAGCGTGATTATTGCGTACTGTTGATGTGGCTATGGTGGCGTTGATCGTGTCAAATAATTATGCCTTATCATTGTCTTTTGGCATAACTCCGATGAGCGCGTTTTCTATCTCTTCCAAGGCTTTATCAATCGCATCCAATTGCTTGCGATTTTCCCATTCCCGATATGCTTCTGTAACAAGAGGATCGGTTCCTAACCCAGTGTTACTGCCTACCCTGCCTATGTGTTGATGACAGGTAAACTCTGGGTTCTTGCCGCGCTGAACAATCCCTTTTAACCTTGGTTTTGGGTTCCTCTTAAAAATTGGCTCGTTAGCTTGCCATTTTGCGTAGACATACCAATAGACTTCACCATCTTTTTTATATTGCTTCCTCACCTCATACTGATGAATCCAGACCCCAGGTTCTGACATTGGTTCATTGACTAACTGCTGTCGGATTCCCTTTAATTGCTGAAGCTTCTCTATGATTTGGTCAATGCGTTCGCTATTAGGCGTACCGGAGCTATCAGTCATGGCAGCAATAACAGTTATGCTTAATTAAAAATTTTAAAGCATAACTCCTATGACCGCACTAGGGAAGTTTGGGGATGCTTACGGCGGCAAGCGCGATGCCTGCGGCGGGCGTAGCCATCGCACCTACTACACACCCCACAATCCCCTACAGTGAAGCCAGCGAAATCCACAGCTAACCTACTAGAGCCTGTTTAAACCCTAAATTAAGCTTACTCCAGTGATGAAGGGCAAAGGGAAAGAGGGGCGATTTCACTTGACTGCAAAAAAAACTTTGGTGATTGTTTCTACTTTTCCGAAAAAGAGGAATCGTGATGTGATTAACCTTATAGAAAACTTCCAATGCTTATTTTTATTAAATAAAAAGGATGGACTATGAGTACACAGAATGGAAAAAATTCCTTAGTCAAAACACAGTCTTTACTTGAAGAAAGTAAACAACCATCAACTCTCAATGATTCAAAAGGTCAGCAAGGTTTACAACAAAACGCAGATGCAGTAAATAATACTTTTAATCTACCACAAAACTATATACAAACAGACCCCTGGATTTACCGCATGGTTGTTGGTACACTTACCTCTACAGTATTAATTTGTCTTATAGGTGCAATTGGTCTACAAGCAAAGGGCAACAAACAAATTCCTGACCTTCTAACCGCTCTTGGAACTGGTTCTTTGGGTGCTTTATCAGGATTATTAGCACCATCCCCGATAAAAAGATAGTGTTTTCCTAATGCATCTTTTTTTATAGCATCTTTCTCGTACTTAACGCTGATTTTACCTTGCAGGACATAGCGCTCAAGGAGAGCGTACTGTATTTTTCGCGTTTCGCTCTACAGCGACGAATTATTTGACCACAGCGACAAATAATTTGTCAAGTTCTTCAAGCTTGTAAGCTTCGCTCTAGAAGAATCTGATTTTTAGCGTTTCTGATATGAAGCTATAGAAATTGTTTGAACAAGCAAGTAGAAAAATTTGGATTGTTGACAAAAAAACTGCCGTTTTGGTCAAATAATTTGTCCCTCTACACCTTATTTAAGAAGTTCAGTCGACCGAAAACTTTTTAAAGTTGACGAAATAATAAGATTTTGAAGCGTTGTTTTCAGGAATGGCGATCGCTCTTAAGTGCATCCAGAACAGAGGTAATTGAAAAGTAGATTAGAATCTGATTCCTGTGGATACATTTCCAAGAGAAAGAAACGATTGGTAACGCTTCTGGAAAAGTTTTTGGTCTAATGACAGTATCTTGGCACTGGCAGACCATCACAATAAAATTACTACTGTCAATTGGGATTAAGAGATAGGATTTTTAACTTACCATTAATCCTAGCGTGAGATTATGTGGCAAAAAATGGAAGTGTTACCAACGAGGACTAAAAGCTATAGAGCTTATTTTATCTAAACAACAAGCTCTAGTAAATGCAGAGGCGGAACGCATGAGAGGACTACTCCTTTAATGACATCAAGTATCCGCAAAGCGATCGCTGATCCCGACCATGTTAACTACTACATCTCAGCAGGATTTCAGCGAACTTGTCTTGTTGTCGATGCGCTCGATCGCTAGGTTGGCGCGGTAGCCTCCCGCAGACTGCCGTAGTAACAGCGTCTTGTAGTTCGCACCGTCGTATAGACACCATGCGCTGCCAGTCCGGTTCCAGATTGACGTGACCTTGTTGTTGAACACATATCCACCGATCGGGTTAGCCAGATTGGCAGAACCTTTGGCGAAATACGCAAAAGACCCGTTGTAGGTGGAGTTCGTCCAGATGCAGAACTTGCCGGAGGGGCAGTCGGCCGAGTTGGCGGTCGCCGGGGAGGCGATGCCGACGGCAGTGACCAGGGAGGTCAGCGCGAGCAGCAGCGTCAGGGCGGGGCGTGCAGTCTGGCGGGGCCGTAGCGAAGCGGCGGCGCTCTTATCGGCGGATGTTATGGGTCGCTCCTTCATCGGTTTTTCCATTTAATGGGACTTTGTAGGAAATGCTGTTGTTCTCTGTTTACTGGCGTTGCTGTTACTCACTTGCATCGCCGACATAATTATCTGTCTGGCAGTTGGAAATTATGCAATAAGCATTACGAATAAACACTTTATCAGTATTGTATTAAAGAGCCTAAATATTTCACAATCAGTCAAAAGCTATATATTAAGCAAATAGTAACTGTCTATCTGCTGGCGTAGATATAGGAGTGCGAAAAATTCCGGAGTCTTCCAACCAATCGGCTAACACTCTTGATTCAACCTCAGATCCGTTTTAATTTCTGCCTGCCTTAAAGCCTTCCCCATTAAAAAACTCTTCATTTATCAGCAACAGAATTTTATCTGTGTCCTTTCCTTTATAATGTTGTCAAAAACTCAACTACCCTCCCCCCTGATTTCGCTTACGCTCAATTCTGGTCAGAGGGCGTTTCGTTTTTGACCCGCAATTCATGAGGCAGTGCATTGGGCGGCTCTGCCGACTTGT
>JADEXV010000173.1 GCA_015206945.1 Nostocales cyanobacterium LEGE 12452 | reverse complement strand
ACTCAGCACTCAGCAATAAAAGCAGAGCGTCTTGGCTAAGAAAGCATTAAAATACATTAAGTAAATTGCCCTTTTAACTTTGGTTGCTGCTAAGGCAAAGATAGTATATGACTGACGTTCCCGCAGTTCGCATTCGCAATTTTTGTATTATTGCTCACATCGACCACGGGAAATCAACCCTCGCCGATCGCTTGCTACAAGCTACTGGCACTGTTGAAGACCGACAGATGAAGGAACAGTTTCTCGACAATATGGATTTGGAACGGGAGCGCGGCATTACGATTAAGCTGCAAGCTGCCCGGATGAACTACACAGCTAAAGATGGTCAGCAGTATGTGCTGAACTTGATTGATACTCCGGGACACGTGGATTTCTCTTATGAAGTCTCCCGCTCTCTTGTTGCTTGCGAAGGAGCGCTATTGGTAGTAGATGCGTCCCAAGGTGTGGAGGCGCAAACTTTGGCGAATGTATATTTAGCGTTAGAGAGTAACCTGGAAATTATCCCGGTTTTGAATAAAATTGATTTGCCGGGGGCTGAACCAGAACGGGTAATTGGCGAAATTGAAGAAATTATCGGTCTAGATTGCAGTGGGGCGATTCTGGCTTCTGCTAAAGAAGGAATTGGGATTAATGAGATTTTAGAAGCAGTTGTCGAGCGGATACCGCCACCGCCAAATACGATAAATGAACGCTTACGGGCGTTAATATTTGATAGCTATTACGATAGTTACCGAGGAGTAATTGTCTATTTCCGGGTGATGGATGGCACTGTGAAAAAAGGCGATCGCATCCATTTAATGGCATCGGGTAAAGAATTTGAAATTGATGAGTTAGGTGTCCTTTCTCCCACTCAAAAGCAAGTTGATGAACTACACGCTGGAGAAGTAGGCTATTTGGGAGCGGCAATTAAAGCTGTAGCTGATGCACGGGTAGGAGACACAATTACCCTCAGTAAAGCGAAAGCAGAGGCACCCTTACCAGGTTACGCAGAAGCGAACCCGATGGTTTTTTGCGGGATGTTCCCCATTGATGCCGATCAATTTGAAGATTTGCGGGAAGCCTTGGAAAAGCTGGAACTCAACGACGCAGCGCTGCATTACGAACCCGAAACTTCCAGCGCAATGGGGTTTGGCTTCCGTTGCGGATTCTTGGGTTTGCTGCACATGGAAATTGTCCAAGAACGTCTAGAGCGAGAGTATAACCTAGATTTAATCATTACAGCCCCCTCGGTGGTTTATAAGGTGATTACCCTCAAAGGTGAGGAATTGTATATCGATAATCCTAGCCGTTTACCTTCTCCCAACGATCGCGAAAGAATTGAAGAACCCTACGTCCAAGTAGAGATGATTACGCCGGAAACCTATGTCGGCAGCTTGATGGAGTTGTCACAAAATCGCCGTGGCATCTTCAAGGATATGAAATATCTCGCCCAAGGACGAACCACCCTCACCTATGAGCTACCCTTGGCGGAAGTTGTGACTGACTTTTTTGACCAGATGAAATCGCGATCGCGCGGTTATGCCAGTATGGAATATCACATCATCGGCTACCGTGAAAATCCTTTGGTGAAGCTGGATATTATGATTAACGGCGACCCCGTAGATTCTTTGGCGATGATTGTACATCGGGATAAAGCTTACAACGTCGGGCGGGCAATGGCAGAAAAACTCAAGGAACTAATTCCCCGCCATCAATTTAAAGTACCAATTCAGGCATCTATTGGCAGTAAAGTTATTGCCAGCGAACACATACCCGCTTTACGGAAAGATGTGTTAGCCAAGTGCTACGGTGGTGACATCAGCCGGAAGAAGAAACTTTTACAGAAGCAAGCAAAAGGTAAAAAGCGGATGAAATCTGTAGGTACAGTAGATGTACCCCAGGAAGCCTTTATGGCAGTACTGCGCTTGGATCAAAACTAATAGAATTCAGGATTCAGGAGTCAGAATTCAGAATTCGGAATGGATTGGAGTCCGAGTGGCGGATAGCCCAGGGGTAGCAAGTCAGCGAGTGTCTGAGAAAGAAGCAAGGGAGCAGCACTTATCTACGAGACGCTGCGCGTAGCTTGCTTCCACGAAGTGGTACGGCTACGCTCAGTGACCGAGGAGCAAGGGGGGCAGAGGAGAAGTTGCAGTAAGTTTTTCTCCTCTGCTCCTCTGCCTTTTAGTCCCCCACCACAGTTTTCTTATTATGAATTTTTAATTCTGTATTCTTTTTCAACATCCGTTAATTTTAATTACAAAGGCTATAAACAGCAGCCTTAAGTGTACAAGTTTCAGTATGCTGCTGGCAGGTTTAGCTTCCAGAAAGCCACACTGACTCGCTATTGGCTCAACCATCCTTAAGTGTGTCTCTAATGCGGGATTTCTAACAGAAAAAATGATAATTTATTGTAGAAATTCAAAACATCATGAGTCGCAAGCAGGCGGAAGAACAACTTTCTGAGGTAGAGCAAAAGTATCGCACTCTGGTAGAACAAATTCCGGGCGTTGTTTATGTCTCACCGATTAATAACACTACAAAAGTTGCTTATATTAGTCCACAACTGCAACAATTATTGGGCGTTGCTCCCGAAGATTGGAACTTTGGTTTCTTTAATAGTTGGTTAGATTACACTCATCCAAACGATCGCGATCGCCTTTGGCAAGCTGTAAACACTACAATCGCTACCGGAGAGCCTTTGAGGATTGAGTATCGGATGATTAGGCGCGATGGCAGAATAATTTGGGTACGAAATCAAGCTAATCTCGTTTTTTGTGCCGATGGACAAACTCAGCTACTTCAGGGTTTAGTATTTGATATTAGCGATGTCTATGACGAGCTTTGTTTACGTAAACAAGCACAAGAGAGCGAAGAACTTTATCGTACCATCATCGAAGACCAAACGGAACTGATTGCTAGAGGCTTACCAGATGGCACTTTTACCTTTGTTAATGAAGCTTACTGTCGATTTTTTGGGCTGGAGCGAGACAAAATTATCGGTCAGCACTACAAACCTGTTGTGTTTGAAGAAGATCGGGAACGTGTGTTTAGTCTGGTAAATTCCATTAGCTTAGAAAATCCCGTTATCACCATTGAAAATCGTGTCGTAGCTTGCGAAGGGGTGCGGTGGACGCAGTGGATTGTTCGAGGAATATTTAATCAGCAGGGGATGCTTGTAGAACTTCAATCTGTTGGACGAGATATAACTGACCGCAAACTGGTAGAACAAGCTTTAAGTGAAAATGAGCAAAAATTCCGGGCGATCTTCAATCAAACCATTCAGTTTATCGGATTGCTTCAGCCAAATGGAATTGTATTAGAAGCCAACCAAACAGCACTAGACTTTGCTGGGATTAATCGAGAAGAAGTAGTTGGCAAGCCTTTTTGGGAAGCAAAGTGGTGGACAACCTCTCCAAATACCCAAGAGCAATTAAAAACTGCGATCGCAGCTGCTGCTAATGGTGAATTTATTCGCTATGAAGTTGAAGTTTTGGGGCGAGATGATCAAGCGATCGCGATTGATTTCTCACTGCGTCCTATACTCGATGAAACCGGGCATATTACCCTACTGATCTCAGAGGGACGAGATATTACTGAATATAAAGTCGCGCTTCAGGAACGCCACAAAGCTGAAGAGGCATTGCGCTCCAGTCAAGACTTTCTACAAAAGGTTGCTAATACCGTACCGCATATTTTGTATTTGTTTGACCTCTTACAAGGAACAAGTATCTATCTTAATGAGAAAAGTGTGGCTATTTTAGGCTACTCTCCAGAGGAATTTTGTAACGCAGATCCGCAGTGGCTAATGAATCGCTTTCATCCAGACGATCGATACCTCTACAATGACATACCAACTCGCTTTGTCCACCTTAAAGACAATGAAGTACTTTCCACTGAATATCGATTTCGACACAAAAATGGAGAGTGGCGTTGGCTACATACACGAGAAGTCGTATTTGCCAAAGATACTAACGGCACTCCAACGCAGATTCTTGGCTCGGTAGAAGACATTAGCACTCGCAAACAAGCCGAAGTGATGCTGCGACAACAGGCCGAGGGAGAACGGTTAATTACTGAAGTAACTCAACAGATTCGACAATCACTGAATTTGGAGGAGGTTCTGAATACAACAGTAAATAGTATTCGCCAGTGTTTGGGTTCAGATTCCGTAGCTATCTACCAGTTAGAATCTGACGGAAGTGGGAATTTTGCGGCGGAATCAGTGGGTGATGACTATCCCCAGAGATTAGAACTGATAATGCACCCATTTTCGCTCAAACAAGATTTTAGCGACTATTACCAAGGATTACCTAAAGTCTTCCATAATATTCAGGAATCTGATTTTTCAGCCGATGTTTTTGAGTTATTACAACTCTATCAAGTTAAGGCGGCTATAATAGTGCCGATTTTGAATGAAGAGCATCTGTGGGGTTTACTTATTGCTCACCAGTGTACCGCACCTCGTTATTGGCAAGCATTTGAAGTGAATTTGTTGCAGCAATTGGCTAGTCAAGTAGCGATCGCTATTCATCAATCAGTACTTTACCAGCAAGTGCAAGCTGCCAATGAAGAATTACAAAGATTAGCTACCCTAGATGGTTTGACTCAAATAGCCAATCGCCGCCGATTTGATGAGTATCTTGAAGCTGAGTGGCAGCGACTCAAACGCGAGCAATTCTCACTGTCTTTAATTTTGTTAGATGTCGATTTTTTTAAACTCTACAATGATACCTATGGTCATTTAGGAGGGGATGATTGTTTGCGGCAATTAGCAAGTGCCCTCAAAAATATTGTTAAGCGTCCAGCCGATTTAGTCGCTCGTTACGGTGGAGAAGAATTTGCTATCATTCTGCCTAATACAGAGATTCAAGGAGCAATCTATATAGCTCAAAATATTGGACAAGCAGTGCGCGACTTAGCCATTCCCCATGCTCAATCTCGCGTGAGCGATCGTGTTACCGTTAGTCTAGGCGTTGTTAGCATTGTGCCAAATTGCGAAATTTCACCGCCAGACTTAATTAATGCAGCGGACAAAGCACTTTATGTAGCCAAACAGCAAGGACGCGATCGAGTTCATGCCGTTTGCGTCGTTGTCCCTTCTTGACACCTGAGTTGCGAAGGGGAAGCTCAATTGTTCTAATTACGAATTATTACTATACCTTGCTTTCTATCCATAGCCTACAGTTGATAACCTTTAACAAAATCACTGTTAAAAAATCTAAAAATTTTAGTAAAAGTACTTACTACATTGGCCAGACTTGTATTTTTAGGTAAATGTAGTTTGTTAGATATTTATAAAGTGTTGGGGAGTCTAGTAGATGAAGATATTGGTACTGAGTTGGGAGTTTCCACCAAGGATTATTGGAGGAATTGCGCGACATGTGGCGGAGTTGTACCCGGAGTTGGTAAAGCTAGGACATGAAATTCACCTGATTACAGCTGAGTTTGGTCACGCATCGATGTATGAGGTTGTTGAAGGAGTAAAGATACATCGAGTGCCGGTAGCATATAGTAAAGACTTTTTCCACTGGGTAGTGAATCTCAACTTGAGTATGGGAGATCACGGTGGTAAGTTGATTTTAGAAGAAGGGCCATTTGATTTAATTCATGCCCATGATTGGTTAGTCGGAGATGCTGCGATCGCTCTCAAGCATAATTTTAAAATACCACTAATTGCCACAATTCATGCTACGGAATACGGACGCTATAACGGGATTCACACAGATATCCAAGGTTATATAAATGGCAAAGAAACCTTGCTAGCTTACAACGCTTGGCGAATTATTGTTTGTAGCGACTATATGCGCCAAGAAGTAGAACGAGCGCTCTACAGTCCTTGGGATAAAATTGATGTCATTTATAACGGTATCCGAGCCGAAAAGAAACAGCATCATACAGATTTTCATGCTCTGGATTTTCGCCGCCAATTTGCCGCAGACGATGAGAAAATAGTTTATTATCTCGGTCGTATGACCTACGAAAAAGGTGTACCTATATTACTTAATGCCGCACCCAAAATCCTTTCAGAAATGGGAGGTAATGTGAAATTTGTAATCGTTGGTGGTGGCAATACCGATCATCTCAAGCGCCAAGCCTGGGATTTGGGAATTTGGCATCATTGCTATTTTACCGGTTTTCTCTCCGATGAATACTTAGATAAATTTCAAACTGTCGCTGACTGTGCCGTTTTTCCGAGTCTTTACGAACCCTTTGGAATTGTAGCTTTAGAAAGTTTTGCTTCTCGTGTACCTGTAGTCGTTTCTGATACTGGTGGTTTTCCAGAAGTAGTGCAACATACCAAAACAGGTATTGTCACTTGGGTGAACAATCCCGATTCTTTAGCTTGGGGAATTTTGGAGGTTTTGAAAAATCCAGGTTATCGCCAATGGCTGGTGGATAACGCTTATGAGGATTTAGAGCGACGATTTAGCTGGCCGAAACTAGCCAAGCAAACCGAGCAAGTATATCAGCAAGTTGTACAAGAGCGATCGCAAATACCGTGGTGATATAGATCCCCAATTTATTGAATAAATTGGGGATTTATAATTTTATTTGAACTTGCATAAATCCTTAATCAACCTTTGATAAGTTTATAGCTGATACTGCTGCAATTTCTGGAGTAGTGCAAATTTAATCTGGTTTTAGATATTACAGCATATTTCAAGTTGGTAAGACTATTTCTACCTTGGATTTATCAAAAGGATGGAAATCGGGTAATAATTAAAATTATCCACGAGAAAGATCAATTTCTCCAAGATATTCAGCCCTTAGAATTTGAACTCAAGCATTCTATCGACTCAGAGTATGGTGATTATTGGTCAACTCAAATAGATATCAAAACTCAATCAAAACCCAGAGCCAAATCTGCATGGGGAGAACCAGGTAGATATGTTTACCGCTATTGCTTACAAAATCCTAATCAGGAAGAAATAGATTGGATTATTGACCCTTTTGCCAGAGAATTTGGTGTAGGGAAATTATCAGCTTTCACACTTGGCTATCAACAATATGAGTGGAGCCAGAAGGAAAAAACCTGGAAAACTCCAAACTTAAAAGATATTGTTCTCTATGAATTGATGATTGATGAATTCGGCGGTACTATTGACGGCACAATTGAAAAACTCGGCTATCTAGCAGATTTGGGAGTTAACTGTCTGGAAATTATGCCGCTTTCCAATGTGGCATTAACAGTAGATTGGGGATTTTTACCACTTGGCTACTTTGGTGTAGATGAGCGATTTGGAAAAAGGAAAGATTTACAAAAGTTGATTGATGCGGTACATCAACACAATATTGGCAAAATGAGACTTTGGGGGCAGCTAAAAGTGTAGCTTCTGGGAATAAAGGTGATTTAGCTAACCTTGGCTTTAAACTTGGTCTAGATGGCTATCCCTCAGAGATTACAAACAACGACGACAAAATCGCCAAGACGGCGTTGCAATATATAGAAAATCATGACCACTCACGTTTTGTTTGTAACTTTGGTACGATCACCCGCGATAATGATTTATTACAAGAAGGTAATCGCAACCTATGGTATAAAGTTCAACCTTACCTAATTGGGTTTTTCACTGGTAAAGGGATTCCGCTACTGTGGCAAGGTCAGGAATTGGGAGAAAACTATTTCCTTCCAGAACAAGGTTTTGGCAGAGTGATGTTAATTCGACCTGTACGATGGGATTATTTTTACGATCCCATTGGTAAGAGTGTACTTTCCTTGGTACGGAAGCTGATTAAACTGCGTCGTCAGCAATCGCAGTTTACGGAAGGCGAACATTTCTTTTACAACGATTATGACCGCTATCATTCCAAAAATGTGCTGCTCTTCTCGCGCAAATATGGTAACAAGTTTAGCCTAGTAGCACTTAACTTTGGCGATCGCAATCAAAGTGTACCCTTCTGGTTCCCAATTGCTGGCAATTATCAAGAAGAACTAAATGGTGAAAACAATTTAATCGGCGTTCCCAGTTATTCAGAATATTGGCTAACTATTCCCAGTAACTACGGAAGGATCTGGACAGTGACAACCAATACCTAATCTATTTTAGGTTTCATCTGCCCAGAATTAAACGCTACAAGCAATGTAGATATTTTTGCACAGTAACGCAGAGAATTAGCGATCGCTCTGCGTTATTTTGCGTTAACAAACAGTACAAGACCTGTACGCTGGAAATTCTACCCGATCTAGTGCCACAGTTAAGCTAGTGCGCGTCTAAATTGCACATTTTTCGTTAAGACCGTCATTTGTCATTGGTGATTCACAACAACTGATAAATGACTAATGACAAAGGACAAATTTCACGAATAAATAAGCAATTAAAATGCGTCACAGCCTAGCAATAATTGCAGTTTGCTCTAGAAGTTTAGTATGACAAAGGCATTCCCAAGCATAGCAAGGCGCTTGAAAAGTACAGGAATCAAGTTGTTGAAGATGGGAACCTTCCTAATAAACCGTTTTATTGAAAGCTGGAAACGCTTCTTCCTGGGTGATACTGTTGATGTTCGCCCCTCCACCTCTCCCTCCTTTGATGTCCGTCCCTCCTTAGCGGGCCCAGTCCTAAGTTTGGGTGGGGGAGGCCCCGATGTCGATGATGCTATCCAATGGATGATTAACCAAGTTAGGGGAGGTAGCAACTCCAGCACTAAAGTTAATGTTGTAGTTCTCCGCACTAATGGTAATCACGATTACAATCGGCTAATTTATGCCATGAAGGGCGTAAATTTTGTGGAAACTCTTCTGGTTAGGGATAGACAAGAGGCAAACAAAGCTGAGATTTATGAAAAAATCCGAAATGCTGATGTAGTTTTCTTTGCTGGCGGGGATCAATGTCAATATATCCGCAACTGGAAAGATACCAAGCTTGAGGCGGCCGTGAAGTCAGTTTACCTGAAGGGAGGTGGTATTGGTGGCACTAGTGCAGGTGCAATGATCCAAAGTGATTGTGTCTATGATGCTTGTGCTTCTTCCGAAAAAGGCATTGAAACTAGAGACGCACTCGAAGATCCCTACCGAGACATTACTTTTACTTACAATTTTTTCAATTGGAGTAATTTGAAGGGAACTATTGTAGATACACACTTCGATAGACGGGAAAGAATGGGTCGAATTATGACTTTCATTGCCCGTCAAATTAAGGATGGTGTATCTAGCAGTGTTTTAGGTATAGCGGTTAGTGAAAGTACGTCGGTTCTTGTGGATAAAAATGGTTTAGTGAAAGTTATGGGTAGGGGTGCAGCATACTTTGTACTTGGCAATCATCTGCCAGAAGTATGCGAACCCCGAAAGCCTTTGACCTTTTCCAATTACAAAATTTGGAAAGTTCGCAGTGGCGACACCTTCAACTTAAGAAATAGACCAACTTCTGGGTACTATCTCAGGAGTGTCAAAAGGGGACGGATTGATTCAAATCCCTATTGAGCGAGAGGGCTGATTCATCCTATTTCAAACAGGATTTGTCAAGATGGTTAGCGAGGAAATTGTAAGTCAGAGTAACGATGAGATGAACATTTAAGCGTGGTATTCACGAGAATGCCATTGTTGAACTATCCAACTTAGCAAGGGTGCAGATTTTTAAAAACCTGCCCTTGAAAGACCCCCTGCTCCCAATCTTCCGCAGTACTATATAAACGCAAAACTATCTAAGCCTGGATGTGCAATGATGCCTGTACGTCAAACTTTATCAAAGCCTGATATCCAACTTTCTTATTTAGAATGGAATCAAGGTCAAGAACCTTTACTGCTGTTACATGGCTTAGGCGATCATGCTCTGGTGTGGTCTAGTTTAGGAGATTACTTGGCGGCGGATTACCACATAGTTGCGCCAGATATGCGGGGACATGGCCAAAGTAGTAAACCAGAGATAGATTATAGCTTTGAGAGTGCGATCGCAGACCTTGAAGCACTCATGGATAATCTTGGATGGACTTTTGCCCATATTGTAAGTCACTCGTGGACAGGAAAATTAGCCGCCATCTGGGCAAGACAAAACCCAAAGCGTTTACGGAGTATAATTCTCGTCGATCCGATTTTTATCTGGAAAATGCCCAGTCTTCTTAGGGTAACTTTCCCAATGTTATATCGCTTCTTGCCTTTTCTTAAAAGCATGGGGCCCTTTGCCAATCAGGAAGAAGCGGAACAGCAAGCACGGCAATTAAAGCAATATCAAGGATGGACTTCTTTACAAGAGCAAGTCTTCCAAGCAGGAATAGAACAAAAACCCGATGGAAGTTGGGGCAGCAAATTTACCATAGCCGCCCGCGACGGCATTTTTGAGGCAGTAATGCAAGTGCCCGGTTTTACAATTCCTCTTAATACCCCTGCCCTATTCATCCAGCCAAAACAAGGACTAAACCGCCAAAATTGGCAAATTCAACCCTACAGAACTTATCTTCAAAACTTACGTATCTGCCAAGTTCCCGGCAATCATTGGCCGTTTTTGACACAACCAGAGGCATTTAACCAAACTGTGGCAGCTTTCTTGGCAGAACACAGATCAAAAATCTCATGATTATTAGACGGGATTAGTCATACAGCAACAGAAGAATTAATAGGAGCAATGTCTAGGGGGATTGGGCATCCCTTCTCTGCGAGACGCTACGCGAAGGCTCCGCTCAGGGCAAGTTGGGCATAAGAGGCAGAGAGAGGTGCAAAGGGGCAAAAAAACTTACTGCAATTTCTCGTCGGTCACTGAGCGTAGCTGTTCGCATGGTTACTGAGCGTAGTCGAAGTGCAGCGTCTCGTAGAGAAGTGCTGCTCCCACTCCCTTGCTCTCCCGCTCCCCTGGTTACTGAGCGTAGTCGAAGTATCCTCCCCTGCTCTCCACTCCCCACTCCCCTGTTATGAGCCTTTGTATCAACCCTATTTGCCCTAGACCAAATCACCCGAATAATCATCAAAACCGCTTTTGTCAAAGTTGTGGTTCCCATCTAGAATTGCTAGGGCGTTATCGGGTGACGTGCCTGTTGAGTGACAAAACAGGTTTTAGTAAAGTTTATGAGGCATACGAGCAAGATACCCCCAAAATTATCAAAATACTCAAAGAGGATTTATCAGGCGACGCCAAAGCAGTAGAACTATTTCAGCAAGAAGTAACCGTGTTGGGACAATTCAAGCATCCCGGAATTCCCAAAGAAGATAGTTATTTCCAGTATCAAACCCGAAATGGTTTAGTGTTGCATTGCATTGCAATGGAAAAAATCGATGGCTACAACTTAGGACAATGGCTACAGCAGCAAAATAGCCCCATATCCCAAGAACAAGCCATAGACTGGTTAAGACAGTTGATAGAAATTTTAGATGTAGTACATAGCAAACAGTACCTACATCGAGATATTAAGCCATCTAATATCATGATTAGATCCCTCCTTGAGAAGGATTGGGGGGATCTAATACTGATTGATTTTGGCACCGCCAGTGAAATTAATAAAACCTACCAAAATCAACTAAGCAACGGCGACAAGATGACAGCACTTATGTCATCTGGCTACAGTGCCCCAGAACAAATGAATGGTCAAGCAGTACCGCAGTCAGATTTCTTTGCTTTGGGACGCACTTTTGTATTTTTGCTGACAGGATACCATCCTTTGGAAATGTATGATGTCCAGCAAAATTTGTTGCACTGGCAAAATCATGCTACTCATATTTCACCCTTACTATTGAATTTAATTGATTGGCTAACAGCATCAGATATAGAAAAACGTCCTACCAATACTCAAAAAATTTTACATTCCCTAGAGGAAATAGAAACTAAATTAACAGACACGACTACTACAAATAGTAATATCTTAGAATCTTCTAATCTTCAACATTTACCTGTAGATATTAATAACAGCTTATTGTCTCCAAATAAACAACCGGAAAAGGTGCCATTGTTAGCATTTTTTGCAATTCTTCTAGTGGCATTAGGATTACTTAGTATAGTGGCTTTGGCAATGCGAAAATCAGATTTTTCTGAAACATCCTATTACAGACAATATCCTGAAAAAAAGGGTAATATCGATTACTTTCCTTATCAAAAAGGTAGGGATAGTCAGGGAAGGATAGCTGAGTTTAATATAGCGGTTTTATCACTAAAATATAAATGGCTTTTAGGTAGCAACTTTCAAATTAAATACAATGATGAAATTATTAGTGTTGACCTTTTGAAGTTGAACTTAGAACAAGAAGGTATAGAGAATATAATGGAAGCTCCCAGTGAGATTATCTCTGTAGGCACAGCTTCTTGTAAAGGTGATACATCAGTTCAAGAACGTGTGGCTTTAGAACGTTCAAAACAAATACAACTTTTAGTTAAAAAATTATTTATTAATACACCAAGTGTCAAAAGTTATCGCTTATTGAATTTGGGTCAATTTCAACGGAGTGATTGTCAGGCAAATCAGGATTTAACGACATATCAGACGAGTGTGATAATTATTGGTGTTAAAAAAGAATCATCAGGTGTCATTATTGACGAGGCGCTACGGAATAGGTTAGAAAAGAAGCCTTTTGCTGATTTTAAATTAGAAGATTATTCTTTGGGATCTGCACAGAAGTTTAAGACTATACCGAGCAATTTATAAAATCTCTAGCAAAGTAAAAAAATCAGTCTATAGGCATATCTCTTATGATTAGAGCAGCAGATATCAACACTCATCGATTAATCAGCCCTATAAACAAACAACTTTCGCCTGTTTGGGATGAACCCGCTACCTACTTATTTGTCTTTGTTGACAGATTACTAGTAGCGTCTTCCAGACTAACTAGGACGGTTATTCGCACCGTGAGTTTTTAGCATAATTTGTCAAAATAAAAGATAACCGGAGGTTCAAAATATGAAATTTTCAATCCAATCACTTTACGCCTGGTATCGCAGTGTGCTTCGTAACCCCAAATACCGTTGGTGGGTAATTTTAGGAACGTTGGTCTATTTGGTCAGCCCATTTGATGTTCTTCCAGATTTTATACCCGTTGTGGGACAGATTGATGATGTTTTCCTTTTGACTCTGCTAGTTAGTGAAGTGTCTGGGCTAGTAATTGAGGGCTGGAAAGCTCGTAAGGGTGAGGTGGGTACTGAAGTACCTAATACTAGTGAAGGTTCTACCTCTAGTGGAAGCACCATTGATGTTGATGCTGTTTCTGTTAAGTAGTTTTAATAAAACCCCTGCTTTTGGAATTTGAGGTGGGGGATATTTTTTTTTCAACGCATAGGCGCTTCTCTACGAGACGCTACGCGTAGCTTGCTTCCACGAAGTGGTACGCCTTCCCGCAGGGTAGGGGCAATGGAATTTGCTTACCAACATTCAATCCGGCTTTCTTCAACTCATAATCCAAGCACTCCTTATAAGCCGACTCCAATAAACCAGGTCCCAAAGCAGTATGCACCCTCATCGCACACCCAATAATCACCCCACTCGACTCATTCTCTGGGTTCCGCTGCGCTTCCCTTTGCGATTTTTTGCGTTTAAAAATCCTTCACAAATTCCGTCAAGAATCTAAACGCCTTCAAAATATAACTAGCGCAATCTCTAGGTGAAGTATTGTAAAACGATCGCCACGCACTCGCTTTATCCTCGTCATAGCGATCGCTACGTTGACTATGATTCTCTAACCACGCCAATCGCACTGCATGGCCAATTAACACATCCAACACGATATATTCTTCAATTTGCAACTTTGGATTATTGGCAGCGATCGCAGCTAATTCGATTAATGCTTCAATATTAACTTGGCGGTATTCTGTAGCTTCGATTTTATTCAGCAAATGCTCGACTAGCAGAGCAAAATTTCTTTCCCCCGCTGTCATTTCCGACAGCATTATCTCACTATCTAAACGATTGCGCCGCTCTAGTTTATCGCCAATTACTAGACCCTTGCAATGTTGCATTAATAGCCAAACTTGCTTAAAAAATTCTTTTGGTACGCGCCCCGTTGCACCTTCAGCTTGACGAAACCGCCGCCAACCACCTGGAGGAACTTCTATCCCTTCGGCGATTCCTGGTAATACCACCCAAGCAATATCACTTTCTTTTTGTTTGACGTGCAGTGATTCTTGCTGGCGCAACAGGTTACTCATGCCAGTATATCCAGTTAATACCTGACGCAAGCGCACTTTAACTTCAAAGGGTGAAAGTTGCATTAAGTAATCGTAAGCTTCATCTTGAGTAACGTGCAATTCCCGCGCTAGTTCACTGGTTATTAACAGGATGAGATAGCCGACTCTCAGCGTTAGTAATCCCTGGAATAGTTCGGGTTCGGAGCGAATTAAGATACCAACATAGATTAAAATCTCTTGAGTGAGGACGCGATCGCGGATATCTTCACGACAAAAATGGTTAATTTTATCGGCAATTTCATCGTGGGACATGGGTACGGTAATCAAGGACGCTTCGCTGTAAGCTTTACCCACAGCAATTTGCTTGCCCCGTACCAAAATACTCGTGACTGCATCTGATAGGCTAATATCAACCATTTGCCGTAACCCCGCAGCCCGACGCACTACTGCCCAAATGCCTAAATCTCCCGCTTTGGTGTAAACCTCATCGAGCAAATCGCCTACTGTGACAGGATATCCTGGGCCGCCATATCCCGTATCAAATTTCATTCCCTGCAAGCGAGTTAAAGTTTGCAATAACTCAATTTGTTCGTAGATATTCTCTGATGAGCGCAAATGCGAAAGTAATAACCCAAAGTTGGTTTCACACTCCATTTGAAATTCTTGGGTATGTCCTAAGCGCCAGTTTTTCTCAGGGTGATACGCTAAATAATAGCAACGTGGGCTAGCATTTTTCACTGGCGATCGCGAGAATTCTGCATTTGGTAGAAAATCAATTCTTTGAATTCCTGCTGTTAGCATTAGCTGATTTAGCCGCCCTAATTTCACTCGCACGCCGTTACAAACACCATCTTTGAGTTCTTGCATCAGTTCTAGTAATGCTTCAGAACCACTTTCTAACATGGTGTGCGTCAACATTAAAGTCAGAGTCGGACGCCCTAAATCGCTCCAATATTTTTGGATGTAAGCTAGTTCGCTTCTAATTTGATCCAGCAAAAAATGGTAATCAAGAGTTAAGTAAAACTGTTGAGAGTCAGAAAAGGAAGGCAAAAATACAATTGTTTCACCACGAATCCGAAAGATTCTAGATGTTGTTAAACTCCGTAGTCGCCGCACTGGGCGACCAGTTAAACCAAGTTTTTCATTACGTCCAATTTGGGTATAAATAGCTGAAAATTCTCCAGCTTTTCTCACTTGAATCGGTTCTACCTGGGCGGGTGTTTGTGCTTCAATTCCGTGAACTTCTAGTTTCGTTTGTAAATCTTCATCTTCTGCTAATAAGGCAATTTGTACCAATGCTTCACGCTGTTTTCCTACACACAAATGTCTTCCCAAAGGGTCGATATCACCAACCGCAAGTAACCCTTCGCTTAACATTTGACTGAGGAAATATAAACTCTGCGCCCATACCAAAGGAATATTCTCATTGGGCAAACGTGGTTGAGTTTGAGGTGCTAACTTTTCTGCCTCTATATTTTCTGCTGGAACATAATAAAGTTCTGGCAATAAACGCAAACCATCTTGTTCTATAAGTAATGATTCTAAAAGTTCTTGGTATTTTTTAACTTGTTCTTGTTCGCCACGAAATAATCCATCTAGAACTAAATAAGTGAAAAATAACGGCCATTCGCATTCAATATGCTCAAATTGCTTGAGTTCCCACGGTTCGTAGTGCAAACGCTGATGATCTTCTAAAACGGTTTGGTGTCCATCACGCAGAAAGCGTTTGCAGCCGTATTTACCTGCGAGTTTATTGATAATATCGTTTAGAGTGCGATCGCGTAACTCCAAATCTTCCACTGCAAAGGCAGGATAACTAATAATACTCAACAGCGCCGCATCAATTTCTTTGGAACCAGATTCCCTCGGCAATAGCGATTCTAAAGTAATCCGGGCGCGGGCGATTTCATCTGGTAACACATGAATTACTGATGCTTGACTACCACGCACACCAAACAAATCCAGTCCATTGATAGCTTCTAAAGCAGCTTTTGCCATGCCTACAGAACTGGCATTTAACTCAGCACTACCACGATTTATTTTATTCCCACGTTCCCAAATGCCGTAATCTGGTGTGCGGTAAGCTCGTCCAATGTAGTAAACCAAATTTTGGACGAAATTCACCTCATCAATCGTATAAATTATTGGCAATCCTGCTGCCGTCATTTGCGCCAATATCAGCAAAAATATAGATGTGGCATCAAGTTGCAAATGTCCCCATTCATCATCACCAACAACAATATCACCGGTTGCGGTATTATATTTGGCGTGCAGTCCATCTAGTAGCGACTGAGTATGTTTAAATTTCTCTACTTTATGAGCCTGTCGCATCATTGCAAAAAGTAACCCGCGCATCAGTTTGATGACACTGTGTTCTAGTTCATAGGTGCGTCCTTTGTCGTCGTCAATCTTGCGGTATGCAAGTCCTAAACCCCAAACTGCCAAAATGCTGTAAACGTTGTCTCGCACCCAGGCATCTGTATAATCGCCGTGGGCTGTAATCGCTGTACTCGCAGGTAGTAAACCAGTAATTGGATTCTGCCGAGTCAGGATAATCGTTTTGATTTGCTGGTAATAATAGTCCAGGCGAGATAGCAATTTGGTAGAAGTTTTCATGGTTTGGTTCGGAACAACTTGCAAAATTTGACCCTGTGACTGTCAAGTGAATTACCTAAACCAAGCCAGAATAAGTTCTGTAATGGTTGATGGGAGAACAGATGAGGGTGGTGTGAGTTTATTATTATCTCCTGTTAATACGCCTCTGGGTACTTAATTTTAGCGATCGCAAACCAAAACATGATATTTATTCAAACCCTCACTATTTATTGTGATATTTTATACCTATGTTTATGGGCTTTTAAGGCATAAGGAAATTCTTTTTTTGATAGTTTAAATTAGATAAACAAATGCTAGGTTCAGTTTAATTACGGGTATAATTGTATCAAAATTATTTAAAAAGAGTTCTCTGTACATTCAGCAACTTTTTATAAAAAACCTGTTTTATAGTCTAGTTCTTACTATGTAGTGTTAACTGCTGGCGCTCCAATTGAAAAAGTAAAGCAGTACATCAAATCTCAATAAGTGCCTACAGAATAATTGAGGAGGAATACACCGTGATTGGGTGTAATAAATCAC
>JADEXV010000172.1 GCA_015206945.1 Nostocales cyanobacterium LEGE 12452 | reverse complement strand
ACCTTGGGTCGCCAAAAGCAATTCTATCCCAGCGTTGAGCATGAATTCTTATTGGATTTTCCACTCTCTCTTGCACCCTCAAATCCCTGACCCTAGTAGTTTACTTCGACTTGTGTGTACACCGTAGCCCAAGCTTGGGAGAGGGACTTTCAAATTGCTCCCCTTCTCCCAAAATTGGGAGAAGGGGTTGGGGGATGAGGGCAAATTTTGCATTTGTGCAAGAGGTCTAATACAGAATTCAGAAGTCAGAATTCAGGTGGGTATTCTGAGCGAAAAGCAGATAGCGCAGCGTCTATACAGTTCAGAATGAGCAACAAAACCCAGATGTAGAGACGCGATTTCTCGCGTCTTGAAAGACCAATAACCTTTAACCCAAGCGTATATTTCCAAATGTTGAGCTTTATTTAGCCTTAGAGAAATTTTGGGCTGGTTGGGAATGCTAAAGAAAGCACCTGATTGTCCTTTTATTTGACAGTTGTGGATAACGTTCATTAGCATCATGCCCAGTTCATCGTACTACTTAGGCTTAGAAAAATGATACCTGTCCTTCCCGGTTACAACTTTATTGAAGCTCTGCATGAAGGTGTGAATACCGTTATTTATCGCGCTTCTAAGCAGTCAGATCAAACCTTTGCGATCGTTAAAGCCCTGAAAGCCGAGTATCCCAGCCTCGAAGAACTAACCCGACTCAGACATGAATATAAAATATCAGACATACTAGTAGATATAGAAGGAATTGTCAAGTCCCTAGCTTTAGAAAATCATTATAACGGTCTAGCCCTAATTTTGGCAGACTTTGGTGCAGAATCTCTGAAAAAGTATATTAGCGATCGCCAATTATCATTAACCGAATTTCTCACAATAGCCATTCAGCTAGCATCCACTCTCACTCAACTGCATCAAGCCAAAATTATTCATAAAGATATTAAACCTGACAATATCGTTATTAACCCAAAAACTGGGCAAGTTAAAATTATCGACTTCAGCATTGCATCGCGGTTAGAAAAAGAAAATCAAAGCATCAGCAATCCCAATTTATTAGAAGGCACTCTCGCCTATATGTCACCGGAGCAAACCGGAAGAATGAATCGGTCAATTGATTATCGTACCGACTTCTATTCTTTAGGCGTTACTTTTTATGAAATGCTGACAGGTTCGCTGCCCTTTAATGCCGCTGACTCTCTGGAATTTGTTCATTGTCATATTGCCAAAACACCAATAGCGCCTCAAGAGTTCAATCCCAAAATTCCTTCAGCGGTTTCTGACATTGTAATGAAATTGTTAGCGAAAACTGCTGAAGATAGATATCAAAGCTCTCTCGGACTAAAAGCCGATTTAGAAACCTGTCTGACTCAGTTGCAGACGGATGGCGAGATTTCCCACTTTATTGTCGGTCAACTAGATTCATACAGCCAATTTTCCATCCCGCAAAAACTCTACGGACGGGAAATAGAAGTTGCTACTTTATTAGAAGCATTCGATCGCGTCAGTTCTGGTACTACAGAAATGATGCTAGTTTCTGGTTACTCAGGTATCGGTAAATCGTGCTTAGTTTACGAAGTTCACAAACCGATTGTGCGCCAGCGCGGTTATTTTATCTCCGGTAAATTCGACCAGTTCAAGCGGAATATCCCTTTTGCTTCTCTAATTCAAGCATTCCAAGATTTGATGCGGCAATTGCTAACAGAAACCGATGACCAAATCGCCGTTTGGAAATCAAAACTAATAGATGCTCTTGGCTCCAACGCTCAAGTGATTATAGACGTTATTCCCGAATTAGAACGGATTATTGGCCCGCAGTTAGCAGTTCCTCAATTAGGAGCGTCAGAATCACAAAATCGATTTAATCGGGTGTTTCAACAATTCATTCATGTATTTAGTCAACCCGAACATCCGCTAGTTTTGTTTCTCGATGACTTACAGTGGGCGGATTCAGCTTCCCTCAAGCTGATCCAGTTAATTATGACCGACCCAGATAGCCAATATCTATTGCTAATTGGTGCGTATCGAGATAACGAAGTAAGTGCCACTCATCCTTTGATTCAGACCTTGGAGGAGATTCAACAAACTGGTGCGATCGTAAATAACATTATCCTCCAGCTTTTGGATATCGCTCACGTCAACCAGTTAGTAGCCGATACTCTTCGTAGTGAATTTTTAAAGGTAAAGCCGCTAGCTGAGTTAGTTTTTACAAAAACCCAAGGCAACCCCTTTTTCTTAACTCAGTTACTCAAATCTCTTTATCAAGACAACTTATTATACTTTGACTTTGAACACGGTTTTTGGCAATGGAATATTGAGTTTATTCAGGGAGTAAATATAACTGATAATGTCGTTGAATTGATGGTCAGTCAAATTCAAAAGCTATCTGAGAAAACGCAGAATGTGTTAAAGTTTGCCGCCTGCATTGGAGACAAATTTACTTTAGATATGTTGGCGATTATTAATAAAACATCTCAGTCAGAAACAGCCGCCGATTTGTGGGAAGCTCTGCAATCAGGTTTGGTTCTACCCCTCAACAATTCTTACAAAACACCGCTTGTTTTCGACTCAAAAGAAATGGAGACTGAGAACAGGCGATCGCCCATTACTCATCACCCATCACCTATTACCTATAAGTTCTTACACGACCGGGTACAGCAAGCGTCTTATTCTCTCATTCCAGATGACCAGAAAAAACAGACTCATCTAAAAATTGGTGAATTGCTACTAATACATACCTCAGAAAAGGATATTGAGGAAAACATTTTTGAAATTGTCAACCAACTGAATGTTGGTGCTGAATTCGTCGCCCAACAGCCTCAAAAAGATAGACTAGCTCAACTCAATCTTATAGCTGGACAGAAAGCAAAAGCAGCAACAGCGTATGAATCATCTGTTAAATATTTAAATGTAGGTTTGGAACTTCTTGCAGCAGATAGTTGGCAGTGTCAGTATGACATGACACTCAGCCTCTATGTAGAAACGGCAGCAGTAGAATTCTTAAACACTAATTTTGAGCGAGCAGAAATGCTTTCTGATGTAGTTTTGGCAAACGCAAAAACCCTGCTCGATCGAGTTCAGGTGTATGAAACAAAAATGCAGTTTTATATTGCTAAAAACCAAATGCAAGCTGCGTTAAATACCGGACTACAAGTGCTAAAAATGCTAGGGTTGCCTTTATCGGAAACCCCTCCAACGAGACTGACTAGATTAAATTTAGGAGGAAAACGAATTGAGGATTTAACAGAATTGCCAGAAATGACTGATGTTTATAAATTAGCTGCACTAAGAGTCTTGATCAATCTGATTCCTCCGGTTTATATTGCAGCTCCCGAACTATATCCCCAGGTTGTTTTTAAAATGACCAATCTCTGTCTCAAATATGGGAACTCTCCTATGTCATCTTATACGTATGTACTTTATGGAATGTTCCTATGTGGCGCTTTTGAAGACATGGATTCTGGTTATCAATTTGGTCAGCTAGGCTTAAAGCTGTTAAATCAATTTAATGCTAAGGAAATGACAGCGAAAATATATGAAACATTTAATTATTTTATCAGGCATTGGAAAGAACCAGCTATTAATACTATAGAACCGTTAATTGAAGGTGTTCAAAGAGGGCTGGAAACAGGAGATTTAGAATATGCTTCTTATTCGGCTTGTTTTTATTGTACGCATTTGTTTTTTATCGGTGAAAATCTAGAAATAACTCTCCAGAAACAGGCGCATTATATTGCTTTAATGCAAAGAACCAAACAAGAATTTCAAATTATCTATGCTCAGATAGTTCGGCAAACAGGCTTGAATTTAATTAAAAAAACAGCGGAACCATATAGATTAATTGGCGAAAGTTTTGATGAAAATAAAATGTTGCCAATTCTGATAAATAGCAATAATTATATGGCTATTTATCCGATCTATGTTTCTAAACTGATTCTGGGTTATTTATTTAAAAATTACGATCGCGCTGCTGAGGATGCCTTGCTAGCAGAAAAATACGAACAAGGTGGACGAGCGTTGATGTACAAAGCCGAACACAAGTTCTACTCCTCTCTGACTCTCCTAGCTTTGTATCCCAGTGCATCAAAAAGCAATCGCCAACAATATTTCAGCCAAGTGATAGCGCAGCAGAAAAAAATGAAGCAATGGGCGTTGCATTCTCCTGCAAACTATCAGCATAAATACGATCTAGTGGAAGCAGAAAAGGCGCGAGTATTGCAACAAGATGCCAAAGCGATCGCGTTTTACGATCGAGCCATAACTGGAGCCAGAGAACATGGATATATTCAAGAAGAAGCCCTAGCCTCGGAACTAGCAGCAGAGTTCTATTTTGCTTGTGGCAGAGAGAAGGTTGCTAATACTTACCTCAACGATGCTTACTATGGATATGCTTGTTGGGGAGCGAAGGCAAAAGTCAAAGACTTGGAAAAAAGATATCCTCAACTATTTCGGATATCAAAGCGAGAAAGCGTCAGTACAAACGTGACTCGGATAATTAGCGCTACGAGTGAAAATGCTTCAGACTCGCTGGATTTAGCCACAGTTATGAAAGCATCTCAAGCTCTTTCTGGAGAAATAGTTTTGAGCAATTTACTAACTAAATTAATGACAATTGTGCTAGAAAATGCTGGCGCTCAAACAGGCTACTTAATTTTAGAGAAATCAGGAGACTTGCTAATAGAAGCATCAGGAGCAGTAGATAAAAATGATGTAACTGTATTACAAGGAATCCCAGTATCAAGCAGTCAGCAGCTACCAATTTCACTGATTAACTATGTAGCCCGAACTCAAGAAAATGTTGTCCTCAGCAATGCAACTCGTGAAGGAACATTTACCACAGATACATACATCGTCAACCATAAACCTAAATCGGTTTTATGTACACCGCTCATCCATCAAGGAAAACTTAGTGGCATTCTTTATTTAGAAAATAATCTCACCATTGACGCATTTACATCAGATCGCTTAGAAGTATTACAACTGTTATCTTCTCAAGCGGCGATTTCCATTGAAAATGCTCGTCTTTATAAAGACTTAAAATTAGCCAACACTAACTTAGAAGCCAAAGTACAAGAGCGAACTTTAGAATTACAGGAAAAAAATGTGCATCTGCAAAAAGCAGAAGAAATCGCCCAATCAGCCAACCGTGCTAAAAGTGATTTTCTTGCCAATATGAGCCATGAACTGAGAACACCACTTAATGGCATTTTGGGTTATGCTCAAATCCTCAAGCGTGAAAAAAGTTTAACTAACTCACAAAAAGATGGTGTGAATATTATTCATCAGTGTGGCGACCACCTCTTGAACCTGATCAATGACATTTTAGACCTCTCTAAAATTGAAGCGAGAAAAATGGAACTCCACCTAACGGATTTTCATTTTCCAGAATTTCTCGAAGGCATTGCCGAAATTTGCCGTATCCGCGCCGAACAAAAAGGTATTTGCTTAATTTTTGAACAAATTACTCAACTTCCTATAGGTGTCAAGGCTGATGAAAAACGGTTGCGGCAAGCTTTGATTAACTTACTAGGTAATGCCGTTAAGTTTACTGAAACTGGAGGTGTGGCTTTCAAAGTCGGCTATCAGGAAGGTAGAATTCGGTTCCAGGTGGAAGATACAGGAATTGGCATGGCACCAGAGCAATTAGAAGAGATATTTTTGCCATTCCAGCAAGTAGGAGATTGCAATCGCAAAGCAGAAGGAACGGGATTGGGACTGGCAATTACCCGCCAATTAGTTCAGATGATGGGTGGCGAAATCCAGGTGAAGAGTACTTTAGGTAAAGGGAGCATTTTCTTCTTTGATTTAGATTTACCTGAAGTTTCTCAATACGCTGATGTTGTCAAAAAAGAGCAACGAAATATTCAAGGTTTTAAGGGCGATAAACGGAAAGTTATCGTGGCAGATGACAGAGCAGAAAATCGTGCAATCTTGGTTAAGATGCTATCACCTTTAGGATTTGAAATTGTGGAAGCAGCAGATGGTCATGATTGTCTAAATAAAGCATTTGAATGGAATCCAGATTGTATTTTAATGGATTTGTTGATGCCTCAAATGAATGGCTTTGAAACTACCCGTCGCATTCGGCGATCGCCTGAGCTAAAGGATGCGATCGTGATTGGTACTTCTGCCAGCGTTTTTGATTTCGATCTCAACAAAAGTAAGGAGGCGGGTTGCAATGATTTTCTACCTAAGCCCATCCGCATAACAGAGCTTTTAGAAAAGTTACAGTATCACTTAAAACTGGAATGGATTTATGAGGATGGTGAAAAAGTATCTAAAGGTAATCAAGCAGAAAATTCTCAGCAATCATTAGTAGCTCCCTCCGCAGACGAAATTGCAATTCTATTGAATTTAGCAATGAAAGGTGATCTCAAAGGTATTGTAGAGCGAGTTAATCAATTGGAAGAATTGGATGTGAAATATGCGCCTTTTTCTTTAGAGTTGTGTCAATTAGCTAAAGGTTTTCAAGTTAAAAAAATCCGTGAAGTTTTAAAAAATATAGGAGTAAATTAATGAGTCTTTCCAACATCGAAAATGGCATTATCTTAATCGTTGATGACAATCCGACAAATTTAGGAGTGTTATTCGATTTTTTGGCTGATTCTGGCTTCCAAGTTTTAGTGGCGCAGGATGGCGAAGATGCAATTGAACAGGTCGAATATGCTCTCCCCGATCTAATTTTGTTAGATGTACTCATGCCTGGTATGGATGGGTTTGAAACTTGCCAGCATTTGAAAGCTCAAGAATCAACTAAAGACATCCCCGTAATCTTTATGACGGCGCTTTCTGAGACGGTGGATAAGGTCAGAGGGTTGAATCTTGGGGCGGTGGATTATATCACTAAGCCGCTTCAGCATGAAGAGGTTTTAGCCCGTGTCAAAATCCATTTAAGCATCCGAAACCTGACTAAGAGACTGCAAGAACAAAATGTGCATCTGGCACAGGAGATTCAAGAACGAACTAAAGCAGAGAACGCCCTCTTAAAACTGACATCTGAGTTAGAAGAACGGGTGGAACAAAGAACGGCTGCACTTGAGCAATCTAATCAGCTGCTGCAACAGGAAATCCAAGAGCGTATTTGTACAGAACAAGCATTGCAAGAATCAGAGGCACGTTATCGAGAACAAGCCAATCGGCTAGAACTTGCCTTTCGCCAACTTCAAGAAACTCAAAGCCAACTGGTTCATAGTGAAAAAATGTCCAGTCTGGGACAATTAGTGGCGGGTGTAGCCCATGAAATTAACAATCCTGTCAACTTTATCTATGGAAATCTGACTCACGCCTATGAATATACCCAAGGCTTGCTCGACCTCTTGAACCTCTATGCCAAGTACACTCCCTCACCGCTACCTGAAATTCAACAACTGGCTGAAGCGATAGATTTAGAATTTCTGAGTGACGACCTACCCAAATTGCTGAGTTCGATGAAGGTTGGGGCTGACCGCATCCGCGAAATCATTCAGTCGTTACGGATTTTTTCTCGCGTGGATGAAGCCCAAATGAAGTCAGTGGATATTCATGCTGGGCTAGATAGCACACTGCTGATTTTGCACAATCGCTTTAAAGGCAGCTCTAACCAACTAGGGATTCAACTCGTTAAAGAGTATGGCGACCTACCGCTTGTGGAGTGTTATGCGGGACAACTCAACCAAGTGTTTATGAATCTATTGGCGAATGCAATTGATGCTTTGGAGGAGTATGATAAAGAGCGATCGCCCCAGGAAATTTATTTTTGCCGCAGCACGATTCGGATTCGCACCGAAGTAACTGACAATGAGTTTGTGACTATTAGGATTGGCGATACTGGCCCCGGTATGACAGAGGAAGTACGCGATCGCCTATTCGACCCCTTCTTTACAACAAAACCCGTAGGTAGAGGCACGGGTTTAGGCTTGTCGATTAGCCAGGAAATTATTGTCTCTAAACATGGTGGTCAGATAACGTGTATTTCAGCACCCAGTCAGGGAACAGAGTTTATGATTAAAATTCCGATGCGATCGCACCCTTTAGAATTGACTTTGGCTGCACCGTCCTACTTTGGCTAAACCAAAAACTTTTGAAAACGAACGTAAAAATACTTTAATTGCAAAGCGATCGCTTGTATGAACATTTTAATGCTATCTTCCACCTTTCCTTACCCAGCAACGCGCGGAGGAACCCAAGTTAGAACATTTAATTTACTCAAGTACTTGAATCAACGCCATAATGTCACCCTTGCGACTCAACGCGAGAGCGATGTTACAGACGCAGAAGTAGCAGGATTACGTGATTGTGTGGATCATCTAGCTATTTTTGAACGCCCGCCAGATTCTCGAAACACCGGAATATTGAAGAAAATAGAGCGATTTGGCAGATTTTTGCAGCAGGGAACACCGCCAAGTGTAGTTGACCGCTACTCAGTTGAGATGCAAACATGGGTTGATAACTGGGTGGAAGCAGGAAAATGTGATGTAATTACTTGCGAACATAGCGTCAATGAAATTTATGTGCGATCGCATTTTCAGAAACAGCTAAAAACCATCGTTAATGTTCATAGTTCTGTTTATGCTAGCTGTCATAACCAATTAGCAACAGGCATTTCCGAAAATTCACTCAGAGACAAAATTAATCTGCCACTTTTGTGGCGTTATGAGCAAAACTACTGCGCTAAATTTTCGGCAATTGTAGCGACAACAGAAGAAGATAAAATTCAACTACAAGAATTTAACCCCAATAGTGAAATTACAGTTATTCCCAATGGCGTCGATTTAGTTTCTTTCCCCAAGCGTACCACCGATCCCGGAGGACATCGCCTGATTTTTATTGGTGCAATGGATAATTTAGCAAATATTGATGCTGTCTGCTTTTTCAGTAATGAAGTTTTGCCAGAAATCCAAAAATTCTATCCTGATACAACTTTCGATATTGTCGGTTCTCACCCAGTGGCAGAAGTTTTAGCACTTGATAAAAAACCAGGGATTAATGTGCTGGGGCGTGTACCTTCGATGGCAGAATATTTACATCAAGCCACCATCTGCGTTGTCCCGATGCGGACTGGGTTTGGTATTAAAAATAAAACTTTAGAAGCAATGGCAGCTGGTATACCTGTAGTAGCTAGCGATCGCGGCTTAGAGGGGTTAACTGTAGATGCTGCTAGTCATCCATTACGGGCATTACGAGCCAATAAACCAGCAGAGTACGTCACCGCTATTAGTCAACTATTCGATCGTCCACATCTGCGTTCAGAATTGTCTTACAATGGCAGACAACTGGTAGAAACAGAATTCACTTGGGATATTGCTGGTAAAAGCTATGAACAAGTTTGTCTTGCGAGAAATAATACTAATCCGTAATTTGTAATGACCGAACAATTTTAGATTTTGGATTAAAATGAAAAGCCGCAACTTGGGTTAATAACTAACTACCCTCGACTAAGACTTTCGTCATAACCCTATATCAGCTATCGCACCACAGTAACTGGTGTTCCCATATTAACCTGATAGAATAATTCTCTAACATCGTTGTTGTACATCCGAATACAACCGTGTGAGGCAGCCTTACCTACTGAATCAGGATTAGGGGTACCGTGAAAGCCAACCCAATTTTTACCGTTTGTCCAAAATCCAATCCAGTATTTGCCAAGTGGGTTTTCAGGGTCTCCTCCTGGGATAGCTTTACCTGTAAAAGGGTTTATCCAAGTAGGGTTTTCTAACATTGTACGCACTCGGAAATTACCAATTGGGGTTTCCCAGTTTTGGCGGCCTACTGCTATGGGATAACTTTTAATTCGGTTTTTTCCTCGATATAGGGTTACTCGACGGTTGCGAAGGCTGATCTCTAGGTGAAGAGGTTGAATAATTAAATTATTACTAATATTAGCCGCTTGAGAGACTAAAATTTTGGTTGAAGTATGAGAAGGAACTTTTAGTTCAGAAGCTAAGGACATAGCCGGATTAAAATTTAATCCAGATGCACAAATAAAAACAACTAACTTATCTAATTGCTTGAACATTTTAAAATTTTAAATTTTGTCTATCAATATTTATTTTAGTACCCAATTAATTATCAATTGTTTAATTTTTGAGATTATTATACTCTGTATTTATTTGAAAAATCATTCTAATGAACAGAATAGTCTAAGCATTAAAAGATATGTATTTTTGTGAGGAAGGTAAAATAAAATTCTCAAAATTAGTTGCAGTAGAAATCGAATCAATTGACAGGGCATCTCATCTTTTCTACTGCATTTACTGTTGATAACAGTCATTATTTGAAATCATCTAAGTAGAGGAAGCAAGCTTAACAAGCTCTCTAGCCCGTATCGTATAGGGCTAAGAAATTACCAGAGCGCTCTGACACCTCCACCAGTGTTTTGTTCACCTGTAGTGTTGTTACCTCCTGTATTGTTCTGCGTTCCACTAGTGCCATTATTTGGGTACTGCTGTGTTCCGGTAGTGCCATTATTTGGATACTGCTGCGTTCCAGTACCATTATTTATTCCACTGGTGCCATTATTTGGGTACTGCTGTGTTCCGGTAGTACCATTATTTGTTCCACTAGTGCCATTATTTGGAGACTGCTGTGTTCCGGTAGTACCATTATTTGTTCCACTAGTGCCATTATTTGGAGACTGCTGTGCTCCACTGGTACCAGTTCCACTACCACTAGTGCCATTATTTGGAGACTGCTGCGTTCCGGTGGTAGAATCACCTCCTGTAGATTGCCCTGCTTGAGAGTACAATCTATTACCTATGGGGGCTTGACTAGTTTCCAAATTTCTAGAGATGGGTTGGGGCAGAGCATATACTGGAAGACTTATTAAAGCACCAGTACTAGCAACTCCCACGAGGCTAGCAAGCATTTTGAGCAATTTTTTACTGTGGTTTAAGTTCATTGGTATCTCCTAAGCCTGAGTTTGAAGTTAAATGTCTTATGCTACTAAGCAATTTGTTGAAATATAGAAAAACTTTTTCTATTTCTCAACTCCAAGCAAGGATCTAAATCACAATTATTGAGCCGATAAGTTGTTATTTAATTAACTAAGTTAGCTGAATTAATTTTCTTACCCTTCTGCCTAAAGTATAGTCTGGTGTTAAATTAATTTGTGATGTTTTAGACAGTATTTATTTAGTTGATTTTTAATTAATCTATTTCTTTAGATATATATTTAATATACTTGTTTGTTTTTTTTATAATGTTTTAAATTTCATATAGCGTTTCCTAATCTAGCGAAACTTAACCTCACTCCCAACCTCTCTATTTGGTAAAGCTATCTATTACCCAGACTTTTCTAAAATTTGCAAGAGGGATTAATGCCTTCTTAGGAAAGAAATAAGGCGATTTTAGAACCAGATGCTCAATCCACCTGATTAGCAGTGCAAACGCATCTAACATATTGACAAGTCTGGATAAGAGTTGAATTCACCAAGATCCTGTTCAGATATGATTCACGGTTATGTATCCAATTGATGAGTTCTTTTATTTTTACTAAAGAGTTATATATTTTAAAATAAGCTAATTCATATTTTCCGAGAAGATCGGATTTGTTTTGTTTATAATATCATCAAGTTTTACAGTTATGGAAAAAGGCAGAGGGCAGAAGGAATACTGCCCTCTGCCTCCTGCCTTCTTCAATTAGATAACTTGAGAATCCTTTTTATTTTTTATTAGTAAATAAAATGCGTTTACCCTGCTACTAACTCTAGATAAATTGTTATTGTTGTTTATTGTCTTTTGGGGATAAATGTGCAGAGACGTTGCAATGAAACGTCTCTACTCGGTTGTGCAAATGATCTTATCTAAATCGTATTGGTTTTTAGTTGGCTGGTGAATTAGCACGTCAATTATTGTCAAATCTAGTCGAACAACCTAACACAAGTAATTTCTTCTGCTTACGCTTATTCTTATTTTTGAGAGTAATCAAATAATTATCAACGTAGCGAAAAGCAGCTGCACCATCGTAATCAGCAATGGCTATAGCTTGCAAGAAAACCTTTGAGGGAATTTCAAACCCTAAAAACTTGTCTGTTAAGATTAATAAATCTTCATCTGTAGCAGGAAAAGTAGTTTCTTCTGTATCTTCGGAATCAGAAAATATATCATCGATTAATGCTTTATACACTTTGTACCTCCCCAAAAGCATAAGATGCAAAGCCTGTAATGAAGTTTAGCTGCTGATCGCGAGTTTGTAAGTTAACAGGGAGTTCAGTACCAGGACATCCGATTTCCCGTAAAATTTCCAAACAATAAGCACCGAGTTGAGTGTATGGAGCAAGCTCCAATTCTTGAGCAACTTCTAGAGCCATCTCCAGATTGACTTGGATAACCGTCTTTACAGGGTTGGTCATAAATCCGCCCTCATAAACTGGATGCTCTAAGTTTTGATCACAACCACAAATAGCGTAACGGTGTTTTTGCGGAATTTATGAAGAGGGGAAATTAAAGTATCAGCGCATTTGCGGTAATCTAACCAAAGTTATGCAAACTAGGGCCAAAGTAGGCAATTTATATCTAAGTGCGATCGCTTGCTAAAATACGTATAAATATGTACAAATGTTTCGATATTACTGCCAATATACTTACTTTTTATGGGGTAAGCCGCAAAGCCTACCCCACAATATTGGATAATTTATTAGTCTTGCATAGCAGTCGGAACACTGCCTTCTATCTTCTTCACGCTTTAACCTTAGCTTTAGACCAGACACCATTTTCATCTTCATCATATTGCTGGTGAATAGTCTCCCAAGCAGTTTGTTCGGCTGTGAACTCGTCACTTCTTTCATTGAGTACAGCATTATATCGTTCAATGAATGTGCTCTGAGCTTCATCAGAAAGATGAGCGCGAACTTCAGGAGACAAGTCTGCTGGACTGTTGCACTGTCCAGAACAAGAACGAGCCAGAGTTTGCTCAATTGTGTGAATTTCTTCGCCACCAGCACTTTCGAGCAGCAATTGAAATTCGCCAGTGCGATCGCTCGGAACTTCTGCCATTATGAAAAATTCGCCAGCTTGTAAGCGAGTTTGGTAGATAGCCGCTTTATCTTCTGGCATTCCCAAAGTAGTTAGAACCGATACTAGACCAGCACCTGCACTACCTGCGATCGCTCCACTAGCAGCCCCCAACAACACTGCACTAATAGGCCCTGCTGATACAATTGAGCCGACAAAGGGAATAAACAATAGGCCTACACCCGTAAGCAAGCTGAGAAAGGAACCAAACAAAGAACCAAAAACTGCTCCTGTTCTCAAACCTCCCACAATCACATCTTTTTTACTAATAAAGCCAGTGATTCTAGTTTCTGACTGGAAGTTTCTGCCCATGACCGAAATATGATCTCTAGGCACGCCCCTGTCTAATAAACGTCGAATCACATCATCAATTTGCTTCTGTTCTTTGAATACAGCAGAAATGGTACGTTCTGCTTTATATACTTCTGGCACTTAAAAACTCCTTGTATTATGTTATTTTTGCTATGAAGATGACCAATTAATTTTGGATTTTAAATTGACTGCACCTATAACGGGGAACCACGTGGTAGACGGCTTCCCCGACATAAAGGAGCTAGTCGGATAGATGCATCTCCCAACTTGAGGGGACTGGCGTCAAGTGGTGTTGACGCACGAACCAATTTTCAATTCCAAAATCCAAAATTGGCATTGTGAAGAGGTAGATGCAGGCAGATTAGGGACTTCCAGTTAAAAAATATCCCGTCGTAGGGGCGTAAACCCTTGCGCCCCTACAAATCTATAAATCATTTGGGATAATTTATTTTTTGCAAGTCCTTTAATTCTTTCGCACCACTTAAAAGCAAGGTTGATTCCTGCTTTTAACCAGTTTCACAGAAAGTCATCCTCAAATCAGACATTATGAGCTATACACCTACGGGAGTCTTAGCTCCTTCTGCTGGCTGTCTACCATCTGGGCCGAGTGCTTCCCCTTCAATAAATGAACGCAGCATCCAAGCCATTTCCTCATGCTGTTCCATAAGTCCAGTCAGAAAGTCAGCAGTTCCCTGATCGTGGAAATTGTCACCAGACTGATCCACATGGTCTCTTAAGTTACGAATAACCTGCTCGTGATCGTTCACTAGATTAGATACCATCCCCGTCGCTGTGGGAACATTACCAGCATGTTCCTTGAGGGTAGCAATCTTGAGAAATCCTTCCAAAGTGCCAACTGGATAACCGCCCAAAGCACGAATCCGCTCTGCTAAGGAATCAATATTTAGGGTCAGCTTTTCGTAGTGTTCTTCCCAAAGCTGGTGCAAAGAGCGGAACTGAGGACCAACTACATCCCAGTGATACTTTTTGGTTTTCACCAACAGTAGATAGGCATCTGCCAAATCTTGATTCAACAGATTAATTACACCTTGACGCTGTTCTTCGGTCAAACCAATGTTTATCGAACGCATTGTTTTCCATCCCTAAGCAAACTTATCTATTAACTTCTCAAATTTCAGACAGATTCCACATCAACCAAAGGAAATATTATGAGCTTAAATTAATTAATGAATTTATAATTATGCCTATGCCTTAATAGGTAGTATTAAGCTAAGAAATTTGCAATTAGCGAACTTTATTGGCTTTTAAGCTAGAAACATAAAAATATTAAATATAATATTTAATCAAAATTATCTAAATGCGGTTTCCCAACAATGTGCAGGTGAACATATTTTTATACTTAATTAATTTAAGCTTCTGACTTAACATTACGAATTAGTAATGGGTGATTGCTTTTACGCAATCACCCATTACTATCAAAAAACTACCAGAACTATTAATTTAGTTACTTCCCTGTAACTTTCTCCAACACATTCTTTATATTTTCTTCCACAGAGGTTGCACCTTGTGAATTTTCAGGACGCTTCTGCTTGTCAATATCCGCAGCTCCTTGAACCTCATTAAGTCCTTCGTTAGTTTCCTTTTGAGTCTTTCTCAATCCTAGTGGTGGTTCTTTAGCGGCTTCGTCAGTTTTGGCCTGAATGTCAAGCAGTTGTGTAGTAGCTTCGGTAGGGTCACTTTGGTAGCTATCGATCGCAAAAGCAGGAAAAGCATTAGAGAACAATACTAGGGCACAAGTAAAACCCACAATTAGAAAACGTACCGGACGGAAAATAGATAAAACAGAAGCAATCATTTTCATTAGAAATCCTCGATAACAGCTTTAACAACGCAGAACTTTCACTGAAAGAGCGAAGCAGATACCTTATTTAGAAATTTGAACAATAATCAAACTGGTAAGCTGCGCTTCTATCTAAAAAGTTCTTGGAAAACGAACCGGACGAAGAAATTGTCTTTGTTCTTTGTATTTCTGCATAGAATTAGTAAGGGATAATAAGCAAATACCACCTTAATTCTTTAGCAAAATCATTACACATTGAAATTTAAATTCTTCTTTTCAGGTTCCCTGTTTATACTTTTACTTTTAAAATGCTAACGTCTGCATCAATCTGTAGAATGAACTTTCCTCCATCTTTAGTTACAATAAAATCAGCCTCTAGGTATATCGACTTCATCTAGTTTTGGCAGATTAATGGCTCTACTATTTATCTTCAGTTAGTTCGACTTTATCCAATTCAAAGAATTTTCCTGACTATGCACTTTAGAGGCTATTTGTAAACTACCAAGCTATATAAATATCCTGATTACCCCTTTATTAAGAGTAAAAATAAATATTTTCTTTAAACTTGATAAGTCTGCCTTATTACCTCTTCTATTGAGCTTAGGTGATGGAACATTTGTATTAATTCATGGGATCTTGTTTTTCGGTTCGCCAGTAGCACTTTTAATGGTGTGAAATAATGAACATCGGGATCATCTCCCAAAGCAACTTCGGCTGCTTGCAAGACTTTTGTTGAATTCTCAAAAATATCTTCGTTTTCAAACGCTTCTTTTGCAGAAAGTTGGTGTAAAGCTGCATCAGGTACAGTTGCTCTACCTGACAAGGTTTTATCTAATACCAAACCTTTCAATAATGTCAGCAAAGCTGCATAGATGAAAAAATCATCACAGCTATCACAAGCCTTAAATTCGATGCGTCCCACTTCAGCCGGAATGCGAGCGATTTTTGTTAAGACAGGTGTGCTATCAATTAGTTGTTCTTGTTTTTGAACAAAAACCAGAGTAGCTGGTCTTTTTCCTGTTCTGATAAATGTTCGTACCGATAGTCCATCCCATAAACCTCCATTATAAAAGGGAGAGCTATAACTAAAAGGAACGATATAGGGACTGTAATAAGTTAACTTTTTGCCAACATCAATCACATCTTCAGTTGACAAATCTGCCACTGAAATATTTAAATCTGGCCCATAAGATACCATGTGAATATTAGCAGTTTGTTCGTCAGGATAAGCTTCTAACTGTTTGATTTCATAATTGTTTAATGGGGGGTGAGGCTCAAAAGCTGGATTGTAGGGATTGAAACTAACTAAAACTGGTGATAAACCAAAGTCAGCAGCAACCTTACGTAGCAAGTCAAAACTTTCTGATAATTCATTAATAGCGCCTTGAATATTAGAATGGATAGTTGTTCTAATTTCAATACCTTTAACATGACAATCTATGACTTCATCAGAATCTGCAAATCTTTCAAATCCCTCAATGTACCATCTCTTCATCTTAATACCCGCATCGCCGACGCGTAGTTGAGGATAGTCACTGGGGTATGTAGGTAGCCTTTCAATAATTTGATTGAAATCAGCAAATTTTGTGTGAGAAAAATCAGCAAACTTTCCTTCTTTGTTTAGAAAAGCGACTTCATGTTCAATGCCAAAGAAAAACATTATATATACCTTAATTTTTTAGAGTTAACTTAATTTAACTAATGCCAAGCGATCGCAATTCCATAGAGAAGGAAGTAACATCAGTAAATGATTCATTAGAGAAAAAAGTCGGCGATATTTAGCTGGCAGGTTCGTATACTTAGAAAACTCCATCACTCTGTAGCGCAAATTACAGTCTTGAACCTGATAAATATTTGAGATACTCCAATCGAATTCACTTTAAGTAGAAAAATTCTCAATAAGGGTACAAATGGATTTTACCTTAAGACCGACTGTTGCAGTTTGAAAACTTCTCTGATTTATTTTTCTGTGCTGCTTCCACTATCCTTATAGTCACTGGGTAGGCTAGCGTAAGTAGGTGGGCATAAAAAAACCAGACTATGTAAAGATAAGTAAATACGGAGAATGCATCGACATGAGGTGACTTATATATGGGCGCTCGTTTAAGAGTATTTCTAACTCGTGAGCAAGATCAAAC
>JADEXV010000171.1 GCA_015206945.1 Nostocales cyanobacterium LEGE 12452 | reverse complement strand
AATTGGTACGAAGTACAACGAAATATGTTCACATTAGTTGTACGTGAGCATATTTTTGCAACCCTTCGCAGTGATAGCATTCTCTAAACTCCATGAATGATGTTTCTTGTCAATGCGTAAGTCCTAGTTGATTTGAAACTGGACTATTTGGATTGAGTCGAAGGAAAACTGGAAGTGTGTTTATTAGTCTGTTGACCTACAGGATTGTCGTGAGTTAATTTTGGAACAGTGCCTAAATCAGTTATCAATAGACTTCTTGCAGAAGTTGGCAAAAGGTGAAGGGGTGAATGGCACTAAGTTAAGCCGTATAGTAGGCAGCGTATTGCAGGAGAGTATAACCATTCAATTAGACTTCTTGCAAAAGTCGGGGTAAAGGTGGAAGGCAAAATTTACTCGTTTGGGAAATGCAATCGCTCACATTTTGCAAGTCCCCAATTAAATGCGTAGACGCTTCTTTGGCTTGTCGTCAGGTGCTATTCTCTCATCAACATAAATGCTATATTTCTTCTGAGTTCTATGTTTCTATCTCAGATACGAATGGCACTAAGATTCATGTGAAACCTCGCGAGGCTATCTTGTTGGAGGTAGGGTGTAGGCTGAGTGTTTTCCAGACAATTGAATGCGAGTGCGTCAAGTAGTTCAACATCTTTTTAATTCCCTACACCCAACACCCCACACCCCTTCATCCAGGAATACGAGGGATTTACGCTTTTCTTAATGCCATTCATCTCAGATACATTCAAACCAGTTAATTTAGTACGTTGTGACTATGCCATGCAGTCTGCAGTAATCGTATTAATGTATATTTTTGAATTTATAATAACAAACCCAAATAAACACCCAACAGTATCCTGATTTTTAGAAAAAATCTTCTTTTCAGAGTTCAATACAATGTTAAAAAATGATAACTTCTGATTGACTTATCTAAAATTTATTAATGCGTATCTATCTTAGGTTATAGTTTATTTACCTCATAAAGATTGATAGTTGATGGTTTTGAACAGCATGAGAACTACATTCATACTGGCGATGTTTTACAAAAAAATAAATCTATATGCATAGACGAGCGCCCTTATCTTTGTTTTTAGGAGTATTAACGAGTTCTAGCTGTTTTATCTTCAGTGTAGTAGCCCAAGTTCCATCTAATTCGCAGCAGTCCTCGACTCGGAGTGAAGCTGAAGCTGCTAGTTGGTTTGAAGCTCATCGCAAGCAGCCAGCCGCTTTACGAGCATTTGTACAGCGAATGCCGAAGGGAGGAGATATCCACAGTCATCTAAGCGGGGCTGTATACGCAGAAAAATATCTGGAGTGGGCTGCCATCGATGGGTATTGTGTGAATCCAAAGATGGGGGCTTTAGTTGAACCTAATGCTTGCGGTCAGGACAGTAGCTATTTTCCAGCCTCAGAATTGTTAAACCGAACATCTGTTTATGATTCCCTAATAAATCGTTGGTCTACTCGTAACCTCCAATTTGCTGGAAAATCCGGACACGACCAATTTTTTGAGGCTTTTAGTGGTTTTGGACCAATATCAGATTCTATGAGCCGTCGGGATGATATGGTCGCGTCAGTAGCAAATCGGGCAGCTTCGCAGCATATTACCTATCTAGAGTTAATGCTTACCGTTCAGGGCAGTGAGGTTCGACAGCTAGGGCGTGAAGTTGGTTGGAATAAAGATTTGCAAGAGATGCACCGTCAATTGCTCAAACGAGGATTAAGCAAGCTAGTGACACTCGGCAACCAGCAATTTTCACAGTTGGAGCGCGAAGTCTCGAAAACACTCGGTTGCGGCACTCCATTGGCACAGCCTGGATGTGCAGTGACGGTGCGCTATTTGCAGCAAACGACAAGAACAAAGTCGCCCGTTGAAGTGTTTGCTCAGTTAGCTTATGCCTTTGCACTAGATTCATCGGAAGAGCGGGTAGTTGGCATCAATCTCGTCGCCCCAGAAGACAACCCGATTGCACTGCGCGACTACACCCTGCAAATGCAAATGCTGCAATTTTTCAAACGCCAATATCCCAATGTCAAGGTCGCGCTCCATGCCGGAGAGTTAACGCTGGGGTTGGTTCCGACAGAGGATTTACGTTTTCATATTCGGCAAGCTGTAGAAGTGGCACAAGCATCTCGCATCGGACATGGCGTGGGTATTCTTTTTGAGGAGCGTCCTTTCGAGTTGATGGAGCAAATGCGGCGACGCGGCGTGTTAGTAGAAATCTGCCTGACTAGTAATGAGGTCATTTTGAATGTCCAGGGAGATCAGCATCCTTTTAGGGAGTATTGGAAGGCTGGAGTACGAATGACTCTTGCTTCCGATGATGAAGGCATTTCTCGCATCGATTTGAGTCATGAGTATCTGTTAGCAGCAACAAGATATGGGCTGGGATATAAAGACCTCAAGCGACTGGCTCGCAATGGCTTAGAATATAGTTTTGCTCCGGGCAATAGTCTCTGGAAGTCGCCTGAGTTTAAGACAATGGTTCCAGCTTGTGCAAGCGATACCCCTGGTGAAACCTCTGTTTCTCAAGGGTGCAGTGCTTTTTTGAACAAAAGCGATCGCGCGCGGATTCAATGGCAGCTAGAATCGGAATTTGCTCGGTTTGAGTTATTGCAGAACTGGCTTTGATGGACTTTCACAAAAAATGTAGAGCAATGAATTATTTGATTGCAGCGACAAATTAGAAGTCAAGTTTTTCATACCTGCAAACAATACCTTTGCCAAAATGTTTCTAGGCTCTTATCTTGGCAAAGGTATTGTTAATTTAGTGTATTTTCTCGATTCCATATTGATTCCCCTTCTAGAGCTTTTTCTATACAGGATACAGATAAAAATACGCAAAAATTTGAGGAACTCGTGAGGAAGTGCAAAATTATCTCTTCAGTTTCATAGGACTAAGAAAGGCAATAATTTAAGTAAAAAAATATACTGTTACCCTCCAGATTCTCTAGGAATAAACTTATGTATCATTATTGCCATTTTCACAATTTCCTCAAATTCTTTTGGTAAGTTTAAGGTAAAGCCAAAGCATGAATTGTTCTGGTTTTGCAGAACTTAAATAGCTGGGAGAAAAGTTATGGATACTGCTGTCAAATATGACCTAGAAGTTATTAAAGAAGAAGCGCGCCAACTTATTCACAAAGGACTTGTAAGACGTAACCAGCCAATTTATGCTTTGTGTCAGTACATTCCTGGTCGAGATTGGATTTGTGTTGAGCTTGAGCTAGAAGAAAACGACTTTTTACTCAGAGATAAGATTATCGATCTGTTAGGTCGTGAAGACTGGATTGAAGATTAAAACAAAAGTGTAACGCTAAAAATGTCAGAGGATGTTTGAGTAATAATTAAGTGAGAGCTAATTTCGGCGTTGCAGAACAGTGGCATGAATTGGGGCAAGCAGGGAAGCAGGGGAGAATTTTGGAAGTTGCTAAATCATTCCGCAAATATGCAACGCCCCACAATCTAAACATCCTCACAAGTTCCTCAAAGTATCTTCCTATAAACACCAGTGTTAGATGAAATGCTCATTAACTAAAAGTAGCCCTTATAACTCTCTCCACTTGTATTAAAGAAGCTTTACTATGGTACTAAAAACACTGGTTAATCAAAACACCGAACATCAAGACACCGAACATCAAGTGTTATCAGAAGCTCTTGGGTTGCCTTTGGTCAAAATAGGAATTGCAGACATCCTTACAGTTAGAGGCAAAAACGCTTCCTTGGAAGAAATGATTCAGCAGCTTAAACCTAAAGGCGTGAAAGTTCCTACGAGATTTGCTACTACGGCTGAAGCCTACCGCTATTTTATGCAAGCAGCAGGAATACAACCGCAGTTAAGACAGATTGTTGCAGACTTAGATGTTGAAGATGTGATTTAGAAGCCGCTTTGAAGTCTGCGGTTGATTTTAACCGCGTTATGCTAGCTTTACCAATTTTCCTCTATCCGCTACATTTGATTTATTATGCCGCGCTCACTCATGCACTGGCGCTACTTCGCGTGATGCAAGGAAACCAAGAACAATTGCTACCAAAATCAATGCTGGAACATCCCCGAAGAGGTGTCCACGTTCCACAGGGTCAATCACTGCGTGTACCGCCATGATCAACCCATGAACAAAACTCGACCAGACGGTGAACCAGATTAAACTGAGATGCGCTTCTGGTTTTCGAGAAGCCCATAGTAAAAAGACACCGAGCGTCGCATAAACACCAACGATCATCTGTTCATATTCGTATTGGCCTGGTTGCCATGACCAGCCCGATGGCCATATCTTCATCAAAGGATAGACCAGAAGAAAAGCAATTCCAACAACAACAAGGGCAATTTGCAAGTACCGATGCTGCTCATCCATTACTCCAACCTCACAGTATTTTTCCAGGGTAGTTTCTACTAATGGAATACCTACTTGTAATAATATTCTTGCTAGTGACATTTCAACTTAGGAGTGTTAGAAATCTTGATGTTCCTCGTGTTTTAAAGTTGATCCAACGCTGCATCGTCCCTAATGCTTATTTGTTACTCATTATGCCGTCTGTGTAGAAGCCGCTTTTAAATCTGCGGTCGATTTTAAGCGGTTAATGGTAGCTTTACGAATGCGATCGCATTTCCGAGGATAAACAAAGCTGTTTATAACAGATTCAGGGATAGGATCACAACTTCCTCAACATTTTTGTGTACTCTTGGGGTATAACCAGCGATGGAGGGTGAGAAAATGAACGCACCTACTTGCTCATACTGAAGAAAATATCGAAAAGATTTAACTGAGATAGTGGCTACAGAGTTGGAAGCCACGCGTTAGGGGCGCAAGGCCTTGCACCCCTACGACGGGTGTGGTTCAACAAGCACTAAGTGAGGCAAATGTTTACCAAAGTTTTGTTGAGTATTGGTGCATTTCTAGCGATCGCTTTCCTAATTCTAGTCATTTTACGAATTAGGAACGAACAAGAAGTTAATAGAATTTGGCGATCGCTAGAAGGAGTCCCAACAGAAAATCGTTTTACTAAAGACATGGTTGTGGCATTACCTGCTCCTGTACAACGCTATTTTTTGCATAGCATTGCACTAGGAACTCCTCTTGCTTCTTCTGTCAGCTTGAAAATGAGTGGCAGTTTTAGGATGGCGCAGGATCAACCGTGGATACCGATGCAAGCTACAGAAATTCTCTCAACAAAAGGATTTGTCTGGAAAGCAAGAATTGGTAGTGGTTTGTTCCAAATGATCGGCAGCGATCGCTATACTAACAAGTCTGGTCGAATGCGGTTCTCTCTTTGGGGACTGGTTCCGCTCGTCAATGCCCACAGTCCTGATATTACTCGCTCTAGTATTGGACGATTCGCAGGAGAATTTTTCTGGCTACCTTCTGCTTTACTACCTCAGCACGGCGTAAGTTGGAAAGCAATAGATGAGAAGACTATCCAAGCTAGTCTAAAAGTTGATGATGAACCTGTAACGCTAACACTGTTTATAGATGCTAACGGCAAACTGCTAAAGCTTTCTCTGCCACGTTGGGGAGATCAAACAGAAGATGGTAGCTATACTTACATTCCATTTGGCGCAGAGTACCAGGAAGAAGAGACATTTGGAGGATTTACAATTCCTTCCCAGATGAGTGCAGGCTGGTGGTTTGGCACAAATCGTTACTCAGAATTCTTCCGTGCCACAGTTGAGCAGGCTGAGTTGCGTTGAAATTTTCTATATATTTTCTTTTGAATAATCAACCTAACTTTACTAACTATCGATGGTACTGTCAAAGGGGATGCTGTGCTTGCTGGCAGAGAAATTACGATTAACGGCACAGTAGAGGGAGATTTGATTGCCGCTGGTCAAACAGTAGTCATTAACGGTACGGTAAGGGATGACATTCGGATTGTCGGTCAAGTTTTGATACTCGATAGCAAGCCTACCAGTGCTAGGCAATATTCTCAGCTTGATCATCTTTTTCCTCGGCTTGGGTGCGTTCTGCTGGTGGTGGATAAAACGCGATCGCATGACAGATAAGCAACTCCAAAAGCTCTCTTATAACATTTAACATTAATTATTCTGTAATTTGCATTTCAAAATGCAAATCTACCAAGGGCGATAATGCCTAATAGTACAATAACAGAAGCATGAAAGCGTGAATACAAAACTCCTCATTTCTCCTCAAGAACTCACGTCACTGTTAGCAAAAAACTCATTACAAACTGTCATTATTGATACGCGAAGTCAAGAAGATTTTGCTATTTCTCATATTCCTCAATCCATAAATATTAGAGATTTTTTCACCTATCTTTTAGAGAATTCCTCCCCAGCAGGATTAAAGGAATTGCAAGAGTATTTTGCAGAAATCATGAGCAGGGTAGGAATATCTGGAACAGAACAGTTAATTGTTTATGAAAATGCTTTAAATAAAGGTTACGGTCAATCTTGTCGAGCAGCTTTCTTACTGAAATATTTGGGTTGCGCTCAGGTATCTATTTTATATGGAGGATATGAAGCATGGCTCAAGGCAGGATTACCTACTAGCGATGAAGTACCAAAGCGTGAAAGCAGCATATTTAGATTACATCCCAACGCTGACATTATGGTGACTACCACCGAGATGTTGCAAGCAATTGACAATCCAGCAATTATTAAATTAGATGTGCGCGATCGCAACGAATGGCTTGGGTTGAGTTCTTCTCCTTACCATCCTGATTTTTGTCCTCGCAAAGGTAGAATCCCTAACGCTGTATGGTTAGAATGGCATTATCTGATGAATTCTGAATCAGAAATTTCCACATTCCGATCGCCAGATGAAATCCGAGAAATTTGTCAGTCAGTAGGTATTACTTCCAAGTCAATTGTGTACATTTACTGCTTTAAAGGTTCAAGGGCTGCGAATACATTAATAGCCCTTGAAAAAGCAGGAATTTCTGCTAGAAATTATTTTGGCTCTTGGCATGAATGGTCTCGTGATTTTTCACTACCAATTGATAGCAGAGTCATGCAATGAGGGTATAAACTTTAGTTTTAATAGACTACTACTATTTTATTTGGAGGGTAACATGAAATCGCTGGTCGGTCGAGCGATCGCCTTGCCAAGATTGCCATTCCTTGAGTTTTAATCTAACTACCCCTGTAGCTTTAGCTTTGAAGGTAAATATTCGTTTTCCACCAACACCTGTGCGTCCATCTGTTGGGCTGCTATAAAAGGTTGAATTCTGAAATTCAATCACATCTGGATCGGTTTTTTCAATCTCCCAGATGTATCCCGTGCTTGGATTTTCTGCTAGATTGAGTGCAATTACACTGCCACTATGAACTGTAAAAGTTTTACCTTGGTCTGCCTGGGTAATGGCAAGCTGTGACACTTTCTTCTTTTTAATACATTTGTGGAGATCGACTACCCCAACCACGGTTGAAGTATTGAGATAACTTATAAACCCTTGATTAAGCCCTAAAACAGTGACCAAAGCTATTGGTATCAACATGAAGAATATCGTCCAGCACTAAAAGGATCGTAAAACTCATTGAAAAACAGACATCAATTAATAGCTTCGGAGCTACTGTTAACCTACAAGTTAATTTGGAGAAACAATGTTGCTCTAGTTTAATGCTAGTTCATTTACAACTTACTTACTAAAACAAGCAAAAAGACTTAATCATCAAACAGAATTTAGGAGGTAGAATTCAGAATTTCATTCTGTAAGACTGGTGGACTTAGGCATGAGAATTTAACTCGAACGCTGAATAAAACTTACAACACCACACTAAATCTCCCAGTGAGTGGTGCAACAATTACGTGGCGGGTCTAAATCAGCTACCCATTGATTCTGACTCCTGAATTCTGAATTCTTCTTCAATCAAATATCAACATTTATCTGTTCTATCTGTCTAGCAGCTTTATCCCAAAGCTTTGCTGAAGTCTCATCTTGCCAATGAGTTCTCAAATTTTCCGCTTTTTTGTGACATATTCGCTCTAACATTTCTAATATTGCGGATAATGTCAATTTATTAATTAATGATTCTAAAACCTCCATATATTCTTTTTGCATGATAATTACCTCCTTAACGTCATCTAATATATGCTGACAAAACCCACTTACTCTTAAACTATATATTAAGATTTGTTGCATAGTGGTACTAGTATTCTGCCAGCTTTTATACGCAGTTTAACCTATTTTTAATACTCAATTTGGAGAAATTATTTTTAATAGATGAAAAAACTGTTTAATTCAAATATTTCCTCACAAGTTCCTCAAGTTTTTTATCTAACTTAAAAATAGGGTTGGATAACTAAAAAGTATGAATTGTAATGCGATGGGCTATATTCTACCGGAGGCGATGGCTCCTCTTACCTAACTCTTGTAGTACCATTTCTGGACATACCGCCGATCCGTGATCGCTCTTAGCTCTGACTCAAGCCTTGTACGATCATTGTCCGTCAGCTTGGTGGGTGACACAGGAGCGAACTTTGAATTGGGTGAGAATCTATAACCTCTTGCTGAACAGCGAATAGAGATAGGAATTGATAAAAAAAACCACTTAATCAAAACTGCGAGGAAAGAATTATGCATGAAGTTGGCATGATGCAAAATATTCTTGATGCTGCTGTCAAACGAGCTAAAGACGAAGGTGCTCAACACATTCGTTTAGTACAAATGCGAGTAGGTGAGGCATCTGATGTAGTACCAGATTCTTTGGAGTCTGCCTTTGATGTTGCCAAAAAAGGAACAATAGCGGAAGATGCCAAACTACAAGTTGAGAATGTTCCTGCTGTTTGTTATTGCTCGAATTGCAACATTGAATTTCACCCGACTAGCAAACTGAATGAATGTCCAGAGTGTCACCAAGCTAATTGTGAAGTGCATCAAGGCAACGAGTTTGAACTAGCTTTTCTAGAAGTTTCTTGATTCATCGCCTGAATATTACTGAAGTTATCAATCAACTTGTAATAACATCAGGCAGATAAAATCAACTGTGCATTTTCATATTGCCGCGCGATCGCTAGCCGCGCAAGCCCTTTCTGTTTTGCGCGGTACAACACAAACCTCTAATGTCTACTTCCAATAGAGATAAACTGTCAATCCTTATTATCTAGCTTGTGCAGATATCAGCCAGAAAGTCATGGATGAATTTGCTGCAATGACTGGGTGACAATATGGGAATGGGGATTGGAAGAGGCGGAGGTGCAGAGGAGAAAGACTTACTGCAACTTCTCCCCTGCTCCCCTTATCTGGCTCATCTCCCCATTACCTAGTCCCTATTTACTCGAATGCGACTTTTCCGGCATGACTATATTAGTGTGGCTTGCCTTACCATTTTTGCCGTTAGTCTGTCCGTTAGCATTGCGGGGATGAATGACACCATAACCGCCGTGGTTACGTTCGTAAATTACATTAATCTCTCCAGTTTCAGAATTGTGGAACATATAAAAGTCGTGTCCCACGAGTTGCAGTTGTTCTAGTGCTTCTGCAACGGTCATCGGCGGCATAGAAAAATATTTGGTGCGGACGACTTCGTTGGGCAATTCGGCGGTGCGATCGCCAATTAAATCTGTTACTATCGACTCTGGAATAACTACTTCTGTTGGTTGAGCATGAGTTTTGTGGTCTTGACGCCGTTCTTTATATTTCCGTAGTTGACGGGCAATTTTATCTGCAACTAAGTCAATGCTGGCATATAGGCTCTCGCTGCTTTCCTCGGCACGAATAACGCTACCATTAGCATAAATAGTTACTTCAGCTGCTTGTCTTGGATTAATTCGGGGATTCCGGGCGACGCTAAGATGCACATCTACTTCATTTGTAATGCTTTGAAAGTGACTAACTGCTTTTTCAATTTTTTGATGTACATACTCACGAATCGCATCGGTGATTTCAATATTTTTGCCGTGGATGACAAGCTTCATGTAATACTCTCCCGCTGAATATTTTGGATGTGTGAATTTGCTTTGTATGAAAAGAAATTGCGGTAAGGTTTATTACTCCCGCCAAAACAAATTGTGACTATATTGTATTTACTGCTGTTAAGCTGTCTCTCAGCTTACTCCATCTGAGGAATTGTCAAGTATGCCCTTGGTTTACCTCCTCATCTCTGCGCTGATGTCTAATTGTATATCCAATTAGCACTCTTGAGTGAGGAAATCTAATTGTAGCTCCTATGACTACCTTTTCCTTTAAAGGAATGCTTACAGAACTGTTGATAGTTGCTCCTTCTGTGTTCGATTGAGGTTTGCTTGCTGTTGTTCAAGAATACAAGGCTTTGTGGAAGTTTGATTCTGTTTAAAATGCAAACAATGGTATTAAAGTCATCAGCCAGTACATTCTTCCTTATTGTCTTGGCATAATGCTTATTGCAGAGAATTCCTCCTAAAACCTATTGAGGTTATATATTCAAGCTAGCACTTTGTATTTTCTAATGCATCTTCCCTTGACTTTCCTTTAAAATCCTTTGCAAAGCTTGACAATTGTTGATTCTAATCCTGTAACTTGAAATATATTTAGTTCTTTATACGGTTGAATTTTGGCATGATCCATAGTACTAAACCACAAAAAAACATTTGTTTGCTGTATAACCAAGGATTGATCCCTTACTTGGAAGCTCATGGATGGCAGCGATCGCTTCTAAGTGAGCGCATTCATGACCCAAATCTAGATGATGTGTTAATTTTGCTAGAACATCCACCTGTCTACACTTTGGGACAAGGAAGCAACTCAGACTTTCTCAAATTTGATATTGACAAAGATCAGTATGATGTGCATCGAGTTGAACGAGGCGGCGAGGTTACTTACCATTGTCCCGGTCAACTGGTGGGATATCCAATTTTAAATCTGCAACGTTATCGTAAAGACCTCCATTGGTACTTACGGCAACTCGAAGAAGTAATAATTCGTGTATTGGCAGTTTATGGATTGCAAGGAGAAAGAATTCCGGCTTTTACTGGCGTTTGGTTGCAAGAGCGAAAAGTTGCAGCTATTGGTATTAAAGTCAGCCGTTGGATTACTATGCACGGCTTTGCATTAAATGTTTGTCCAGACATGACAGGCTTTGAGCGCATTGTACCCTGCGGCATTTCTGACAAACCTGTAGGCAGTTTAGCCGAATGGATTCCAGGTATCACCTGCCAAGAAGTGCGTTTTTACATAGCACAATCTTTTGCAGAAGTCTTTGGCGTGGAATTAGTAGAATCTCAGCCTCAAGGATTTTTCCGGTCTGAGTAAATTCAGCTTGTAATATGTAATAAATACTATAGCAGTCCTATTTAAATTGTGAGACACTTATGAGAGTAGTCCATATTTAATACTATCAAAATAATTATTTAATACCCATTTGAAAAAAGAATGTGATAGATACAACCCTGAGAAACCAAATTAAATCAGACTTTTTAAATTTTGAATTGGTATGACTGCGGTTGTCAAAGCTAAACTCTGATTATTTCTAAATTTTTATACTAACTTTTTACCGCTTTTAAGCACAACTTTGCGCGTGAATTACTCAAATAATCTCCAGGTATATGCCCCATCGATAACATTTCTCAGAGAACGTGATTGGACAGCTTTGATAGAACTATTTGATAGAGACGACGGTGATGAAATTGAAGCCGACATCAGCGGTAGTTTATTTTGGCTAATACCTGAACCTTGTTGGGAGGATGATCCCTTTGATTTCTTGCGCGAGTATCTTTAAAGAGTGCTGAGTGCTGAGTGGGAAGTAGTGAGTGGGAAGTAGTAAGTGAGGAGTTTGAAGGAAGTCTGTAATTACGAATTACGTTAGCGCAGCGGTAGCGAGTCCGCGAGCGTCATTACGAATTACGAATTATTTGAAGGCGACTTAGGAAAATACGTAGGCGATCGCTTTGCGGATTGGTCAGCACTTCATAGGCTGGGCCTTGTTCTGTCACAATACCTTTGTCTAAAAATATCACTTGATGGGCTACTTCTTTGGCAAATTGCATTTCGTGGGTGACAACCACCATTGTCATCCCTTCTGTGGCTAATTGTTGCATCACTTGCAGAACTTCGCCGACAAGTTCAGGATCTAGGGCGCTGGTGGGTTCGTCAAATAACATGATTTGGGGATTCATACATAAACTACGAGCGATCGCTACTCGTTGTTTTTGTCCGCCAGAAAGTTGTTCGGGATAAGCAGAGGCTTTGTCAGATAAGCCAACTTTTTCTAAATATAATCTCGCTAGTTGGGCGCTTTCTTTCGGTGTTTTACCCAAGACTTTACGCGGTGCGAGTGTCATATTTTCTAGAACGCTGAGATGGGGAAACAAGTTGAACTGTTGAAAAACCATGCCTACTTTTGTCCGTAGTTCCCGCAGTTGGTTATATTTGACAGTGGGTCGGGATAAGTTGATACCGTTGATTATTAAACGCCCTTTGTCAATGGTTTCTAACCGGTTAAAGCAGCGTAGTAGTGTACTTTTACCACAGCCGGAGGAACCGATAACTGCAACGACTTCTCCCGGGTTGATTTCGCCGGTGATTCCTTTGAGGACTTTGAGGGAACCAAAGTTTTTTTCGATATTGTCAAAAATAATGGCGGGGATGGTATTGTTCATTACTTATGTCAAGCTGCTCTACAGTTGATTGTAAGGTTTTAAGTAACCGCAGAAGCGCAGAGAGCGCAGAGGAAGAGAGAAAATAATATGGCTAAATTTGGTTTTGTGCGTTGGCTGTATTTATGTGTATTAATAGGTTTTAGCTGTTTATTACTGATTAGCTGTGCTGTGAACTCTAACGCGGGGAAAACTCTGCGGGTTGCTACGGAACCGACGTTTCCACCTTTTGAGTTTCAAAGACAAGGTGGTGAGTTACAAGGTTTTTCGATTGATTTGATGAATGCGATTGCACTTACAGCTAACTTTAAAGTTGATTTTCAAAGTCTGCCTTTTGATGGCATGATCTCAGCTTTGCAAGCCAAAACGGTAGATGCAGCCCTTAGTTCAATCACGATTACAGAGGAGAGGGCGAAAACGATTTCTTTTTCCCGTCCCTATTTTAAGGCTGGATTAGCGATCGCAATTCGTGCAGACAATCAAGATATTACTGGTTTTGACAGTCTCAAAAATAAAAAAATCGCAGTCCAAATTGGCACAACTGGGGCTGTAAAGGCTAAAAGTGTTCCTGGGGTGCAAATTCGCAGTTTTGATTCAGCACCTATAGCCTTGCAAGAATTGTCCAATGGTAATGTGGATGCAGTAATTAATGATGCACCTGTTACTTTATATGCCATTAAGACGGGCAATCTCAAGGGAATTAAAGTAGTAGAGCAATTACTGACAGAGGAGTTTTATGGAATTGCTACGGCTAAAAATTCGCCGAATTTGGCATTGATCAATGATGGTTTGGATAGGGTGCTGAAAAATGGCACTTATGCCCAAATTTACCAAAAATGGTTTCAAACTGAACCGCCATCATTACCAGATAAATCACCATTTGAGAATCAAACTAACACTAACGCACTTAACATATTTACTTCAATTAGCGTGATTTTGCAGGCTTTGCCAAGTCTATTGCAGGGAGCATTGGTGACTTTGCAATTGACGATACTTTCTGTAGTGTTTGGTTTAATTGGCGGTTCGCTGATTGGTATTACACGCCTTTCTCGTATCGCACCTATGCGTTGGATGGCGAGGGCGTATGTAGATTTTTTTCGGGGAACGCCTTTGCTGGTGCAAATTTTTATGATTTACTTTGGTTTACCAGCAGTTTTGCAAGAACTTGGTTTGACATTTACTTTTGATCGTCTCACTGCTGGAGTAATTGCTTTAAGTTTGAATAGTGCTGCATATATTGCCGAAGTTGTCCGTGCTGGGATTCAATCGATTGAAACAGGACAAGCAGAAGCAGCACAATCATTAGGTTTGAGTTCTGTGCAAACCATGAGTTATGTAATTTTTCCCCAAGCTTTCCGGCGGATGATTCCACCTTTAGGTAATGAGTTTATCAGTTTGTTGAAAGATACTAGCTTAGTTGCGGTGATTGGATTTGAAGAATTGTTCCGCAAGGGACAGTTAATTGTCGCTGATAACTATCGCGCTTTTGAGATTTACGCGGGTGTAGCGGTGGTTTATTTATGTTTGACGTTACTTTCTTCACAGGTGTTTAGTAGCTTAGAAGCGTGGATGAATCCGGTTAAACACCAAAAGAAATACGATACATAATAATTTTCAGTAGGGTGTGTTACGCCGCAGCCTAACGCACCTGAACAGATGAGATGAAGATGGTGCATTACTCGGTTAACTAATTTGGCATATTAAGTCCTCCGGCTTTAAAAGTGAGTTTAAATATACATTTAATAATATTTGAATATTAAAATATTTATTCACTCATCGTGCGAAATAACTTGTTTGTGAATCTTCGCAATTCCCTGTAAGCATGACTTGAGAACTAACGCCCTAAGCCCGATCGCAATACACTTGACCAAAGCTATGATCGCCATTAATCTCAATCACCATATCAACCACTGTCGCATCTTTTACCAACGGCTTGATGAATAATTCCGGGTGCAGCGATCGCCAAAAATAATTGACAAATTGCTCTATCTCTGCATTACTCATACCCGATTTACCCGCAGCGATCATTTGCTGTTCAGCTTGTTTGCGCCACTCCAAAGAATAGCGGTAATCGGTGGGATAAAGTACAATTAGGCTGTCCAATCGCTCCCACAGTGGTAAATAATCGTGGAGGCGAAGATTCATCTCGCGGGCAAATGCCTTATCTTCATCTGTAACAATTGGCGGCTGTGCAGTATCAAATACATCTGCGTTAATTGGTCGTACACCCACAAACCAACCTTCAAATAGTACAATATCTACATCTGTCACCATTTCGGAAGTAGTGCGATCGCCAGCACCTCCAAAAGCTGATTTATCAAAGCGGGGAAGTATTACTGGATTTTGCGACTGGCGAATTTGATCTAGTACATTTAAACCTAAGTCTATATCGTGGGTTCCTGGTGGGCCACGCCAAATTAAGCGGGGATCTTGCTGTGTTAAAAGCAAGCGATCGCTGTAAGTTTTATATAAGTCATCCAAAGATAAACTCACAGTCCTGTATCCCAAATGATCGAGAATCAAAATGAGAATTTTGGACATTGTGGTTTTACCAGTGCCTTGTCCTCCCAATATTCCTTGAATCAGGGGGCGTCCCAACTGTTGGCGCTGCGATGCTAGTTTGATCCCTAAAGGCAGCCACAAGTTCCACAATACCTGTAATATTTCCTGGGGTTGTACTTGGAGAGTAGCTTGGCAGAATTCGCTAAAAGCTGGAAAGACAGATTTTAGTAAATGTGATCGCCTTTCGATCATCTCATCGACATTTTCCGGCGTGATTGCAAAAGCTTTTGCCCTCAATGCATCTGCTAACGCCGCTTCTCTTGTTTGCTGCTTCTTTATCTCCTTCATTCATCCCACCCTACGATCCCAGCTTAAAGGCTTCGAGAAACAGTCCGTAGATGAAACCAACTTTGAGGAGATTTAATGAATCTACTAAGAGCGATCGCCTTTCCAAAAAGCTCCGATGATAAAATATCCTACTGGTAATTTCCGTCAACATTACTAAAAAAGCAGCTACCAGAATGTCTAATTCTGCTCGTTGACCGGCTGTAGTGGAAGCTACGTTTGCCAGAAAAAAACCTAACAAAAAACTAATGATCAGCAACGATAGCCGCCGCCAAGGATTTAAAAACCATTGTCTCAAGCGTGTAGCAATGGCATCGAATAAGTTATTGATACGAGTGTTTTGCATCACATAGACTTTTGGCGAAAAGTCAAGATATCTTGAAAGATCCTATATTCAAAAGAGGATATTGGTTTTAGCCTCAGCTTGTTTGTCAATATTATAAATATCTGCTGGGCTTCCAGCGTTGATTCAAATTTGCACATCATATCATCTTGAGGGAAGTTTAGTTGCTTAAAAGGGTGCTTATTTTAACGCAAGATGAAATATGCATCTTAAATTTATCTAAGGGTTTGGCAAAAAACGCCTTGTTGGGATCGCTAGTACCGCAAAGCGCAAGTCCGCCCCAACTCTTGGAGACACTGTGTTTCGACTCCGCTTAACATAAATTAGCGTTCGGGTCAGTCAAAAGTCAGAAGACTGTGATTTTAGGCTTTTTGGCTGTAATAAAACAGTATTTTACCTCTTGTTTGTCAGACATCCAGGAAATTATTTCTTCTGAATATTGTCTAATTAGAATGATAATCATAATACATTTGTATCATTAATTTTAGGAAAGTCTATATCAGACTACTTTTTATGATTCCCTGTTGGGATAATAGGCTACTATTTGGTCAAGCCTAAACAAAATATTTATTTCTAATAACTATCAATATGAAATCCTCAGTATATCGTAACCTCGGTATTACAGTTTTTTGCTTAGGACTGCTTGCTGCTCTAGTGGGATGCTTTGGAGTGAGCGTATCTTTTGAGTCCACAAACCCAGATACATCTTCAGAACTGTCAACAGAAACTACTCAATGGGAGACGGCTTCCTCTACACCCGTTTTACCGGAAAAGGGTGTTTCTGCTAGTCTATCAACCCCAGCAACTACCTCAACCAATCAAGTAGAACATAATAATATTGAAGAGAATACTTATCCTGTCTTGGCAGAGCGTGATAAATCAGCTAGCAAAAGTAAGGATCAAGGAACCTTGCGAATGAGCAATCAAACAAATCAGCCTGTACGGTTGGCTCTACTGGCGCGACAGTCGCTCGCAAAAGGCTCTGGGACTAAACAGGCTAACTATGATGTACCGGCACATTGGGATTTTGCTCCCCAAGAAGGTAGTGAAAAGGGACTGGTTTTATCTCTACCTCAGAATAATTTAAAGCTGGAGAAGGGAGATATTTTAGTTGCTTTCGCACAAGATGGTTCCCGTCGTTACTGGGGCCCCTATATTGTCGGCGAAACTCAATTACCTAAATGGAATGCCAAAAACAGAGAATGGCAACTAGTGCTGAGTCCATAGTCGATATTTAGTAATTTAAAATAGTATGTTTATTTCCGCCGTGCGGTACTAGTGTATTGGAGAAGTTTCTTTGGCGACTTAGAACAACTGGCGTTACTGAACAGGAAAAAGGGTAATATTGTTGAATTCAAAACTCCAAAGAACAAAAGATAGATAATCAACGACTATTGAGTAGTGATTGTTGACTATTGACTAATGAGCATGAAATTGAGTGTTAAGCACACTGTTGATCAGTGGTTCAACAAAATAGTAAAGAATCCAGCCCTTGCCGTAACTGTGTCGATTTTGTGGTTGATATTGATTGGCTGGATAGCTTTTGGGTGGAATTTGGGCAATATTGGTTTGATTGATGAGACAGAGCCGCT